>JALYHO010000106.1 GCA_030776545.1 Pseudomonadota bacterium | reverse complement strand
GTTTCGGCCTCGGGCGTGGTGGTGTCGGTCGTGTCGTCGAGCCGCGCGATCACGGCGGCGTGCAGGTCGAGGGTGAGGAGGTCGGCCCCCGCGACGCGCACCCGCACGTGGGCGCCCCGCGGCAGGTTGTCGGCGCCGGTGGCGCGGAACACCAGCGGCAGGGTGTCGGCGCGCACCAGGCCGTCCTTCATGACCACGGCGTCGAGTTCGCCGATGTCGTCCTGCGCGAGCGAGCGCAGCGTCCAGTAGCGCTCGATCGCCTGCTGGAAGCCGTTGTAGGCGGCGTAGGCCGCGTCGAACGCCGAGATGATCGCGAAGAGCTGCACATCGCGGGGCTTGAACGGAGCGGCGAGTGCGGCGGTCCGGCCGTGGCGCGCGCAGGCGATCAATTGCCACTGGTTGACCAGGTCGACATAGCGCCGCAGCGGCGAGGTCGCCCAGGTATATTGGGCCACGCCCATGCCGGCGTGCGGGGCGGGCTTGGTGCCCATGCGCACCTTCACCCCCGGTGCCATGCTGGCCTGGCTGCGGTAGATGCCCGGCACGCCGCAATCGGCGATCCATGCCCCCCACGTGCTGTTGGCCAGGATCATCGCTTCGGCGACGATCAGGTCCAGGGCCGAGCCGCGCTGGCGGGTCGTGATGACGACCCGTTCGGTCCCCTGCGGCTCGCCACCCTCGGGTCGCTCGATCCGAAAGTTGTAGTCGGGCCGATTGAAGTTTTCCGGTTTGCCGCGCACGACTTCGCGCTGCGCCTTCAGATGCCGGGCGAGGCGATAGGCGAAGCCGAGTTCGCCGGCAAAGGCATAGTCGGCCGGCGCCTGTCCGCTCAAGGTGGCCTCCGTGATCACCCCGTCGAGCAGGTCGTGACGCAGGTTCGCGACGATCGGCACGCGTTCGAGCCGGGTCTCGGTGCGGGTCACCGCCAACGTCGCTTCGTCCAGCTCGACATAGAGCGACACCGCGGGGCAATCGCGCCCTGCCATCAACGTGTAGGTCTGCACCACGTCGTCGGGCAGCATCGTCAGCTTGTGGCCCGGCATGTAGACGGTCGAGAGCCGCGCCCGCGCCACCTGGTCGAGCGCGCTGTCGGGTGCGAACGCCAACCCGGGCGCCGCGATGTGGACGCCGAAAGTGACCGTGCCGCTGCCCAGGCCCTGGACCGACAGTGCATCGTCGATCTCGGTGGTCTGCGAATCGTCGATCGAAAACGCCTGCGCCGCGGCGAGGGGAAGCGCCTCCTTGATGGTCGGCGCTTGGAGGGCAGGAAAGCCGGTGCCCTTTGGGAAGTTCTCGAACAGGAAGCGGCGCCAGTGGAACTGGTAGGGTGAATCGATCGCGCCGGCCGCCTTCAGCACGTCGAGCGGCGCCTGCTGCGCTCGCCGTGCGGCTTCGACCACGGCCTTGTACTCGGGCGCGTTCTTGTCCGGCTTGAAGAGCAACTTGTAGAGTTGCTCGCGCACCGGCGCCGGGCAGCCGCCACGCACGAGTTCGGCGGCCCAGTCATCGATCTGCGCGGCGATCTGCTTCTTGCGCTCGATGCCCAGGAGTGCCGCCTTGACGGTTTCCTCGGGGGCTTTGCGAAAGTTGCCTTTGCCCAGGCGCCGAAAATAATGCGGGGCCTCGAAAAGGCGGAACAGCGCCGCGGCCTGCTTGTCGAGCCCCGCGCCCGGCTCGAAATATTCACGCGCCAGGTCTTTGAAGCCGAACTCGGCCTCCGGTGCGAATTCCCAGGCCAGGTCGAGGTCGATGTCCTTGGCGATGGCCTGCGCCGAGGCGATCAACTGGGCCGGCTGGGGCTGGTCGAATGTGAGCAGCACGTTGGCTGCCTTGACTTTGACGCGCTTGCCGGAGTCGAGCTCGACCTGCATCGAGGTGTCGGCTTCGGACATCACGCGGCCGGCGAAAAATTTCCCGGCGTCTTCATAGAGGGCGTACATGGCGGCGATTGTCGCCGCAAGCGCACGACGCGGGACGCAGGCCCGGGGTTCAATAGCTCCGACCGCGCCGATACTGCGCGTGACTGCGCGGCGCCAGGGTCGTGGCCCGGGTCAGGGCGGCGAGCGAAGCGCCGGCGTGAGCGTGGCAGATGGCGAGTCCGAGCGCATCGGCGGCGTCCTTGCCGGGCAGGCCCGGCAGGTCCAGCAGGCGCTTGACCATCTCTTGCACCTGTTCCTTCCTGGCCTGGCCCTGGCCGACGATCGCCTTCTTCATTTGCAGCGCGGTGTATTCGGCGATGCTCAGCTCGACGCTCACGAGTGCGGTGAGGGCCGCCCCGCGGGCCTGGCCCAACAGCAGCGTCGACTGCGGATTGACGTTGACGAAGACGATCTCGACGGAGGCGCAGGTCGGCTCATAGCGGCGCGCGACCTCGCGCACGCCGTCGAAGATCACTTTCAGACGTTGCGGCAGCGAGCCGCCGACGGCGGTCTCGGTCTTGATCGTGCCGCTCGCGACATAGTGCAGCCGGGCCCCGGCCGATTCGATGACGCCGAAGCCGGTCACCCGCAATCCAGGGTCGATGCCAAGGATGCGCAGCGTCATGTCGCGTGCCCCTCGAACCCGAGGGAACGCGCGGCAGGATCAGTGCCGGAAATGCCGGACCCCCGTCAGCATCATGACGATCCCGCGCTCGTCGGCGGCCGCGATCACCTCGTCGTCGCGCATCGAGCCGCCGGGTTGGATCACGCACTGGGCGCCCGCATCGATCACCACGTCGAGGCCGTCGCGGAACGGGAAGAACGCATCGCTCGCGACCGCCGAGCCTTGCAGGGTCAGCCCTGCGTTGCCCGCCTTGATGCTCGCGATCCGGGCCGAGTCGACCCGGCTCATCTGGCCGGCGCCGACGCCGAGCGTCATGCCGCCGCCGCAAAACACGATCGCGTTGCTTTTCACGAACTTCGCGACCTTCCAGGCGAACAGCAGATCGGTCAGTTGCTCGGGAGTGGGCTGGCGGGTCGTCACGCAACGCAGGTCGGCGGCGCCGAGGACATGGTTGTCGGCCGTCTGGACCAGCAGGCCCGAGCCGATGCGTTTCATGTCGAGCGTATTGCAGCCGCGTTCGCGGTCGGTGGTGCCGCCGGACGGCCAGCCGATCTGCAGCACCCGGGTGTTGGGCTTGGCCGCGAACAGCGCCAGCGCTTCGGGCGTGAAGCTCGGCGCCATCAGCACCTCGACGAATTGCTTGGCCACGAGGGCGGCCGCGGCACCGTCGAGGGCGCAGTTGAAGGCGATGATGCCGCCGTAGGCCGAGGTGGGGTCGGTCTTGAAGGCCTTGGCGTAGGCCTCCGCGGCGTTCGCGCCGAGCGCGGCGCCGCACGGGTTGGCGTGCTTGACGATCACGCAGGCCGCACCGTCGGCTGCCGGATCGAAGCTCTTGACGCATTCCCAGGCGGCGTCGGCGTCGGCGATGTTGTTGTAGCTGAGCGCCTTGCCCTGCAGTTGGCGGGCCGTGACCAGGGACCCGGGCGCCGGGTTCGGGTCACGGTAGAAGGCCGCGCGCTGGTGGGGATTTTCGCCGTAGCGCAAGTCTTGCAACTTCACGTATAGCGGGTTGACCTGCGCCGCGAATTCGGCGCGCGTGCCGTCGGCCTGGCAGGCCGACAGGTAGTCGCTGATCGCGCCGTCGTAGGCTGCGATCCGGTTGAACGCGGCGACCGCCAGGGCGAACCGCGTCGCACTCCCGACCGCACCGCCGGCGCTCAATTCGGCGAGCACCTGGGGGTATTGCGAGGCGTCGGTCAGCACCGCGACGTCTCTCCAGTTCTTCGCGGCCGACCGCACCATTGCCGGGCCGCCGATGTCGATGTTCTCGATCGCGTCTTCGAGCGTGCAGCCGGGTCGGGCGACGGTGGCCTCGAAAGGGTAGAGATTGACCACCAGCAGATCGATCGGGGCGATGCCGTGCACCGCGATCGCGGCCAGGTGGTCGGGCCGGTCGCGGCGCGCGAGCAGGCCGCCGTGGACGGTCGGGTGCAAGGTCTTGACACGGCCGTCGAGCATCTCTGGAAAACCCGTGTGGTCGGCGACCTCGGTGACCGGCAAGCCGGCCTCGGCGAGCAACTTGGCGGTGCCGCCGGTGGACAGCAAGCGCACCCCGAGCGTGTTCAGGGCGCGGGCGAAATCGAGCACGCCGGTCTTGTCGGAAACCGAGAGCAGGGCGGTCAGGGCAGGGGAGGTGGCGGTGGCGGTCATTTGAGGAGCTTGTGATCGAGCAGTTTGCGGCGCAGCGTGTTGCGGTTGATGCCCAACCATTCGGCGGCGCGGCTCTGGTTGCCCTCGGCATGCTTCATGACGACGTCGAGGAGGGGCTTTTCGACCACGCCGAGGATCATCTCGTACATCGCGGCGGGCTCGACCCCACGCAGATCCTTGAAGTAGATCTCCAGGCTCTCGCGCACGCATTCTTCGATGTGGGTCGCTTTTTTCATGCGTAGGTTTCTTCTTCCTGCTGGGGCGGTTCGGCGCGGCTGGCACGCGGCAGGCGGCCATGGTCGAGCGCCAGGGTGTCGAACCACTCGGCGACCGCGCCGACCTGGGCTCGACAGGTCTCGAGCAGGTTCATTCGGGCGCGGAACGACGCGCCCCCGGGCAGGTCGCACACGGCCCAACCGATGTGCTTGCGGGCGGTGCGCACACCGGCGTATTCGCCATAGAGGCCGTAGTGGTCCTCCAGGTGCTCGAGGAGCCAGGCCTTGACCTGCACCACCTCCGGAGCCGGCAGTTGCTCGCCGGTCTCGATGAAATGAGCGATCTCCCGGAAAATCCAGGGCCGACCTTGCGCCGCCCGGCCGACCATGATGGCATCGGCACCGGTGGCCGCGAGCACCGCCCGGGCCTTCTCGGGCGAGTCGATGTCGCCGTTGGCGACGACCGGGATGCGCAGCGCGGCCTTGACCGCCGCCACGGTGTCGTATTCGGCCAGGCCCTTGTAGCCTTGCTCCCGGGTCCGGCCGTGTACCGTGACCATCGCCACGCCGGCGTTCTCGGCCGCCCGTGCGATGCGCAGCGCGTTGCGCTCGGCGGCGCACCAGCCCGTGCGCATCTTGAGGGTGACCGGAACCGAGTGCGGGAGGCAGGCGGCGACCACCGCCTCGATGATGGCCAGGGCCAGCCGCTCGTCCTGCATGAGGGCCGAACCGGCCCATTTGTTGCACACCTTCTTGGCCGGGCAGCCCATGTTGATGTCGATGATCTGCGCGCCGCGATCGATGTTGTAGGCCGCGGCGTCGGCCATCATCGCGGCATCGGTGCCCGCGATCTGGACCGCGATCGGTGCGGCTTCGCCGGCATGGTCGGCGCGCCGGCTGGTCTTGAGGCTGTGCCAGAGGTCGCGGCGCGACGTGACCATCTCGCTCACGGCGTAGCCGGCGCCCAGGCGCTTGCAGAGTTGCCGAAACGGCCGGTCGGTCACGCCCGCCATCGGCGCGGCGAAGTAGCGATTCGCGAGTCCGATGTGACCGATCTGCATGGGGGAATCGCGGCTGCTGAAAAAGGAGGCAGGAGTATAACGGCCGGCCCCGGGCGCCGCCGGGCCTCCATAATGCGCGCCGATGAGCGCATGGCTGGACTCGACCCTGGCGTTGCTGGCCCTGCCGACATTCGGCCTCGGGACGGTTTTCGTGATCTCCTTCCTGTCGGCCACCTTCATTCCCCTGGGCTCCGAGCCGGTGGTGATCGGGCTGGTGAAATTGAACCCCGCCATGCTCTTGCCGGTGATCGCGGTCGCGACCCTCGGCAACACACTGGGGGGCGCGCTCACCTGGTGGATGGGCCGGGGCGCGGAACGGGCGTACGAGCGGGCGTCCGAAGGGTTCAAGCACCACCCCGAGCCGGACGCGCGCGCGCTGCGCTGGCTTCGGCGCTGGGGACCGCGGGCCTGCCTCCTGGCCTGGCTGCCGGTCGTCGGCGACCCACTGTGCGCCCTGGCGGGCTGGCTGCGGCTGCCGTTCTGGGCGTGCGTGGCCTATATGGCGGTGGGCAAGCTCGCCCGCTACGTCACGATGACCCTCGGTGTGCTCAGTCTCTGGCCGGGGTAGTCTTGCCACTCGACCAGCGCCTCACGAGGGCCTGCACACGCACCCCAGCGATTGATTCGGAGTCTCGCGACATGACCTCAGCCTACCAAGAACTCACCGCCGCCTGGAGCCGCCTGCACCGTCTCGAGCACCTGCAGGCCATCGTCCAATGGGACCAGGCCGCGATGATGCCGCCTCAAGGCAACGAAGCGCGTGCCGCGGCGATGGCCGAGATGCAGGGCCTGCTGCACGGCCTGCGCACCGACCCGGCATTGACCCATCGGCTCGAGCGCGCCGAGCACGAAGACCTCGATTCCCACCACCGCGCCAACCTGCGCGAGATCCGGCGCGAATGGCGCGCCGCCAACGCCTTGCCGACCGACCTGGTCGAGGCCTTGTCGATCGCCGGCGCACGTTGCGAGCACGCCTGGCGGCGGCAGCGCCCCGCCAACGACTGGGCCGGTTTCCTCGAAAACTTCCGCGACGTGTTGCGGCTCGGGCGCGAGGTCGCGCAGCGCCTGTCGGACCAGACCGGCCTGGCCCCCTACGACGCGCTGATGGACCAGTACGAGCCCGGCACCACGCGCGCCGACGTCGACCGCGTCTTCGGCGATCTGCAGCAATGGTTGCCGGCGCTGGTCGCGCAGGTGCGCGACAAGCAGGCCGGGGAAACCGTGATCGCGCCCACCGGGCCGTTTCCCAAGGCGACGCAGCGCGCCTTGAGTCTGGACGTGATGGCGCTGCTGGGGTTCGACTTCGAACGCGGGCGGCTCGACGAAAGCGCCCACCCGTTCAGCGGCGGGGTTCCCGAGGACACGCGCCTGACGACGCGCTACCGCGAAGACGACCTGATGCAAAGCCTGATGGGCACCATCCACGAGACCGGTCACGCGCGCTACGAACAGAATTTGCCGCGCGCCTGGCTCGGGCAGCCGGTGGCACGCGCCCGTTCGATGGGCATCCACGAAAGCCAGAGCCTGAGCTTCGAGATGCAACTCGGCCGCGGGCGTCCCTTCGCGAGCCTGCTGGCGCCGCTGCTGCGCAAGCATTTCGGAGCCCAGCCGGCATTCGAACCCGACAACCTGCACCGGCTGATGACGCGGGTCAAGCCGGGGTTCATCCGGGTCGATGCCGACGAGCTGACCTACCCCGCCCACGTGATCCTGCGCTACGGCATCGAGACCCGGCTCATCGACGGCAGCGTCGACGCCGAAGACATCCCGGCGCTTTGGGATGAAGGCATGCAGCGCCTGCTGGGCGTCGATACGCGCGGCAACTACCGCGACGGCTGCCTGCAGGACGTGCACTGGACCGGCGGCTCGTTCGGCTACTTTCCCTGCTACACGCTCGGCGCGATGTACGCGGCCCAGTGGTTCGCCACGCTGCGCGCGGCCCAACCCGACCTGGACGCCGGCATCGAGCGCGGCGAACTCGATCCCGTCTTCGACTGGCTGCGCGACCACGTCTGGACCCAGGCGAGCCGCTGGACCACCGCAGAACTGGCAACCCGCGCCACCGGCCAGACCCTGGACCCCACCCATTTTCGCCGCCACCTGGAGCAGCGCTACCTCGGGTAAAGCGTTCTCGCGGCCGCGCGGAGTAACACGAGCGCGGCCCCCTGTCGGCAGGATCCGGCCCCGCCGGTCCTGCCCGAACCATCAAAAACCGAGCGAAGAATTGCGCAGCATTCTTCGGTGCCTCCCTAGAATGCCCCGACCCCACCCCGAAGCGAGCCCATGACCCCCGACGCCCCCGCCACCCCGGCTCCGGCTGCCGATCCGCCCGACCTGTCCCACATCTCGCCTCGCGACAAGGCCGAGATCCTGGCCCAGGCCTTGCCCTATATCCGCAAGTTTCACGGCAAGACCATCGTCATCAAATATGGCGGCAACGCCATGACCGACCCCGCCCTGCAACAGGACTTCGCCGAGGACGTGGTGTTGCTCAAGCTGGTCGGCCTCAATCCGGTGGTGGTCCACGGCGGCGGCCCGCAGATCGAAGACGCGCTCGCCAAGCTCGGCAAGAAGGGCACCTTCATCCAGGGCATGCGGGTCACCGACGACGAGACCATGGAAGTCGTCGAATGGGTGCTGGCGGGGCAGGTGCAGCAAGACATCGTCGGCCTGATCAACGTCGCCGGTGGCAAGGCGGTCGGCCTCACCGGTCGCGACGGCGGCTTGATCCGGGCGCGCAAGTTGCGCATGGTCGACCTGAAAGACCCGACCAAGGTGCACGACGTCGGCCATGTGGGTGAGATCGAGTCGATCGACCCGAGCGTGGTCAAGGCCTTGCAGGACGACCAGTTCATCCCGGTGATCTCCCCGCTCGGTTTCGGCGCCGACAACGAGAACTACAACATCAACGCCAACGTCGTCGCCGGCAAGCTCGCCGAGGTGCTCAAGGCCGAGAAACTGGTGATGCTCACGAACATTCCCGGCGTGCTCGACAAGGCCGGCAATCTGCTGACCGACCTCTCGGCGCGTGAAATCGACGACCTGTTCGCCGACGGCACCATCAGCGGCGGCATGCTCCCGAAGATCCAATCCGCACTCGACGCGGCCAAGAACGGCGTCAACACCGTCCACGTGATCGATGGCCGGGTGCCCCATGCCATGCTGCTCGAGGTGCTGACCGAGCAGGCCTACGGCACCATGATCCGGTCGCGCTGAATGGCGTCGGCGCGCGGCGTCGCCGAGCATGCGCCGTCGCCAACCGGCCGGCGGGTGTGGTTGTTCGACCTCGACGATACCTTGCACGACGCGAGCCACGCCGCCTTCGGGCCGCTGCGCGAGGCGATGGCCGCCTACATGGTCGACGAGCTCGGCCTCGATCCTGCCGAGGCCGCGCGGTTGCGCACGCACTACTGGCGTCGTTACGGCGCGACGCTGCTCGGGCTGATTCGTCACCACGACGTCGACACGGCCCATTTCCTGGCCGAGACCCATCGACATCCCGGGCTCGAGGCGCTGCTGCGGACCAGCCCGCACGACCGGGCAGCGCTGGGCCGACTGCGCGGTCGCAAGTTCGTCCTGACCAACGCGCCTCGGGCCTATGCCTTGCGGGTGCTGCGCAAGCTGCGGCTGGAGCGGTTCTTCGAGGGCGTCCTCAGCATCGAGGACATGCGCATCTTCGGTGAACTCCGGCCCAAGCCGGACGGCCGCCTGTTTCGCCACGTGGCCGCCCGCCTGCGGGTTCGGCCGAGCGACTGCGTGCTGGTCGAAGACATGCTGGACAACCAGAAAACCGCGCACGCGATCGGCATGCGCACGGTCTGGATGCAACGCTACCTCCAGGGCCGTTACCGCGGACACCCTGCGCCTGCGGCGCCCCCGCGCCCCGCCGGGCACGGACGTGTCGGACCGGGGACGCCGCGGGGGTGCCCGAATCCTCGCTACGTGTATGCCAAAATCAAAACGCTGCAACAGTTGCTTACGCTGCGATGAACCACCCCTCCGACGCAAGCGCTGCCGAACCCGTCCCACCGTCCGCCGGCCCCGCAGCCCCCGCCGCTTCGTCCGAAGCCGCGCCGACGCGCAAACGCCCCAAGCCTGGCGAACGCCGGGTACAGATACTCGAGACCCTGGCCATCATGTTGGAGCAGCCGGGTGCCGACCGGGTCACCACCGCCGCGTTGGCGGCCCGCCTCGAGGTGTCGGAGGCGGCCCTTTATCGGCACTTCGCCAGCAAGGCGCAAATGTTCGAAGGCCTGATCGAGTTCATCGAGCAAACGGTCTTCACCTTGATCAACCAGATCCAGGACCGTGAAACCGCGGCCCATGCCCAGGTTCCGAAGATGCTGACCGTCTTGCTGCAGTTCGCTGAAAAGAATCCGGGCATGGCGCGCGTGATGGTCGGCGACGCCCTCGTATTCGAGAACGACCGCCTCCTGACGCGCATGAACCAGTTCTTCGAGCGGTTCGAGTCGCAGCTGCGGCAGAGCCTGCGCAGCATCGCGGATGCCAACGGCTCGGCCACGCCGACCGTCGATGCCCACGTGCATGCCTCCGTACTGACCGCGTTCGCGGTCGGTCGGGTGCAACGCTACGCGCGCTCCGGTTTCAAGCGCAGCCCCACCGAGCACCTGGATGCGGCGCTGCGATTGCTGGCGGCCTGAGTCGCTGGCCGCCCGAGCCGTCGCCCCTTCATGAGCGGTGCGGCCACGGTCACGCTGGAAGTGGCCGGCAACACCTTGCTGTTGCTGCCTGAGAAGGTCGTCTTCCTGCCGGAATCCGACACCCTGCTGGTGGCCGACGCCCACATCGGCAAGGCGACCAGTTTTCGCCAACTCGGCGTCCCGGTTCCGGCCGGCACGACCGGCCAGACGCTCGACGCGCTGAGCGGCCTGATCCAGCGCCTGGACGCGCGGCGAGTGGTGTTCCTGGGCGACTTCCTGCACTCGGCGCGCGCGCTCGCGCCCGACACACTGGCCACCCTGGAGCGCTGGCGCGAACGCCACGCCAGCGTCGAATTGACCTTGGTCCGCGGCAATCACGACCGGCATGCCGGCGACCCGCCGGCCCGGCTCGACATCCAGCCGGTCGAGGAGCCGCTCGGCTGGCGCGGCCTGGCCTTCGCCCATCATCCGCGGCCGATGCCCGGGGCCTACGTGCTGGCGGGCCACCTTCATCCGTGCGTGAGCGTCGGCGGCCGGGCCCACGACTGGCACCGGCTGCCCT
>JALYHO010000105.1 GCA_030776545.1 Pseudomonadota bacterium | reverse complement strand
TCGCCCGGATCGCCGGGACCGCCCGAGCGGACGCCGAGCAGCCGTTCCTGCAGCTCGCGGTCGGCGGCGAGGTCGGCGGTCGCCAGCTCCTGCGCGATGCGGCCGTTGACCATCACGCCGATGCGGTTGGCCACCGCCATCGCGACGCCCAGGTTCTGCTCGATCAGCAACACCGCGATCTCACCCTCGGCAGCGAGGTCGCGCAAGGCCTGCGCCACCTGCTCGACGATGACCGGCGCGAGTCCCTCCGTCGGCTCGTCCATCACCAGCAGCTTCGGCTCGAGCAGCAGCGCCCGTCCGATCGCGAGCATTTGCTGTTCGCCGCCGGAGAGTTGGGCGCCCCCGTTGGCCTTGCGTTCGGCCAGCCGAGGAAACATCGCGTAGATTCTGTCGACGTCGCGCCGGCGCCTGGCGACCAGGCGCAAGGTCTCGTCGACGGAGAGCGAAGGCCACACGCGACGGCCCTGCGGCACGTAGGCGATGCCGCGCCGCGTGATGTCGTTCGGGGCGCGCCCGAGGATCTCTTCGCCGAAGAGGCGCACGCTGCCCCGCGCCGGCACCAGGCCGGTGATCGCGTTGCACAGCGTGGTCTTGCCCATGCCGTTGCGACCGACGATCCCGAGCACCCCGCTCTCGATCGTCAGTCCGACGCCCTGCAGCGCATGCGCGCGACCGTAGTACACGTCGAGTCCTTCGACCACGAGCACCGGGCCGCGGCCCTTGGCGTCATCTCGATCCCGGCCGAACCAGGCCATCAGTGTTTGCTCCCCATGTAGATCGCCTGCACCTGCGCGTCGTTCTCGATCTCGTCCGGCGACCCGGTGCGCAGCACGCGGCCGTTGTGCATCACGGTCACGCGCTCGACCACGCGCAGCGCGATGTCGAGGTCGTGCTCGATCAGGACGAAGCTCATGTGCGGGGGCAGCGAACCGAGCAAGGCGACCAGCTCGCGCCGTTCCGCGGGGGAAAGACCCGCCGCCGGTTCGTCGAACAGGATCAGGCGGGGTGCGCCGGCCAGCGCCATCCCGATCTCGAGCTGGCGCTGCTGGCCGTGCGCCAGGTTGGCGACGCGTTCACCGGCGATGTGGGTGAGGCGGGCCCGCTCGAGCAGGTCGTTCGTCGCGCGCGTCGAGGCATGTCGCGACCCGGCGCGCAGAAAACTGAAGCGGCCGTTGGCGACCCCGCGCACCGCGAGGAAGAGGTTGTCGCGTACCGTGAGGTCGCGAAACAGCAGCGAAGACTGGTAGGTGCGCCGCAAGCCTTTGCGAATCCGCTCGTGCGGCGGCAGTGTCGTGATGTCTTCGCCGAAGAAATGAATGCTTCCCGCGGTGGGCGGGAAGTCGCCGGTGATGGCGTTGAACAAGGTCGTCTTGCCCGCGCCGTTGGAGCCCAGGATGGCGTACCTTTGGCCGGCGGCGACGTTCAAGGACACGTCGTCGACGGCACGCAGGGCACCGAAGGCCCGTGTCACGCCGCTCAGCGTCAGGGCGTCGCCGGAGAGCAACAGCCCGCCGGCGCCCGCGTCGGCGCTGGCGGCGCCGCGCGGTGCCACCGTTCTGAGCGAGGTGATCGAAGCCATCGGTGCGTGCGCCTTGCTACTTGCGGCAGTCCGGCACGTCGCGCGAGCCCAGACCCATTTTCTTGAATTCGGCTTCCGGCAGCCCCAGGGTCTGGGAGATGTTGGGCACCGCCTTCACGACCTTGTTGTAGAACGAGCCGTCCGCCGCCTTCGCCACTTCGGTGATGTAGGTCGTGCCGACGCCGTTGCGGTTGGCATCGATCTTGACCTCGCCGGCCGGACCCTTGAAGTCGGTCTTCTGAAGCGCGTCGCGGTAAGCCTTCTGGCCGTTCGACAAGTCGCCCTTGACGGCGTCGAGCGCGTCCAGCGTCGCCTTGGTGTTGATGTAGTAGAGGTAGGCGAACAGCGACGGACTCGGGAAACCGTCCTTGAACGCGGCCTTGTATTCGGACACGAACTTCTTCCACTCCGGGGTGTCGATCGAATCGGCCATCGGCCCGGCCGACGCGGTGCCCAGCAGCGACTCTCGGCGCTTGCCCTTGAAGTTCAGCACCGTCTGGTCGACCGTGATCGAGCCGCCGATCATCGGCTTGTCGCCGCCGGCCTGCTCGTATTGCGTCAGGAAATTGACGGCGTCCGAGCCACCCAGCACGACCACGAGCGCGTCGATGCCCGGGGGAATCTTCGCGATGACCGAGGCGTAGTCCTTGGTGCCCAACGGCACCCAGGCCTTGTCGAGCACCTTGCCGCCCTTGGCGCAGTAGCTGGCCATGAAGCCCTGCACTTGCGAGTACGGGAAGCCGTAGTCTTCGGCGATCAGGTAGACCTTCTTGTAGCCCTTGGAGAGCGCGTGCTCGCCGAGCCCGACCATCCACTGCGCGCCTTCGGTGTTGAAGCGGTAGAAATTGGGCGCCGGGTCGAGGAGCGTCGCGGCCTGCGCGCCCGACGAGCCGTTGATGAAGGTCACGTTGGGCTGGGTCTTCGCGTAGTTCTTGACCGCGATGCCTTCGTCACCCGACAGCGGGCCGATCATGATTTGCACCTTGTCCTGCTCGACGGCCTTGCGCGTGGAGTTCACGGCCTTGTCGGGCGTGGCGTCGGACGAGACCTTCACGAATTCGATCTTCTTGCCGCCGGCCATGCCGTTTTTCTCTTTGAGCGCCAGGTCGGCGCCACGCATGCCGTCCTGGCCCGGCGCCGCGAACGGGCCTTCGAGCGAGGCCAGCAAGCCGATCTTGAGCACCTCCTGCGCTTGCGCGAAGCCGACGATCGCGAACACCGCGGCGGCGCCGATGAGGCTGCGTGCGCAACCCTTGCCTAGTTGACTCATGTCTCGCTCCTGTTCTTGGTGGATGAATGCGGTCGATGCCGCGGGTGAGTGACGCGTGGCGACAGGCGGTTGCGCAGGTGCTGCCAGAGCCCCAGCAGCCCGTCGGGTGAGAACAAGACGATCGCGAGGAAGACCCCGCCGATGACCAGGTTGAAGCGCTCACGGTCGACCAGGTCGATCGCGAAGTTCTGCAGCAGCACGAAGACGAGGGCGCCGATGAACGCGCCGATCGGGTGCTTCATGCCGCCGAGCACGGCAATGATCAGGATGTTGATCATCGCGCCCGTGCCCACGGTCCCGGGGGAGATGCGGCCGTTGTACCAGACCATCAGCACCCCTCCGACCGCGGCCAGGAAGCCGGCGACCGCGTAGGCGCCGACCCGGTGCGCCGTGACGTTGAAGCCGAGCGACTGCATGCGCCGCGGGTTGTCCCGGATGCCCTGCAGCGCGACGCCGAAAGGCGCCCGCACCAGGTGCTTGACCAGGAAATAGGCCCCGAGCGCGCAGGCCAGCGTGAGCAGGTAGAAGGGCACGGGCTCGCGCAGATCGAGCGCGAACAGCCTGGGCGCGGCGATCTTGCTGAAGCCCTGGAAGCCGTTGAACAAGGTGTAGTTCTGCTGCGCGAGGTAGAAAAACGCGACTCCGACCGCGAGCGTGATCATGATGGTGTAGATCCCCTCGGTGCGCACCGAGAGCCAACCGATGGCCGCCGCGAGCAACGTGGCGAGCGTCAGCGCGAACCCGAGCGCGAGCCACCACGGCCAGCCCAGGCTGATCCCGGCGTTGCTGCTGGTGCCGAAGATCGCCAGCAGGTACGCGGCGAAACCCGCGACGGTCATTTGCGCGAGCGACACCATCCCGCCGTAGCCGCCCAGAAAGGTCAGCGACAGCGCGATCAGACCGAGCGCGAGCGACTGGGCGCCGATCTGGAACGTGAAGAACGACGTCGCGACGAACGGGTACACGAGCAAGGCCACGACCACGACCAGATGGCGCCAGCGCAGGCTCCGCAACGCCGAGGTCCACACGGCCCAGGTTCCGGTCGCCGCGACCTCGCGTCCTTGCGCCGGCCGCAGCACCACGGGCACGGCGGCCGCCGTGGCGTGGGATCGCCGAGCGGCGGTCGCTGCCGCCGACGAATTCATCGCCCGCCGCCACTGCGCGGCGCTCATGTGTTCCTGCCCATCAGGCCACGCGGCTTGAACGCCAGCGCCACGACCATGATCACGAAGGTGAACACCACGCTGTAGGTCGGGGCATAGGCGAGTCCGAACTGTTCGGCCAGGCCGATCAGCAGCGCGCCGATCGCCGCGCCGACGACGCTGCCCATGCCGCCGACGATCACGACGACGAGTGACGCCAACAGGTAGCGGGTGTCTTCGCCCGGCGAGATCGACAGCGCGGTGCCGCCCACCACGCCGGCCAACCCGGCCAGGCCCGCGCCGATCGCGAAGGTCAGCGCGAACACCAGCTGCACGTTGACACCCGAGGCCGCGAGCATGCCACGGTCGTCGACGCCGGCACGGATCATCATGCCGATGCGCGTGCGAGCCAGCAGCAGCCACAGCCCCACGCCGATGGCGATCGACGAGACCAGCACGACCAGCCGATAGGTCGGGAACTTCGCGACCAGCGGCAGCGCGGTCGAGCCATAGATCCACGACGGCGGGTCGAAGGTATAGATCTCGGCGCCCCAGATCCACAGCATCAGGTCCGCCAACACGATCGACAGTCCGATCGTGACCAGCGTCTGTCGCAGGTCCTGGCCCTGCATGTGACGGAACACCAGCAACTGCATCAACAGACCCAGCACGGCCGAAGCGAGGAACCCGGCGATCACCGCGAGCACCCAGGAGCCGGTGTGCTCGCCCACGAACCATCCGACGTAGGCTCCGAACAGGTACAGTGAACCGTGTGCGAGGTTGACGTTGCGCATCAGCCCGAAGACCAGGGTGAAACCGCTGGCGACGAGGAAATAGAGCGATGCGAGCGTCAGGCCGTTCAGCAGCGTCTTGAAAAACAGCGGCGAATTGTCCGCGACGGCCCAGACCGCGAACACCGCGAGCGGCACCCCGAACAAAATCCAAGGTGCCCAGCGCTGGCGAGTCATGCGGCGCGACCCCACGCGCGCTGGGAGGCGATGTCGGGCGCCTTGACGAACGACCCGTCTTTCATCACGGCCAGGAGCCGCTTCGGGTCGCGCAAGATGGACAAGTTGGCGAGCGGGTCGCCGTCGACCAGAAGCAGGTCGGCGAGGTACCCGTCCTTGATGATGCCCAGCTCGTTCGGGCGCATCATGATCTGCCCGCCGTAGAGCGTGGTCGAGCGGATCGCCTCCATCGGCGTGAACCCGAGGTATTTGACGAAGAATTCGAGGTCGCGCGAATTCTGGCAGTGCGGCGTGAACGCGAACCCGTAGTCGCCGCCCGGCAGCACGCGGATCCCGCGCTTGTGCATTTTCGAGAGCGATTCGAGCGCTGCGTCCCACTCGATCTGATAGCCCATGTCGGTGGCCATGGCGTTGGTGATGCCGAAGGCTTCGGCCTCGTGCAGCATCGCGTAGAGGATCGCGATGCCCGGCGCGACGAAGACGCGGTCCTTCGCCGCCTCGAGCATGTCGAGCGCTTCGTTGTCGACGAAGCTGGCGTGGTAGATCAGTTCGATGCCGTGGCGCAGCGCCTGCTTGACGCTCTCGGACGAGCGCGCGTGCGCGATGCCGCGCTTGCCGCGGATCTTGACCTCGCGCATGGCGGCGGCGACTTCCTCGTCGAGCATCCAGGTCGTCTCCGACGGCGCTTGCGGGGTGAAGTTGTCACCCGACAGATTCAACTTGATCGAGTCGACGCCATATTTGAGGAAAAGCCGCACCGCCTTGCGCATCTCGTCGGCGCCGCTGAT
Organism: Pseudomonadota bacterium; assembly: GCA_030776545.1. Taxonomy (GTDB): domain Bacteria; phylum Pseudomonadota; class Gammaproteobacteria; order Burkholderiales; family Burkholderiaceae_C; genus LMDS01. The sequence goes on along the minus strand of JALYHO010000105.1, from coordinate 2,054 downwards.
GTTCACGCCGAAACTGAATTCGGGAAACGGCAGGTGCGGCAGCGTCTCGTCGCCCAGGCCGCCCAGCACGGTGATCTCCTGGCTGGCCGCAAGGTAGCGCGGTCCGGGGATCTGCCCGGATTCGATGGCGTTGCGGATCACGACGTCCAGGCGCGGTTTCGCGCACGCCGCGCCGACGCACGAGGTGAAGCCGGCTTCGAGGTAGCGCTTGGCGACTTTGGCGCACCACAGCACGTGTTCCTCGGTCGGCATCGACTGGATTGCCGACAGGGTCGCCGCGTCGTTCCACGAAAAGTGCGTGTGGGCTTCGCACATGCCCGGCATCAGGGTCGCGCCGGCGCCGTCGATCACGGTGGCACCGCCCGGGGCGATTGGCGCGGTGCTCCGGCCCACTTGGCGGATGCGATTGCCCGCGACGAGCACGCTGCCGCTGTAAGGGTTCTGGCCCGTGCCGTCGAGGATACGGACGTTGGTAAAAAGGGTGTCGGCCATCATCGTGTCCTTCAGGCAGCCCAGCGTGTCGCCGAGCGTGCGGCGCGCACCGCCGGGGCGCGGTGGAACTCACCGTCCTTCATCACGGCCAGGATGCGCGCCTTGTCCTGCAGCACCGTGATGTCGGCGAGCGGGTCGCCGTCGATCAGCAGGATGTCGGCCAGGTAGCCCTCGCGGATGTAGCCGAGCACCTTGCCCATGCGCATCATCGGGCCGCCCCAGGCGGTGGCCGAGAGGAGCGCTTCCATCGTGCTCATGCCGACATACTTGACGAAGTACTCGAGGTCTTTCGCGTTCGTGCCGTGCGGCGTCCAGGCAAAGCCGTAGTCGCCGCCCGGAAGGATGCGGATGCCGCGCTTGCGCATCGCCCGCATGCTCTCGATGGCGGCCTCGAGCTCGCGGTGGTAGCCCATCTTGGTCGTGACCTCCTTGGTGAGGCCCCACTCGCTGGCGTGATAGCAGGTGTTGATCAGCCACGCGAGGCCCGGCGCGATGAAGTGCTCGGTCTTGTGGGCCTCGAGCAGGTCGAGCGCCTCGTTGTCGGTGAAGCTCGCGTGGTAGATGACTTCGATGCCTTGCTTGACGCACTGCTTGACCGCCCAGCAGGAGCGTGCGTGGGCAGCGACGCGTTTGCCCCAGGCCTTGGCTTCTTCGACGCAAACGCGGATCTCTTCCAGGGTGAACTGGCTCATCTCGCTGGACATCCCGGTGATCGACTCGCCCGAGAGGTTGATCTTCACCGAGTCGACGCCCCACTTGGCCATCATGCGAACGCAGCGGCGCATTTCCTCGGCGCCGCTGACGACCGCCCCGAACGCGAATTCGAGCTGCGGCAGATGCGGCTGGGTGGAGTCACCCAGGCCACCCGGCACCGTGATCTCCTGGCCCGCGGCGAGGTAGCGCGGGCCGATGATCGTGCCGTCGTTGATCGCATTGCGGATCACGACGTCGAGCCGGGGCTTGGCCGCGGCCGCGCCGACGCAACTCGTCCAGCCCATGTCGAGGTAGCGCTTGGCGACCTCGGCGCACCACAGGATGTGCTCTTCGGGCGGCATGCGCTGGATCGCATCCAGGCTGGGCTGGTCGTTCCACGAGAAGTGCGTGTGCGCCTCGACCATGCCGGGCATCAGGAAGGCACCGGCGCCGTCGATCACCTGCGCCCCAGCGACCGGCGCCGAGCGAACGCCGTAGCCGGTCTTGACGACCCGCGAGATCTTGTTGCCCTGAACCAGGACGTCACCCGTGAACGGGGCGTCGCCCCCGCCATCGAAGACGCGCACGTTGGTGAACATGACATCGGCCATCGTCAACTCCTCGAATTCGCGGCCAGGAACTCACCCAGCTCGCGCTGGCACTCGTCGGGCCGTTCGACCGGGGTCCAGTGTCCGCAGCGCGACAGCACGACCACTTTCGTGCTCTTGGCGGCGTGGAGCTTGTCGGCCATCGCCCGTACCGCCTGCGGCGGCGCGACCCCGTCCTCGTCGCCGGTCACCAGCAGCACCGGCGCCTCGATGCGCTCGACCGCCGCGGCCCGGGCACCGGCCAAGGCCTCGCAGCTGCGC
>JALYHO010000104.1 GCA_030776545.1 Pseudomonadota bacterium | reverse complement strand
TCAGAACCGCTGGATCGACGCGAGGCGTCGCAGCACTTGGGCGACGAGGTCGTTCTGCATCGCGACGTAGAGAAAATTTTCCTCGCTTTCCTTGGCGAGCGCCGCGCTCTCGGTGTAGCTCAGGTCGCGGTTCTGGATCAGCTCGGTCTCGGGGATCAGCTCGCGTCCGGCGACGCTGCGGACCCTGAACTTCAGACGCGCGCGCAGATTGAATTCGGTGACCTGCCCGGCCGCGCTGCTCGCGACCACCTGCCGCTCGCGGGTGTCTTCGATCGCCTCGAGCACCACCTGGGCTTGCGGCAAGGCATCGACGACGCGGGTGGTGGCGCTGGCGTCGATGTTCATGCGGAGCTCTTTCTCGAGCGGCGAACGGGTCTTGAACCCGGTCAACAAGATGGTGCCGAACTTGAGTTCCGGCGCGCGTCGCAGTTCGAAGCCGCAGCCGGCCAGCGGCAGCAGCGCCGCGATCACGAACCGGCGCCGGCGCATGCTAGACAACGACGTTGACCAGGCGACCCGGGACCACGATGACTTTCTTCGCCCGTCTGCCCTCGGAGAACTTGAGGAAATCCGGGCTCCGGGTGGCGGCCGATTCGATCGTGTGGCGCCCCGCGTCGGCGGGCACCGTGAGCGAGCCCCGGACCTTGCCGTTGACCTGCAGGACCAGCGTGATCTGGTCCTGCACCAAAGCGGCCGGGTCGACTTCGGGCCAGGGCGCGTCGAGCAGGTCGCCTTCCTCCGCCGCGTAGCCCAGGTCCTGCCAAAGCCGCCAGGTGATGTGCGGGCAAGCCGGGTAGAGAATTCGCAACAAGATGCCGTAACCTTCGCGCAGGATGCCCGGCGCGTCGTCCCTGGAGCCTTCGAGCGCATTGAGCAGCTTCATGGCTCCGGAGATCACGGTGTTGTATTGCATGCGCTCGTAGTCGTAGTTGACCTGCCGCAGCACGGTATGCAATTCGAGGCGCAACGCCCGGGCGCTTTCCGAAGGCGCCGCGGACCCGGCGGGCGGTACGGCCAGGGCGTCGGCCCGGCGCACCGCGAACTGCCACACCCGGCGCAGGAAGCGGCTCGCCCCTTCGACGCCGGAGTCGCTCCACTCGAGCGTCTGGTCGGGCGGCGACGCGAACATGACGAACAGGCGGGCCGTGTCGGCGCCGTAGCGTTCGATCAGGTCCTGCGGGTCGACGCCGTTGCGCTCGGTCTTGCCCATCTTGAGCACCCCGCGATACGCCACCGGCTGGCCGTCGGTCCAGCGGCCGCCGACGATGCGCCCCTGGGCGTCGAGTTCCGGGGTGACCTCCTCGGGAGGGAAATAGTCGATGCCGCCTTGCGGCGTGGTGCGACTCCACACGTCGTTGAGGACCATGCCCTGGGTGAGCAGCTTGGTGAACGGTTCGTCGATCGCGACCAGCTTCAGGTCGCGCATCACCTTGGTCCAGAAACGGGCGTAGAGCAGGTGCAGGATCGCGTGCTCGATGCCGCCGATGTATTGGTCCATCGGCAGCCAGTAGTCGGCCGCGCCGGGACCGATCATCGCCGTGTCGTTGTGCGGGTCGCAGTAGCGCATGTAATACCACGCGCTGTCGACGAAGGTGTCCATGGTGTCGGTCTCGCGCTGCGCGGGCTGGCCGCAGCCCGGGCAGGCGACGTTCAGGAACTGGGCGTGCTGGGTCAGCGGGTTGCCCGACCCGTCCGGGATCAGGTCCTCCGGAAGCACCACCGGCAAGTCCTTTTCGGGCACGGGCACGACGCCGCATGCCGGACAGTGGATGATGGGAATCGGCGTGCCCCAGAAGCGCTGGCGGCTCACGCCCCAGTCGCGCAGGCGCCAGGTGGTTTTCTTCGCCCCCAGGCCCTTGTGTGCCAGCGCTGCCGCGACCGCGTCGATCGCGCCCCGATGCGACATGCCGCTGTAGACGCCCGAGTTGATGGTGACGGCGCGCTCGCCGCCGAGGTCCTTGAGCGCGTACCAGTCTTGCCAATGGTCGTAGGTGAAGTGCGGCGCGTCGTCGACGTGGATCACCTGGAGGATGTCGAGACCGTACTTCTTGGCGAATGCGAAGTCACGCTCGTCGTGGCCCGGCACCCCCATCACGGCGCCGTCGCCGTAAGCCATCAGGACGTAGTTGCCGATCCAGACCGGGATCGGCTCGTGGGTCAGCGGGTGGTGCACGGTCAGGCCCGTCGCAACGCCCTTTTTCTCCTGGGTGGCGAGCTCGGCCTCGGTATTGCCGCCGTGCTTGCATTCCTCGATGAAGCTCGCGATCCGGGCGTCGCTCCGGGCGGCATGGGCGGCCAGCGGGTGCTCGGGCGCGACGGCGCAGAAGGTGACGCCCATGATGGTGTCGGCACGGGTCGTGAAGACCCAGAGCCTGCCGGCGTCGATCGCCTGTCCATCCGGGCCTGAGATATCGTGCGTGAAGGCGAAGCGCACGCCCTCGCTCTTGCCGATCCAGTTCTCCTGCATCAGTTTGACCCGTTCGGGCCAGCCGGGCAGTTGGTGCTGGACCTGGTCGAGCAACTCGTCGGCGTATTGGCTGATCTTCAGGTAGTAGCCGGGGATCTCGCGTCTCTCGACCGGGGCGCCGCTGCGCCAGCCACGCCCGTCCACCACCTGCTCGTTGGCCAGAACGGTCTGGTCGACCGGGTCCCAGTTGACGACCTGGGTCCGGCGCTCGGCGATGCCGGCCGCGAGCATCTTCAGGAACATCCACTGGTTCCACTTGTAGTAGCTCGGGTCGCAGGTCGCGAATTCGCGGCTCCAGTCGATCGCCAGCCCGAGCGCCTGCATCTGCTGCTTCATGTGCGCGATGTTGTCGTAGGTCCACCGCGCCGGCGGCACCCGGTTTTTCATCGCGGCGTTCTCGGCCGGCAGGCCGAAGGCATCCCAACCCATCGGCATCAGCACGTTCATGCCTTTCATGCGCAGGTGGCGCGTGAGCATGTCGTTGATGGTGTAGTTGCGCACATGGCCCATGTGCAGGCGCCCGCTGGGATAGGGCAGCATGGAGCAGGCGTAGTATTTTTCGCGGCTCGGGTCCTCGACGACGCGGTAGGCGTCGGCGGCCTTCCACGCCGCTTGCGCGGAACGCTCGATCTCGTCGGGTTGGAAGTCGGGGTTCATGGGGTCGCGCCGCGTACGCTACAGCAGAGATGGCGCCGATTATAGGAACGGCTCCTGGCTGAACCCCCCGGCCTCATCCCCCGTTCGACGAGACTGACCCTTGACGCGTCCGCTCGGCCTGCCGACACTTGGGGATGCCCGAGTCCGCGAAGACGAGTCCGGTGGCCGAAGCCCTCGAAGCCACCCGCGCCTGGGTCCGGGACGCAGTGATCGGGCTCAATCTATGTCCGTTCGCCAAAGCGCCCGTGGTCAAGGGCCAGGTCCGATACGCCGTGTGCGAAACGGAGGATCCACGCCAGTTGCTCGTCGCCCTCAGTGACGAAATGGACCGCCTCGCGGCGGCCGATCCGGCCGAAACGGACACCACCCTGCTGATCCACCCGAACGTGCTGCTCGACTTCGACGACTTCAACGATTTCCTGTTCGCCGCCGAGACGATGCTGGTCGAGCGCGGTCACGAGGGGGTCCTGCAGATCGCGAGCTTTCATCCGCACTACCGTTTCGCCGGCACCGCCGCCGACGACCTCGGCAACGCCACCAATCGCTCTCCCTGCCCGATCCTGCACTTGCTGCGCGAGGCGAGCGTCGAGCGCGCGGTCGATGCGTTCCCGCAGGCCGAGGCGATCTACGAGAACAACATCGCCACCTTGGAGCGCCTGGGGGCGGCCGGCTGGGAGGCACTGGCGGCGGGCTGGCGGACGGGATCACGCCGCTGAGTGGTCCTGGGGACGAATACGCCCCCAGCAGGACCTGGCACGAGGGCACGAGTCGCCCACAGCCACGGTCGCGAGGGTTTGAGCACGTTCATCGAAAACGGGCCCGAGTCTGTGCCCCTGGCGGGGCGTGCGCTATTCTCGGTCAACCCCCCCAGCCCTCTCACCCATGCTCGAATTCAGGAACATCGAACAAGCCGCCGGGCGCCTCCTGGGTATTGCGCACCGCACCCCGGTGCTCACCTCGCGAACACTGGACGCCCTGCTCGGCATGCGGGTCTTCATGAAAGCCGAGAACCTGCAGCGCATGGGTGCGTTCAAGTTCCGCGGTGGCTACAACGCCGTCAACGCGCTCACCGATGCCGAACGCGCGCGTGGCGTGGTGGCCTTTTCCTCGGGCAACCACGCCCAGGCGGTCGCTCTCGCGGCCCGCTTGCACGGCTGCCGCGCGACCATCGTGATGCCGCACGACGCGCCGGCGCTCAAGCTCGCCGCGACCCGCGGCTACGGCGCCGAGGTGGTCATCTACGACCGCTACCGCGAGGACCGGGCCCAGATCGCCGCCCGCCTGGTCGGCGAGCGGGGCTGCACCCTCATCCCACCGTTCGATCACCTGGACGTGATGGCCGGACAAGGCACCGCGGCGCTCGAACTGATCGAGGACGCCGGACCGCTCGACGCGCTGCTCGTCTGCGCCGGTGGCGGAGGTCTTCTGTCCGGTTGCGCGGTCGCGGCGCGGCATCTGTTGCCGGCGATCCGCGTCTTCGGTGCCGAGCCGGCGCGCGGCGACGACATGCGCCAATCGCTGCGCAGCGGGCGCATCGTCGGCATCGATGTCCCGCGCACGATCTGCGACGGCCAGCAGACCCAGGCCGTCGGCAATCTCACCTTCGAGGTGATCCGGGCGCTCGTGAGCGACGTGCTGGTCGCCACCGACCCGCAGGTGATCGAGGCGATGCGCTTCGCCTTCGAACGCATGAAGATGGTTCTGGAACCCTCCGGCGCCTGCGCCTTGGCGGCGCTGATGGTTCACTCCGAGCAGTTCCGCGGCCAGCGGGTGGGAGTGACCTTGTCCGGGGGCAACATCGGTGCAGACCGGTTCGCGGCGCTTTTGAGCGGCGCCGAAACGGTCGACTGACCGCCTGCAGCGTCCGGTCTACGGGCTGCTCGCCGCGGCCGACTCGGTCACGAAGCCGATCCGGTTCAGCCCGGCCTTTTGCACGGTCCCGATCAATTCGGCGACGCGTCCGTAAGGCACGCTCTTGTCGGCCCGCAACTGCACCTCGGTGCGGGGGTTGCGGCGCGCGATCTCGGCCATGCGCGCCGCGAACGCGGCCGGGGCCATGACCTCCTGGCCGAGGTAGAGCTGGCCCTGCGGGTCGAGTGCGATGCTGATGAACTGCGGCGCGTCGTCGCGCTGCGCGCCGGGCGCGCGCGGCAGGTCGAGCTTGAGGCTGGAGGTCATCAGGGGCGCGGTGATCATGAAGATCACCAGGAGCACGAGCATCACATCGATCAACGGCGTCATGTTGATGTCGCTCATCGGCACCGGCCGCGGGTTGCGTTCGAGGCGTCCGAAGGCCATGGCACGCGGTTCAGGCGGTCCGTTCGCGGACCATGTCGCGCAGGTCGTGGGCGAAGCCCTCGAGTTCTGCCTCGCTGGCCGCCACGAGCTTGCCGAAGACGTTGTAGGCGAGCACCGCGGGGATCGCGACCGCCAGGCCCGCGGCGGTCATCACCAGGGCCTCGCCGACCGGCCCCGAGACCCGCTCGATCGACATCGTGCCGGCCGCCGAAATGCCGACCAGCGCGTGATAGATGCCCCAGACCGTTCCGAACAGCCCGATGAAGGGCGCCGTGCTGCCGACCGAAGCCAGCAGCACCTGGCCGAACTGGAGCTGTGCCAGCACGCGATGCAGGGCGTCGCGCAAGCGCCGCGTGAGTTGCGAATCGGCGTGGCCACGCGACTCCAGGGTGCCGTCGGGCGGCGTCGCCAACGCCGCGCTCAGCAAGGGCACCAGGGCGCCCTCCCGGTCGAGCCCGGACAGCGCTTCGCGGCCGGCCTCGAGCGATGCGGCGGCCCAGAACGCGGGCACGGCGCGTTCGATGTCGCCACGCACCCGGCGCAACAGCCAGCCCTTCCAGAGGATCAGGACCCACGCGCTGACCGACATCGACAGCAGCAGCGCGGCCACGCCACGGATGACGGCGTCGCCCTGGCTCCAGAAACTCGCCAGGTTTTCCATGCTCAGCGCAGGCCCAGCACGTCGTCCATGCCGTACAGCCCGGGCCCGCGACCGGCCAGGAAACGCGCGGCGCGCAGCGCGCCCTGGGCGTAGGTGGTGCGGCTGCTGGCGCGGTGGGTGATTTCGATGCGCTCGCCGACGCCGGCAAAGAGCACGGTGTGGTCGCCGATGATGTCGCCGCCCCGGACGGTGGCGAAACCGATCGCCCCGGGCTCACGTTCACCGGTGTGGCCGTGTCGGGCGTGGACCGCGCAGTCCTGCAGGGCGCGACCGCGCGCGGCCGCGACCACCTCGCCCATCTGCAACGCGGTGCCGCTCGGCGCATCCACCTTGTGGCGATGATGGGACTCGATGATTTCGATGTCGTAGCTCGGGTCGAGCGCTCGCGCGGCCTGCGCGATGAGGCCGAGCATCACGTGGACGCCCACGCTCATGTTGGGTGCCATCATGATGCCGATGTGGCGCGCGTACTCGCCGATCCGAGCCTTCTCCGCCGGGTCGAAGCCAGTGGTCCCGATCACCATTGGAGTACCGAGCGCGCGGCAGGCCGCCAGGTGCGCCAGCGTTCCGGCCGGGCGGGTGAAATCGACCAGGACGCGCGCGCCTGCCAGGCCGATCTGCAGGTCCGACGTGATGGTCACGCCGCTCGGCTGACCCCGAAACGCGCCGGCATCTCGCCCCAGGTCGGGGCTGCCCGGCAGGTCGAGCGCGCCGGACAGAACGAGGTCGTCGGCGCTGCAGATCGCCTCGATCAGCAGGCGCCCGACGCGTCCGGACGCCCCCGCGACCGCGATCGGCAGTCGGGCCGCGCTCATGAATTGGGTTCGAGGGGCGGGTAAGGGCGGGTCGGCCCGACCGGCTCGGCCGGATCCACCTCTGTCTTGGCCGGGGCCGGCAAGGCCTTGAGTTGCTCGGGCGTGAGCTCGAGCGGGGGGGCGTTGCGGCTGGTCTTGAAGGTATCGATCGAGGCCACGAAATCCCGTTCCGAGGGCAGCGCGCCGCCGGTGTCCAGGCGCTTGAAGATGTCGCCGTCGAACACCACCACGACGCGGCGCGACTGCGGTTCGGCGCCCTGCCGGCGGATCGTGAAGACATAGTCCCAGCGGTCGGCATGGAACGGATCGGCGATCAGCGGCGAGCCGAGCACATCGCGCACCTGGGCCCGGTTCATGCCCGGCTTGACGGCTTCGGCCTGCTCGCTGGTGATGACGTTGCCCTGCACGATCTCGATTTTGTAAGGCGTGACCACGCCGAGGAACCGGTCGGCATTCCAGTCCGGGGTGGGAATGGAGGGCAGGTATTGGCAGCCTCCCAGCAGCGTGCCGGCGCCGGCCAGGGCCAAGCCGGTGAGCGACGACAGGAGCGGGCGAAGGGACGACAGGGACATGGTGCGCGCGCGACGCGCCGTGGAAGGGCGCCAACCTCGATATGATGGCCGGATTCTAGCGGCTGGCCTTTCCGGGGGGCCCGGCTGTCTCCTCACCCGCGCCACCCTCGCGAGCCGCCCATGAGCCACGCCGACGAACTCAAGAACAGCGGCCTCAAGGCCACCCTGCCGCGCATCAAGGTGCTGGAAGTCTTTCAGAAGACCGCCCAGCGCCACATGAGCGCCGAAGACGTCTTCAAGGTCTTGCTGTCGGAAGGTGCCGAAGTGGGCCTGGCCACCGTCTACCGCGTCTTGATGCAGTTCGAGCAGGCCGGACTTCTGTCGCGCACCCACTTCGAGACCGGCAAGGCGGTCTTCGAACTCAACGAGGGGTCGCATCACGACCACCTGGTGTGCATGGATTGCGGCCGCGTCGAGGAGTTTTTCGACGCCGAGATCGAAAAGCGGCAGCGGGCCGTGGCCGAGACGCGGGGCTTCGATCTGCAAGACCACGCGCTGGCGCTCTACGCCACCTGCACCAAGAAGCAGTGCCCGTATCGCGGCAAGCATTGAGGCGCGCCGATCGGCACGGGGCGTGCCGGCCGGCTACTCCGGCTTGAGCATGGCCTTGGCGTGACGCTCGATGAATTCCTTGTAGGTGTCGATCCCGCGCAGCTGCAAAATGGTGTTGCGCACGGCGGCTTCCACGAGAACCGCGAGGTTGCGCCCCGCGTCGACCGCGATCACGGTCTTGCGCACCGGCACGTCGAGGATGTCTTCGTCGAGCGGCTCGTACGGCAGGCGTTCGAACTCGCGATCCATAGTTTCCTTGCGGACCAGGTGGACGATCAGCTTCAGGCGCATCTTTCGCCGCACCGCCGTCTCGCCGAAGATCGCCTTGATGTCGAGCAGCCCGATGCCGCGCACTTCCAGCAGGTTGAGCAGCAGCTCGGGGCACCGCCCCTCGAGGGCAGTCTGGGAGACGCGGTAGAGGTCGACCGCGTCGTCGGCAACCAGGCCGTGGCCGCGCGATATCAGTTCCAGCCCGAGCTCGCTCTTGCCCAGGCCCGACTCGCCGGTGATCAGGACGCCGACACCGAGGATGTCCATGAAGACGCCGTGGCGCGTGGTCCGTTCGGCGAAGTGCAGGCTGAGATAGGCGCGTACCACGTCGATCACGTGGCCGGCCGATTCGCCGGTCGCGAACAGCGGGATGTCGGCCCGGTCGCACATCGCCACCAGCTTGTTCGGTGGCGCCTCGCCATCGGCGACGATCAGGACCGGGGGCTCGAGCGTGACGATGCGCGAGATTCGGCGCTCGGCGGTCTCCGACGCCGGCACATTCAGGTAGGCGACCTCGCGCCGGCCGACGATCTGAACCCGGTAGGGGTGGATGTAGTTGAGATAGCCCACCAGGTCGGCCGCCGACTGGGCATTGCGCACCGCCGCCTCGTCGAAGCGCCGTTCCGGGTGGGCATGGCCGGCGATCCATTCCCAGTGGAGGATCGGACGGTGTTCCTCGAACAGCGCCTCGGCACTGATGACGCTCGGTTTCACGCCTGGGGGCCCTGGCTGGCGGCCGAGACGTTCGGCGGCATCAGGCGACGGACTTCAAGGGCTCCCAGCTGGAGATCAACTGGTGCACGGTGGCCGCGTCGGGTTCGGTCTTCAGGCGCTCCCGCAACTCGCGGTCCGAGAGCATCTCGGCGATTTCGGAGAGGATCTCGAGGTGGCGTTGGGTCGCGGCTTCGGGAACCAGGAGGAAGATCAACAACGCCACCGGCTCGTCGTCAGGCGCATCGAAGGGGATGGGTTGCTGCACCCGCAAAACGGCCGCCAGCGGGTTTTTCAGCCCCTTGATGCGCCCGTGCGGGATCGCCACGCCGTGCCCCAGACCGGTCGAGCCCAGCCGTTCGCGCGCGAAGAGGTTGTCGGTGACGGTCGCACGCGCGATGGCATGTTGGTTCTCGAACACCAGGCCGGCGTGCTCGAAAGCGCGCTTCTTGCTGGTGGCGTCGACATCCACCAGCACGTTGCTGGCGGGAAGAATGGCGGCGAGGCGATTCATCAGTGGCACTGGCCTGTTCGGCTCCGGGCCCTGCGGGCGGCCTGGGGGGTGTCGAAAATTCAATTATGGGGCGCAGCGCCGGCGGGGGGCAAACCCGGCGCTGCAAACTCCTCACGATTGTGCCCGTGCTGGTGCGTTGCAGCAACGGGGGCCCGCGCGGACAGGGGGCCCCCGCCCCGGGCGGTCCCGGGATGAGCCGGACGGCCCGGATTCAGACCGGCGCGGCGTCGATCCGCTTGGGCGCGGCGTGGTGGTGATCCTGCACCTTGTCCTTGTGACGGCAGACCTGCCTGTCGAGCTTGTCCATCAGTTGATCGATGGCGGCGTAGAGGTCCTCGCTGCACTGCTCGATGAAAATGTCCTTGCCTTTGACGTGCAAGGTGACTTCCGCCTTCTGCCGCCGTTCCTTCTCCTTCAACTTCTCCACCGACAGCAGCACATTGATGTCGACGACCTGGTCAAAGTGACGCGTGACCCGGTCCAGCTTGGTGAGCACATACTCTCTGAGAGCCGGAGTGACATCGAGGTGATGACCGCTGATCGTCAGGTTCATTGGGGTTCCTTTCGCGGGGGTGGGGAAGCGGGTCGAAGGAAAAGCAACGACGTCGCGAGGGAGTCGTCGCGACCAGTGTGCACACCTTCCCCTTGCATGACAAGCGGATGACTGCACGCCCGTGAGGGTCCCGCCCGGGAAAGGGTTACAGCTTGCAAGGGCTCCCTGCGAAGCGGATCAGTCGCGTTGCAGGGTGAACTGGACCACGCTGGTGTTGCGCGTCGCGAAAGCCGCTTCGCAATAGGCCAGGTAGAACTCCCAGATGCGCATGAAACGCGTGTCGAAGCCGAGTTGCCGCACCGGGCTCTCCGCGGCCATGAAACTGGCGCGCCAGCGCTTGAGCGTCTCGGCATAGTCCAGGCCGAAATCCAGCGCATTGACCACGCGCAGCCCGGCTTGCGTCGCCGCGGCTCGAAACGCCGTGACGCTCGGCAGCAAACCGCCAGGGAAGATGTACTGCTGGATGAAGTCGGTGGACTTCACATAACGGTCGAACAGGTCGTCGCGGATCGTGATGCTTTGGACGCAGGCTTTGCCCCCCGGCTTCAATTGCTGGCGCAGGGTCGCGAAGTAGCTCGGCCAGTACGCCTGGCCCACGGCCTCGAACATTTCGATCGAGGCAACCGCGTCGTAGGGCCCGTCGTTGATGTCGCGGTAGTCTTGATAGCGCAACTCCCCCGGGAGCCCGGCGTCGGCGAGGCGCCGCTGGCCCCAGTCGAGTTGCTCGCGCGACAGCGTCACGCCGGTCACGCTCGCGTCGAATTCGCGCGCCGCGCACTCCGCCAGCGCGCCCCAGCCGCAGCCGATCTCGAGCACGCGGTCGCCCGGCCGGACGCCGCACTCCGCCAAGGCGCGCCGCACCTTCGCCCACTGAGCCTGCGCCAGGTCGCCGCCGCGGTCGCCGTCTTCGAACCAGGCGCTGCTGTAGGTCATCGAAGGATCGAGCCAAAGACGATAGAACGCGTTGCCCAGGTCGTAGTGGGCGTGGATGTTTTTTTCGCTGCCGCGGCGCGAGTTGCGGTTGAAGAAGTGCTTGGCCCGATACAGCAACGAGCCCCACCAGCTGCCATAGATGACCTTCTCCACATCGTCCCGGTTGGCGATGAACAAGGTCAGCAGCGCGGTCAGGTCGGGCGTGCACCAGTCGCCCGCCACGAAGCTCTCGGCAAAGCCGATGTCGCCCGACTTGAGCGCGGCGGCGCAGGGATTCCAGTTGCGCAACCGGATCGAGGCCCGCAGCCCGTTGTCGGTCGCGCTGCCGAAATTCAGGGTGGTGCCGTCGGGAAGCTGAATGCTCAGTGCCCCGTGCTGGAGCTTGTGCATGAGCCGGAACACGGCGCGCGCCGCGGCCGGAACGGAGGCGCCCAGGGGCGGAGTCGTCAAGGTGCTGCTGGTCATGGATTCAACGGGTGGTAAAGCGCGTGGGCAGCGCCGGCTTGTGGAAAAAAGGAACCCGCCGCGACCACAACTTGATCGCCTGCCAGTGGATCCGCGCGATGACGCCCCAGGTCATCAAGGGCATGCCGAAGAACGCGGCCCGCAGACGCGCCGCGGTCGCCGGGGCCAGGCGTCCGGAGACGCTGGTGCGGATCAAGAGACCTTCGGTGTCCAGGTGATCGATGCGAGCCACGGTGCGCGAGGGGGACATGGGGAACCCGATACGGGCGGCGTCGGGGGCCGGATGCACCGGGCTCGTCATGAAGCGAAAGCGGTACGTGCCGAGAACTTCGCAAAAGGGCGACACGTGGAAGGCTTTGAGCGCTTGCAGCTCGCGGCCGTACCCGATGTCCGGTGCGTCCAGCAAATAGCAGTGGCGTTCGCCGAAGGTGTTGTTGACCTCCACCACGACCGCGGCGAGGGTGTCGTCCGGACGGTGGCAATACCAGAAACTCACCGGCTTGAAGGTGTGGCCGAGCACGCGCGGATAGCAGTGCAGCCAGACTTCGCCACTCGCTCCCACCACCCCCTCGCGCGACAAGAGCTCGTCGAGCCACGCCAGGCTGTCGGCGCGTCCGTCGCCATGGTCGCGGTCGTGAAAGCTGATCCAGCCGAAGCGGTTGCGCGGCAGCACCGGGTCCGGCCTGGTGCGCAAACTGCGCATCGGCAGCATCAGGAAGTAGGTGGGATAGACGAAACGGTTATGAACCGGGCGCAGCCGGGTATGGCGCACCTCGCCAAGGCCCAACAGGGCCCGTGGGGCGGACGCCGACAGAGAGGACGACCGGGGACCGAATCGCGACCCGCTGGCTGGCTGCGCGCTCCGGTCGAGGCCCTGGGAACGGTCGGGTGCGCTCATGCCGTCGCCGACGCCTCGCGCGTCAGCGCGCCGGTCGCCTGGAGCGCGTCGACCACGTTCAAGCCCGAGACCAGGCCGTCCTCATGGAAGCCGTATCGGGTCCACGCACCGCAGTACCACGTGTGGCGGCGGCCTTGCAGGTCGGGCACGGCACGTTGGGCGGCGATGGCGCCGGTGTCGAACACCGGGTGGGCGTAGTCGTATTCGGCCAGGACGAGATCCGGCCGGGGCGCCCGGACCGGGTTCAAGGACACCACCACGGGCGTACGGAACGGCAGCGGCTGGAGCCGGTTGAGGAGATAGTGCAGGCACACCGAGGCCCCCGCCGCGGCCTGCGCCGGACGTTCGTAGTTCCATGCCGCCCAGGCTTTGCGTCGGGTCGGCAGCAGGCCCGTGTCGGTGTGCAGCACGGCGCGGTTCGGCTGGTAGCGTATGGCGCCCAGCACCTGCGTTTCGAGATCGCTCGGGTCGGCGAGCAGGGCCAATGCCTGGTCGCTGTGGCACGCCAGAACCACCGCGTCGACGCGCTCGGTGCCCGCGTCGGTCGAAATCTGGACGCCCGCGGCGCTCCGCACGATCCGACGCACCGGCGTGCGCAAGCGGGCGTCCGGCACGGCCGCGAGCATCTTGCGCACGTACTCGCGCGCGCCGCCTCTCACGGTGTACCACTGGGGCCGATCGGCGATCTGGAGCAGGCCGTGGTTGTGACAAAAACGCAGCATGGTTGCGACCGGGAAGCGCAGCATCTGGTCGACGGGACAGGACCAGATGCAGCCCAGCATCGGAAGAAAGTACCAGTCGCGGAACTCGGCGCCAAATTGGTGCGCGTCGAGCCACTCCCCGATCGGCCAGTCCTGGGCATCGGCTGCGCCGCTCACGGCCAGGGCCGTGGCCAGTCGATTGAAGCGCAGCAGGTCGGACAACATGCGCCAGAAACCCGGGCGCAGCAGGTTGCGGCGCTGGGCGAAGACGGCGTCCAGGTTGCTTCCGCTCCACTCCAGCCCCCGGTCGGGGACCTGGACCGAAAACGACATTTCGGAGCGGGCGACTTCCACCCCGAGCTGCGCGAACAGGCGCAGCAGGCTCGAGTAGGTGCGCTCGTTGAGGACCAGGAAACCGGTGTCGACCCCGTGGGTCGACCCGTCGAGCGTCACGTCGACGGTATGGGTGTGGCCGCCGAAGTAGCTGCCCGCTTCGTAGAGGGTGACGTCGGCGCGTCCGGCCAGTCCATGCGCGACGGCCAACCCGGAGATGCCCGAACCGACGACGCCGATGCGTGGCATCGGCGGCTCACGCGCGACCGGAGCGCGTCGCGCGCCCCGGTCGCTGGATAAGAAAGCTGCGAAGCGCCCCCGGGGGAACCAGGGAGGGAGGAGGGAGGAGATCGACCTCCCGGGGATTTCGGCCACGACGCGTCTCGAAAGACGGCCGTGGTGGCTTCGCAACTGAAAATTGAGCTCGCATTTGGAGGGGTGGCCGCAGGGTGAGTTCCAGCGTAGAGGCAATAAATTCGGACGAGCGCCGCGAGCGCGTGCTGACCAAAAATTGTTACGAACGCGGGGTTGTGACCAGATACGCTCGTCGCGGCCAAACGGATGCGTCCCCCGGCCCCCTGCAGGGACAGGCACTCGGACGCAGCGCTCCTGTCACGGGGACCGGTTTAGAATCGATGCGACTACCAGGCCAAGATAGCCATGATCTACCCAGAACTTTTCAAGCAGCTCGAAGCGGTCCGCTGGAACATGGACAAGGACATCCCTTGGGACCAGTTCGACGCGAGCAAGCTCAGCGAGGAGCAAGCGCAAACCATCAAGATGAATGCGATCACCGAGTGGGCGGCATTGCCGGCCACCGAGATGTTCCTGCGGGACAACAAGGACGACGCCGATTTCTGCGGCTTCATGAGCGTCTGGTTCTTCGAGGAGCAAAAGCATTCACTGGTCCTGATGGAATACCTGCGCAAATTCAGGCCCGACCTGGTGCCCACCGAGGCGGAGCTCCAGGCGGTGCGATTCGAGTTCGATCCGGCGCCTGCGCTCGAAACCCTGATGCTGCATTTCTGCGGCGAGATTCGGCTCAACCACTGGTACCGGCGCGCCGCCGAGTGGCACAGCGAGCCCGTCATCCAGGCCATCTACGAGACCCTCGCGCGGGACGAGGCGCGCCATGGCGGAGCCTACCTGCGCTACATGAAGCGGGCGCTGCAGCAATTCGGGGACGAAGCCCGGGCCGCCTTCGCCAAGGTGGGGGTCTTGATGGCCAGCGCACGGCGCACGGCGCAGGCGCTGCATCCGACCAATCTGCATGTCAACGTCAAACTCTTTCCTCGCGACACCGTTCAGAGCCGTCTGCCCAATCCTGAATGGCTCGAGCGCTGGCTGGACAAGCAAATCCAGTTCGATGCCGTGTGGGAAACCAAAGTGGTCGAGCGCATCCTGCACAACATGAGCCTGCTGATGGAGCGCAGCTTCGCCAGCGTGCAGGAACTCAACCGCTTCCGCAAGGAGGTCACGGCCCGTCTCGCTGCCGTGGCAGCCGGGACGCCCCCCGAGGCACGCGCGGTCTAGGTGGCGACCGGCTCTCCCGGGACGACTCCCGGGTTCCTGGGCAAGCTCTGTACCCGTGCAGACGTCGTTGCGCGAGTCGCCGCATTGCCCCGGCCCCTGGTCTTCACCAACGGGGTGTTCGACATCCTCCACCGCGGCCACGTCACTTACCTGGCCCAGGCCCGGGCACTGGGCGCGAGCCTCGTGATCGGGCTCAACAGCGATCTGTCGGCCCGCATGCTGGCCAAAGGGCCCGACCGCCCGCTCAACGCCGAACTCGACCGTGCATGCGTCCTGGCCGCGCTCGAAAGCGTCAGCCTCGTCACCTTGTTCGATGAGCGTACCCCGGTCGACCTGCTGAAGCTGGTGCGGCCCTTGCTGTACGTGAAGGGCGGCGACTACGCCATCGAAGCGCTCGAGGAAACGCCCTGGGTGCGCAGTTGGGGCGGCGACGCGCTGGCCCTGCCCTTCGTCGACGGCTATTCGACCAGTGCGCTGGTCGGCCGCATTCGGGGCTGACCCCGCTCCCGTTCGCCCTGAGCTTGTCGAACGGCCCGTGACCATTCGCGCAGGCTTCGACAAGCTCATCCCGAACGGTATGTCCAGCGCTTGTCGACAAGCCGCCACCCATGCGCGGGCTGCTTCACGCGGAGCGAAGACCGCGGCGCCCCGCGAGATACCCGCAGAGCGTGCCGGCCACCACCCCGCTCGCGTGCGCGAACGGCGCGACCGCGATGCCCAGCGATGGCGCCGGCCGCAGGACCGGTCCCCAAGGCGCTTCGCTCAACACCTTCAGCACGAGGCCGGCATAGACCCATCCGGCCACCCGCCGCTGCGCCCGCGAGCCGCCACTCAACAGCCCCAGGCATGCCGCCGCGGCCCCCGCGTGCAAAACGCCCGACAAGCCACCGTAGTGGACCAGGCCGGGCTGCAGCAGCAGGCCGAACTGCGTCAGCGGCCAGGCCGCGGCCCAGGCCAGCGCGATCGGCAGCGGGCTGCGGGCGGCCCATCCGAAGCCGGCGACCAGCAACACGCCTCCGACATTGACGAGCAGGTGCATCCCGCTGTAGTGCACTCCGACGGCGCTGAACGCGCGCCACGGCTGGCCCAGCGCCAGAGCGGGTTGCCAGTCGATGGGGGCGGGCGGCACGCCCCAGCCGGCCAAGGCACACGTCAACAGCAAGGCGGAGAGCCCGACCCACGCGTACCCGTCGCGTCTCACGGGGTCCAAGGGTCTGTCACGAGCCCCGCTCGAACACGGCCCGCCAAAGCGCCAGCACCGCGTCGCGGGGGGCGGCCAGGGACGCCGGCTCGACCTGGGTCGGCTGCTCGTCGAGGCGCGCCTTGTGTTGGGCTCGACGCAGCTCGCGGTAGGCGTCGGCGGCGTTCTCGCCGATCGGTACGGGGAGCAGGGCCTCCGCCTGGGCGCGCTTGAGCAGCGCGATGTTGCCGACGTCCTCGAGCAGTCCCGGGTGCGCGGCGCCATGCGCGAGCACCAGGTACTGCACCGCGAACTCCGCGTCCATCATGCCGCCCGGGCTGTGTTTGACGTCGAAGCGGCCGAGCCGAACCGGGTGTGCGTCCCGGACCTTCTGACGCATGGCCACCACTTCGTCGCGCAGCGCAGGGGTCTCGCGCGGCGCACGCAACACGTTCCGACGGATGGCCTCGAACGCGGTCTCGAGCGGACGCCAGCCCGCGCACCAGCGGGCCCGCGTGAGCGCCTGATGTTCCCAGGTCCAGGCCGTGTTGCTGCCGCGCCCGCTCTGATAGCGCTCGAACGAGGCAAGCGACGTCACCAGCAGGCCGGAATTGCCGTTCGGACGCAGCGCCGTGTCGATGTCGAAGAGCTCGCCCGCCGCCGTGCGCAGGGTCAGCCAGTTGATCACTTTGCGCACGAACGCTCCGTACACTTCGGCCGCATGGTCGGGATCGGACTCGGCCGCGTCGTCGTAGAGAAAGACCAGGTCGAGGTCGCTGCCGTAACCGAGCTCCTTGCCGCCCAGCTTGCCGTAGGCCACCACCGCGAGCCGGGGCTCGTCCAGGTGCGCCGACTTCAGGTGTTTCCAGGCCCAGCTCAGCGCCAGCGCGAGGGTGGCGTCGGCGAGCGCCGAGAGTTCGTCGGCGACCTCCTCGACCGTGATGTAGCTTTCGACATCGCGCACCAAGGTGCGGAAGGTTTCCGCGTGGTGGGCTCGGCGCAAGGTGTCGAGCAAGGACTCTTCGTCGGCCTGGCCCGACCGCTCCCAGGCCGCGTGCCGTTCATCGAGTTCGCTCCGGTAGGCGACAGGGTCGAAGCGGCAGTGCAGCAAACGCTCGTCGGCCAGTTCGTCGATGACCCCAGGGTGCAACATGAGGTATCGCATCGGCCAGCGCGCCAGGCCGAGGAGGCGCAACAGGCGGGTCTGCACTTCGGGACGTTCCACCAGCAGGGCGAAATAACTTTCGCGACGCAGCAGCGGTTCGACCCAGTCGACGAAGCGGGTCGCCGCCTCCATCGTGCATTCACCGTCGCGCGCGGCATGCGCGGCGCGCTTGATGAGGCGTGCCAGGCGCAGCTTGCTTTCATCGCGCAGCATCCGGATCTTCGGCTGCTCGCGCAACGGCCGGACCCGGGCCGCGAGCTCCGGAGGGAGCGTGTCGAGAAACGCGTCGCTGTCGACGGGTTGCAGCGCCACGCCGCAGACGCCGGTGCGGCAGGCGTTCGGCTTGGCCGTCGGGGTGCGACCGTCGTGCAGCAAGGCATCGAATTCGGTGGCGACGAACTCACGCGTCGCGCCCAGCAAGTCGAGCAGGTCGCAAGCGTCGCCGCCATCGCGCTCGCACGCGAAACCGAGGCTGCGCGCGATCCAGGCCAGGTCGGCGTCCGCGGCCGGCAAGAGGTGGGTCTGCTGGTCGTCCAGGTATTGGATCCGATGCTCGATGCGACGCAGGAACTCGTAGGCCTCGGCCAGCCGGTTCGCGCTCGCCGGCTTCATCAGGCCGCGCGCCGTGAGCTTGCCCAACGCCTTCAACGTCGAGCGGGTGCGGATCTCCGGGAACTGGCCGCCTCGGACCACCAGCAGCAGCTGCACGATGAACTCGATCTCGCGGATCCCGCCGCGCGACAGCTTGACGTCGTTCGCGCGCTGCGGCCGGCCGGCGGCGCGCCGCTGGGCTTCCTCGCGAACCTTGGCGTGGAGCTGGCGCAGGCCCTCGAACACACCGTAGTCCAGGTAGCGCCGGTAGACGAAGGCAGTCACCAGGCTGCGCAGGGCCAGCGGCCGGCCACTGCGCACGCTCGCGGTCGGCGCCACGACGCGACTCTTGAGCCACGCGAAGCGTTCCCACTCGCGACCCTGGACCTGCAAATATTCCTCCAGCATCGCCAGGCTCACGCAAGGCGGACCGGAGTTGCCGTTGGGCCGCAGTGCCAGATCGACCCGAAACACGAAGCCGTCTTCCGTGGTCTCCCCCACCAGGGCGTAGAGACTCTTGCAGACGCGCGAGAAAAACTCGTGCGCACTGATGGTGTCCGCACCGTCGGTCGTGCCGTCCTCCTCGTAGACGTAGACCAGATCGATGTCGGACGAGACGTTGAGCTCGCGCGCGCCCAGTTTGCCCATGCCCACGACCCAGAACTCGATGCGCTCGCCGAGCGCATTGCGCGGCACGCCGTGCCGTTGCGCCAACACGCGCTCGGCCTGCGCCAGCGCCCGGTCCAGCGTGGTCTCGGCGAGCGCCGTCATGACGCCGGTCACGTCCGCCAGGGGCGCGGCCTGCTCGATGTCGAGCACGGCCAGGCGTTCCAGGACGAGTTGGCGCGCGACCCGCATCGCACTCGCGAGCGGGCGGCCGCCATCCAGCAGGCGCTCGATCAGGGCGTCGATCGCGGCGCGGGTCGGCAGCCCCTCGGGCAGCAGCGCCAGCTCGCGGGCGTAGCGGCGGCGAATGCGCTGCACGAAACGACTGTGATCGGCGTGCGCCACCGCCGACATCGTGGACACGGCGACGGGCGGGGGTCCGGACGCGGTGGACGCAGGGCGAACGTAAGGGCTGGAACCCATGGCGAGTGTCGGGGTCTATGCTAGTGTGATGCGCCGGTGCCCCCGGTGCCCTTGGCAGTCCCAGGGGTGCCCGGAGCCTCTGAAGCGGTCACTCGTGCAACCCACCAGTGCCTCGTCAGTGCGCGCCCGCAGGGCCGCGCGCCTCCTGGCTTCCTGCCGCAAGGCCGATTTTCCTTACGCCCGTCATGCGGCTGGCACCCCTGGTTCATGTCTTCTCCCCCGCCCGCCACTGTTCGAAACGCCCTCAACGACGCGCCTGACGCGGGTCTGACCGGCTGGTCCGCGCTCAAATGGCTCGCCCGTGGCTTGTTGGGTCTGGTCCTCGCCGGGTGGAGCTTATTGCTGATCGCGTGGCTGACTCTCCACTGGGGGATTCTGCCCCACATCCAGCAGTGGCGTGGCCCCCTGGAAGAGCGGGCCAGCCGGGCCCTGGGCGTGCCGGTTCGGATCGGCGCCATCACGGTCCGCTCGAGCGGCTGGGTCCCGTCGTTCGAACTGACCGACGTTCGGCTTCTCGACACGGCTGCACGGCCCGCGCTGCGCCTTCCCCACGTGTTTGCCGCCATTTCTCCGCGCTCGGTTCTGGCGCTGCGCTTCGAGCAGCTCCTGATCGACGGTGCCGAGCTCGACATCCGGCGCGACGCCTCCGGTCGGGTCTTCGTGGCCGGGCTGGAGCTCGGTGGTCCCGCCAACGGGGGCGACGCCAACGCAGTCTCGGACTGGTTCTTCGCTCAGTCCGAGTTCGTGATCCGGGGCGGAACGCTGCGCTGGACCGACGAGCAGCGGCAGGCCGAGCCGCTGGCTCTGGGCGACGTGCAGCTGGTGGTGCGCAACGGGCTGCGCCAGCACGAGTTCCGCGTCGACGCGACGCCCCCGTCGGAGTGGGGGGGACGGTTCAGCGCCCGGGGTCGCTTCACGCAACCGCTCTGGGCTCGACGCGGCGACTGGAAGCGCTGGTCCGGCAGCGGCTACGCCGACCTGCCGCGGGCCGACGTGCATGCCTTGCGCCGCTACGTCGCGCTGCCGGTCGAAGTGAGCGAAGGCATCGGCGCCGTGCGCGGCTGGTTCGACCTGAAGAACGGCGAGGCCACGGCGGCCACGGTCGACGTCGCGCTGCGCGCCGTCTCGATGCGGCTGGCGCCAGATTTGGAACCGCTCGTCATCAAGGAACTCGGGGGGCGGATCGTCGGCGGGCGCGATGCCGCGGGCGGCACCTTGGCGCTGCAAGGCCTGCGCTTCGAGACCGGGGACGACCTGCGCTGGCCGCAGGGCGACCTGACATTCGCGTGGCGCCAGCGCCCGGGCCAGCCGGTCACCGGCGGTGCCTTCGCCGCGCAGCGGCTGGACCTCGGACTGATGGCGCGAATCGCCACCCGCGTGCCGGTCGGCGAGGCCCTGCGTCGTTTTCTCGCCGAGGCCGGCCCCCAGGGTCAGCTGACTGCGGTCGACACCACCTGGGACGGTCCGCTGCAAGCCCCGCTGCGTTATCGCGCTCGCGGCAGGCTCGACGACCTGACGGTCGCGGCCCAGCCCGCCCGTGACCCGGACGCCATCGGCCGGCCGGGGGTCCGCGGCGCGACCTTGCAGCTCGATGCCAACGAACGCGGCGGCACCGCGCACGTCGGCATCCACGCCGGCGCCATCGACTTGCCGGGTGTATTCGACGAGCCTCGCGTGGCGCTCGACCAGCTCGCTGCGGACGTGCAGTGGACGATCCAGCCGGCCCCAGGCGGTGCGGCCC
>JALYHO010000103.1 GCA_030776545.1 Pseudomonadota bacterium | reverse complement strand
GCGACGCTGTGGTCGCAGAACCAGCACCGCTTCGACGCCGGTCAGCGCTATCGCCACGGGCGTCGCTTCCATCCATCGGTATTGCTGGACGGGTTGCGTCTGCGGGCGCTGGCGGTCGACGACTCGCGGCTGCACGCGCGCGCGTCCCGCGAGCGCGCCTACTTCGAACTCGTGGCGGCTGCCGGCGGTGGGATTCCGCGCTTCAGTGCATACGACTTTGTCGCGTGCCAGGTCCGCTCGTTGCAGCACATCGAATCCTGGCTGGCCGGCTCGGTGGATCCGCACTGGGTCGCGACCCCGTTGCACTGAGCCCGTCGCGGTCCGAGCACCCCATGAGCGAACCCGATCTCTACAACCGCAGTGGCTTCGTCGCGAGCCTGCTGCCCATACTCGACCGCGACGGCGCGCCATGCCGCGTCGTCATCGTCAAGGCGAGCTATGCCATCCAGGTCGGTGGGCCCTTGCGACTTGCCGAGCATCCGCGCGAAGTGCGACTGGGCGACGAGCCCTGGGGCGCACCCGAGATTCCCGATTTGCGCTTTCCGGGTGACTTCTGCCCGGTGAAGGTGGGGACCGATTTCATTCTCAGCGGACACGCGACGCCGCCGGTCGGGCAGCTCTGCCAGCGCGTGGACGTGGGCATCCGCGTCGCCGATCGGGTCAAGCTTTTGCGCGTGCATGGGCCGCGCCAGTGGCGGCGTTCGCTGCTCGGGGTGGTACCGGGGCCCAGCGATCCCATGCAGGCGACCCCGCTTTCCTGGTCGCGTGCCTATGGCGGCCTGGACCTGAGTCGCCCGGACGCGCCGCTGGAGGAGCCGCGCAACCCGGTCGGCAGCGGCATCGTGCGGCAAACCGACCGCCTGATCGGCAACCCCGCACCGCAGATCGAGGCACCCGGAGAGCCGATCGGCGCGGCAGGCGGGCGGTTCGTGCCCGTCGGTTGCGCTCCGCTGGGACGAAGTTTTTCGCCTCGGCGCCAGGCTGCAGGCACCTACGATACCGCCTGGATCCAGTCAGGCTATCCGGCGCGGCCGACCGACTACAGGGAAGAGCACGAGAACTGCGCGACCGAGGACCTCGTCTTTCGCGAACCGCTCCGCGGCGGCGAGGCGGTGCGTATCACCGGGGTCCACGCCGCCGGTCCGCTGGACTTCGTCTTGCCCAAGCTGCGCGTGCTGGTCGAGGCCCGGATCGACGGTGCGACGATCGAGCGGCGGCCCCACCTCGACACCGTCGTCGTCGACAGCGACGGGATGGTGCTCGAGCTCGTCTGGCGCGCCCTTTTCAAGTGCCCGACGAAGATGCGGGGCCGTTTCGCGTCGGTCCAGGTTCAGGCCAAGGGATTCGTGCAATGAAGCCGCTGGCCTGCCTCACGCACTGGGAGGCGATCACCAGCGTCGGCGAGAGCGCGGCGGAGACGGCGTTGTTGTTGCGCGCTGGGCTGAACAATGTCGCGCCGTCGAGATTCGTCGACGCGACCGGCGAGCGCGTGTTGTTTTGCGCCGCACCGGCACTGCCTACCGACCTGGGTGCCGCCGAGCGTCTGGTGGCACTGGCCGCCCACGCCCTGGCCGGCCTGTGCCGCACCCTCGGGCGGGACCTGCCCGAGCGCCATCGGTTCGCACCGCTCTTGCTGGTGGCGCTGCCCGAACGGTTCGCGGCGAGCGCGGCCGGCAACGAGCTCAACGACCCCGGCCGTCGATTTCTCAAGTCGCTGTCCGATGTTCTGCCCGACGAACTCGCCGGCGCAGAGATCGAGGCGTTCCCGTTCGGACGCGCTGCCGGTGCGCTGGCGCTCGGGCGCGCCCTTCAGCGTGTCGGCGAGAATCGCCTGGTGGTCTGGGGCGGCGCCGACACCCTGCACGACTGGGACGTCCTGCAGGCGCTGGAAGCGGCCGATCGACTCGTCACGCGCGAGAACATCGACGGCGTGCGGCCCGGCGAGGGAGCCGCCTTCGCCGTCGTGGCGCGGGCCTCCGGCCCGGGTGACGTCGGTGTGTTGGCGGTCGGTCTCGGCCGCGAGGCGGTACCGGTCGGAAGCGAGCACCCGAGCCTGGCCTTCGGCATGACTCAGGCGCTCGCCACCGCCGTTGCGCCGCTGCGGGGGGCCGGCCAGCGCACGAACCAGTGGTGGCTCGACCTGACCCACGAGGCGTACGCGACCCAGGCGTTGCAGAACGTCATCGCCAGGTTCGGCGACGTGCTGGGCGTGAAGACGGACCTGCAAATGCCGTTGAAGGAGCTCGGCGACGTCGGCGCTGCCGCGATGCCGTTGCTGGCGGTGCTCGGCGCCGAGGCCTGGCGGCTGGGGCACGCCAGCGATCGCACCGCGGTCGTCACGGGCTGCTCCGACGGCGGCGCCCGCGGCGCCTTTTTATTGGGGGCCCCGGCCGCCTTCTCGGTCGGTGCGGTCGTGCCATGACCCACCCCGGCGCGAAGTCCATGCGGGGGCGTTCATGAGCGTGGTCGCCAACCACCTCGAGGTCGCCGGCGAATCGACGGGGCACTCGATCGTCTACATGAATCCGAGCATCTGCATCACGCCGGCCGCGCCCAGCCCGCTGCCGCTGCCCTATCCGATTCTCACCCCCGCGGGCACGGGCAGCCTGAACGACGACACCCGGCGGGTGACGATCGGCGGCAAACCGGTGTTTACGGTCGATTCGGCGGTCAGCAGCTGCACCGGGAACGAACCGGGCACGCAGAAGGAACTGGTCAGCCTCAAGACCGGCTCGAGCGCCTTCATCATCAATGGCAGCACCAGCGTCTATGCGGAGGGCAAGGCAGTGGTGTTCACGACCAGCTCCGGCATGGGAAACCAGATGTGATGCAGCATGGCAACCAGCGCGGCGATGGTGCAGTTGAAGGTGGTCAAGGGCGGGGGCGCGGGGGGCACCGGGGACATGACCTGCGCCGCCATCCTGGCCTCCTTCGACCCACCGATCGAGTTCGGTTCGCACTCGGAGATGGTCGGATCCAAGCCGGGGTATCAGGCCGAGCACATCGTCCCGACTTCGGCGGCGCACCAGTCGGGCCGCAGCGGACCGACGGTCCCGGGGTGCGAGGGCTATTCGACGCCGTCGGCCCTGACCTGGATGGTGGGCGACGGCCAGAGCGCAGGAATGGAGCACAAGCTGTTGACGGACCCGATGCGCGAGTTCTCTCAGGCCAACGATCTGGCGAAAAATAATGCGCCCTTGTCCAAGTGGCTCGACGAGTACAAGGAAGGCGCCAAGGACGCGCTGAAGAATGGGAAGCCGCCGCGCAAGACGCCTGACGGTGTCGACAAGGACAGCCTGATCGACGCGGCCGCCGAATGCATACGCCTGGCTGCTGCCGAGTCGTTCGCTAACATGGACCCGCCGGTCGCGATGGACACGCCGATGCGCAATCCGTGGCCGGCGACCGAGGCGCAGCGCGCTGCCGCGCAAGCGGCGACGCCGGCCAACGCCACCCAGGTCGGGTCGTTCTAGGATCGTTGACCACCCACGGAGAAGTCCATGACGCCAGACGGAAAGAAGCAGGAGATTCTTCAGGTCGTCCAGACCGAGGGCCTCTATCTCTTGCGCATCGACTACGACGAGGGAGACATCGCAAGCGCGATCGGCCATGTCTTCTGGACCAGTGGCACGC
Source organism: Pseudomonadota bacterium (assembly GCA_030776545.1). GTDB lineage: Bacteria > Pseudomonadota > Gammaproteobacteria > Burkholderiales > Burkholderiaceae_C > LMDS01. Next base: position 3,385 of record JALYHO010000103.1, on the reverse strand, counting down.
GACAGGCGGGGGAACTTCCACCGCAGGTGCTCGCGACGAACGAGCCGCTGCGGACGTTGTGGGCGTCCCCGGCCGGATCGCTTTGGGTCGCGAGTGCCAACGGCAGTGTCGGAACGACGGCCCCGGTTCATTGGCCGCCGCCGGTGAGCGGGGCAAGCTACTTGACGCTTGGCCTTACACCGGCGTGGTCGGCCACCGACCTGCCACGCGTGCGGGCCACCCACCTGCCGCCAAACGTCACTGCCCTGTGGGGCACGAGCGACGTGGACGTCTACGCAGGCACCTATGGCGGCCACATCTACCGCTGGGACGGCACACACTGGAGCCAGGTCTTCGACGGCCCTGGCCGGGGCCAGGGAACGATCCAGGCGTTCGGGGGAACCGTCAATGACGTCTACGCCGTCGGCAAGGAAGACACCCTGCTTCATTTCGACGGGACGGGGTGGCGGCCATTGCTGGCACCTTCGCCGCCCAACGGCCACGAATTGCTGACCGGGGTGCTGCGGTTGCCGGACGGTCAAGTTCTGATTTCGGCATCGGGTGATGTCGGTCGGCTGCTTCACGGTTCCGCCGCCGGGGGGTTCGCCGAATTCGGCCGCTACCCGATCCACTTGATCGGCATGGCGCCGCTGGGCGAGCGGATCCTGTTCGTGACCGGGGACGGGGTTGCCGAACTGATCGATCGCCACGTGACCATGATCAAGCCAGGCTTCAAGACGGCGTCGATCTCGCCTGGACGCGGTCGCGTGTTCATCATCGAAGCCGCGCAGGAGCAGCCTCGCTTCGCCGAGTACGACCCTTCCCATGTCGACGCACCGTGGTGGCGGACCGCCATCTGACGGCGTGCGCCACGACCGACGATCGGAAGGCCTCGATGCTCAACGCGCTACGCACCCTCCACGCGATCGCGCCGGCGACGACCGACATGGCTGCCCGCCTCGGCTTCACGGTGTTCGTGCATGGCTCGTTGCACGACCAGATGGATGCGTTGGAGGACCTCTGGCGGCGGCTGAGTGCAGGACTGTGCGGTGGCCCGCCGCGGTTCTTCCGCTCGCGCGGGAGCCCGGCGTGGGTGTCGCTGCCGCAAGCAGGGCCGGGCCCCGGCCTGGCGGACTTGGCCGGGTCGTCGTCCGGCGGGTGGCTGCTCGAATTGGCGGAGCACCGCGAGGCCGAGTCCGACGCGTCGAGTACGTGGTGGCAGTTCGCCGACCTGACCCCGGTGCGCGGCATCGAGCGTGCGAGCTACGTACGCGTCTTGCTTCCCTCGGGCACGCGCCCCGCCGCGCTGGCCGCGTTGGGTGAGTGGAGCATCGATCACCTGCGGCTGTGGTGGGGCGCGGGGGGGTACGTCTTTCACCATACGCATGGTGCGCCGGTCTTCGCGGCCACGCGCATGGCCGCACTCGCCAAACGCCATTGGGCGGTGCAAATCCAGGACGTGGCTGCGTTGCAATGGGATGCCCTGCGCGGCATGCCGGGCGTCAATTGGCTGACGCTCGTCGGAGATGCATTCGCCCAGGCGCATGGGATGACAGCCGCCGACATCGGATCGGCCGCCGCGCTGTCTGCGAGCCGCGGCGTTTTCCACCGTCGCGCGACCCACGGGATCGCGCTCGCGGCCGGATCGGGTCCGTCGCGCGGCGACATCAACCTCGCAGACGACCTGAGCAGCTACATATCGATCGCACGCCTGGTCGAGCCGCTGTTGCTCACGACCCATCTCCCCCTGTCGGGTCCGCTGTCCCGGCCCGACGTCTTGAGCGCCTGGTTGAAACGATACAGCGAACCCAAGCCCTGGCTGGAGTGCAGCATCGCAGCGGCGTGAACAAGTCACCGGGCCCTCGCGGGTCCCGCTCGCCGGCTCAACACGCGACGATCTTGAACTCGACCCGGCGGTCCAGCGAGTCTCCCGCATCGTCCGTCCCCGTCCCGATGATGTTCTCCCGCGACCCCACGCCGCTCGTCTTCGTCCGCGCGAGCAGGTCGGCCGCCCCGGGCTCGGCCCCGAGTTTTTGCCGGATCGACGCCGACCGTGCCGCCGACAACCGGTCGTTGTAGGCCTCGCCTCCAGTGCGGCTGGTGTGACCGACGATGTTCATGCAGACCTTGGCCTGCGCCGTCTGCTTGACGATCTGGCGCAGCCAGATGGGGTAGGGCCCGCTGACTTTCGGATCCGACCAGAAATCGGTCGTGCCGGGGTTGAACAGCAGCTTCACGCCCAGGCTGCTGTTGGCGATGCCGAGCGCGACCACCTTGCCGAACGCCTGCTCGGCCTCCTGCGTGTGCCCGAGCTTCCAGCTCGCGAGGTAGATCCCGTTGAGCGTGCGCAACTGCTCGCCCGAAGGCGACGCGAGGGCGGTCTTGTAGAGCGCCAGCGACTCCTGGTACTTCTCGTTGTTGTAGGCCACGGTCGCTTCGTTGATGGTGGTCGCGGTGGCGAGCCGTTCGAAGTAGTCCTTGGCAGCGGGCTGGCCGGGTGGGGTCTGGCAGGTCCGGATGTAGCCGTCCACGACCTTGTCCTTCACCAGCACCGGGCTGTCGCGGTAGTAGGGCGTGGGCGTCGTGTCCTGGCCATCGTCGCGCGCTCGCGCGGACGCCTGCGCGACGACCACGCCGCTCTTCAACTCGGTCAGCGCCAGGTCGATCTGGAACGGTGCGCGGTTGCCGTTGCGCAGGTTTTGCAGCCGGGTGGTCGTGCCGCTCAGCACGTACTGCGATCGGTTCAGGTTGGCGAGCTGGAACGGCAGCACGGGAAGCTGCGTGTGCTCGCTGGCCAGGCGCGCGCTGACGCCTTCTTCGATCTGTCGCGTCAACGCGGTCTGCTGGCCCGAGCCACTGTCGATCATCGGATCGATCACGAGCGAACGCTTGTCCAGCTTGGCGATGAAGGCGGGAAGACTGCGCGTCTGGAGCGCGAGCGCGTCGGTGGCCGAGGTGATGGCCTGGTCGAGCGGCAGCGGTTCGACGCTCGCGCTTGGCGGCGGCGCGGCGCAAGCGGCGAGCAAGGCCGTCAGCGTGGTGAGGGCGGCGAGCCGCCAGGGCGTCTTCAGGTTCATGGTTCGCACTCCCGTTGCAGGATGGACTTGTCGGCGGCGCTCAGCGGTTCGCCGAGCGACACACGCTGGATGATGTCCGCGCAGCGGGCATCGAGCAATGTCTTGTTGGGGACGCGCGGCGACGCTGCGGGCGCGTGCGCCGCCAGGCGGCCAGGCGGCGCGCCGGTTTTTTGGGACCACGTGGCCTGCGGTGTCCTGACGCGGGCTTGCGACGTGCGGTCCGGCAAAGCGACGGGTGGCGTTGGAGGCGCCGTGTCCGCCGTGGGCTCCGCGGTCGGCGCGGCAGGAAGAGGCGTGGCGATCGGCGCGGTCGGCTCGCGCCGCGCAGC
>JALYHO010000102.1 GCA_030776545.1 Pseudomonadota bacterium | reverse complement strand
GACCAGGGCGTGCGCGGTCGCGACCAACGCCGCGACAGCCTGATCGAAGCCGCGCGGATCGCGTTGTGCCCAGCCCATTCCCCAAGGGCGCGAACGCAGCAGGGCTGCAGCGCTCAGCGCGTCGAGCGTCGCATCGAAGCTGATCTGGCCGGGGGCGGCGACCGGCGGCGGCCCCAGCCCGGCGGCCAGGGTATGGGTGGTCTCGACGCGGGGCATCCAGACGCCGCCGCGCGCGAAGGCTCGGCGCGCCTCGGGAAGCGCTTGCGCGTACGGCAGCAGGACCACCGCGTCGCGCAGCGCCAGCCCGCGCGTCCGTAGCCACGCCTGGGCCTGAAAGACGAGCCGGCCCCAGAGGTCGGGAGGGCCGATTTCAAGTCTCAGCCGCGCTATCGATGTCATAGGGAATTGCAGGCCCGGTTGGATCCCGGCTGTCCGCGCGGGGCGAGCCGTTGTGTCAGAATCATTGTGCCTTGACACCTACACCGTGCGGTGCCGTAAGAAAGTCCTACCCATGAGCAGCGACCTGATCAAACACACCTCCGACGCCTCGTTCGACGCCGACGTTCTCCAGTCGAGCAAGCCGGTGTTGGTCGATTACTGGGCCGAGTGGTGCGGTCCCTGCAAGATGATCGCCCCCATCCTGGATGAAGTCTCGAAGGACTACGACGGGCGCCTGCAGATCGCCAAGATGAATGTCGACGAGAACCGCGGCGTGCCGGCCAAGTTCGGCATCCGGGGGATCCCGACGCTGATGCTTTTCAAGGACGGCCAACTCGCCGCGACCAAGGTCGGGGCGCTTTCGAAGGCCCAGTTGACTGCATTCCTCGACGGTCATCTATAATCTGCAACAAGCGAGGAAGGTCGGGACCATCGACCGTCCACGCGCCGGCCGATAGCCCGCCGGTAAAGCCTTCCGAACAGGTTCGACCACAGTGGACCCGGTCGGCGTGTATTCAGACCTTCCGCGCCTTCCCGTCCTTCCAGTTTCTACCGACGTCAGTCGCCACCGCACCCTGAAGCCCGCCGTTCACCCCCGCGGCGCCCAATGGCAAGCGGAGCGGTAACAACGCCCACCACCCGTTCGTCGCCCAGTCCGTGGGCGCCCGACGTTCTATCCACGGCATCGCAGGACCACGGCTGGCAGCAGCGGTCCTTCGACTCGCCGGACCCGACGACAGCCGCTCCGTGGCAGCCGCCTATCACTCCCAGGGTGTTCACCCATGCATCTCTCAGAACTGAAATTGATCCACGTCTCCGAGCTCATCACGATGGGCGAGGCGCTCGAGATCGAGAACGTCGCCCGCATGCGCAAGCAGGAGCTGATGTTCGCGATCATGAAAAAGCGCGCCAAGGCCGGCGAACAGGTCTTCGGCGACGGCGTGCTCGAGGTGCTTCCCGACGGTTTCGGTTTCCTGCGCTCCCCCGATGCCAGCTACATGGCGTCGACCGACGACATCTACCTCAGCCCGAGCCAGATCCGCCGCTTCAATCTGCACACCGGTGATGCGATCGAGGGCGAGGTGCGGGTCCCGAAGGACGGCGAGCGCTATTTCGCGCTGGTCAAGGTCGACCGGGTCAACGGCGTGGCACCCGAGGAGAGCAAGCACAAGGTCATGTTCGAGAACCTGACCCCGCTGTTTCCGAAGGAGCAGTTCAAACTCGAACGCGAAATCAAGTCCGACGAGAACGTCACCAGCCGGATCATCGACCTGATCGCCCCCATCGGCAAAGGCCAGCGCGCGCTTCTCGTCGCCCAGCCCAAGACCGGCAAGACGGTGATGATGCAGCAGGTGGCGCACGCGCTCGTCGCCAACTACCCCGAGGTGCACTTGATCGTCCTGCTGGTCGACGAGCGTCCCGAAGAAGTCACCGAAATGGTGCGCACGGTGCGCGGCGAAGTCATCAGCTCGACCTTCGACGAGCCCGCTGCACGCCACGTGCAGGTCGCTGAGATGGTGATCGAGCGCGCCAAGCGCCTGGTCGAAATGAAAAAGGACGTGGTGATCCTGCTCGACTCGATCACCCGACTCGCCCGGGCCTACAACAATGTCCTGCCCTCCTCGGGCAAGGTCTTGACCGGCGGCATGGACTCCAACGCCCTGCAGCGCCCGAAGCGCTTTTTCGGTGCGGCCCGCAACGTCGAAGAAGGCGGCTCGCTCACCATCATCGGCACCGCGCTGGTCGACACCGGCTCGCGCATGGACGAGGTGATCTACGAGGAATTCAAGGGCACCGGCAACTGCGAAATCCACCTCGACCGGCGGATGGCCGAAAAGCGCGTGTACCCCTCCATCCTGCTCAACAAGAGCGGCACCCGGCGTGAGGAGCTGCTCCTGCAGCCCGAAATCCTGCAAAAGACCTGGATTCTTCGCAAGCTCCTCTATCCGATGGACGAGATCGAGGCGATGGAATTCATCCTCGAGAAGATGAAAGCCACCAAAAACAACCACGACTTCTTCGACATGATGCGACGCGGTGGTTGACGGCTATAATCGAAAGCTCGCCAATTTTTTGGCCACACTTGGGAAAGTGCGTCCGGTTCGGACCGTCCGCGAACCGACGAGGCTCCCCGTACACAATTTTTAAGAGGCTCCGCATGAAAGAAGGCATCCATCCCACCTACCGCGACGTTTGTTTCGTGGACTTGAGCAACGGCTTCAAGTTCGTGACGCGGTCTTGCGCCACAGCCAAGGAAACGATCAAGATGGATGACGGCAAGGAGCTGCCCCTCTTCAAGCTCGAGACCACCAGCGAGTCGCATCCTTTTTATACCGGCACCCAAAAAAGCGTCGATTCGCTGGGCGGCCGGGTCGAGAAGTTCCGCAACAAATTTGCCCACCTCGGCGCCAAGAAATAAGCGTTTTGCGATCCTCCCGCCGGCACGGCAGGGTAAACGGGCAGCTTCGGCTGCCTTTTTTCTTGCTCGCTTGCGGCATCATTGCGCTCCGAAAAAGCCCGACACCCAGCGTCCCGATTTGAATTCGCCCAACCCCGCACTGGTCGCCCAACGAGCTGCCCAACGCCTGCCACGGGTGGCGCTGTTCCTGTTTTGCGCTGCCTATGTGCTGCCGGGCGTGTTCGGCCGCGACCCCTGGAAAAACGCCGACCTGAGTGCGTTCGGCTACATGGTCGGAATCGCCCAAGGTCGTACCGCGTGGATCGCGCCGATGCTCGGCGGCCTGCCCGCCGACGGTGCCCTGCTCCCCTACTGGCTGGGGGCCGCCTTCATCAAGCTGCTCGGCCCCGGGCTCGATCCCGCCATCGCGGCGCGCATTCCGTTCGCGCTGCTGCTGATGCTGGTGCTCGCCTTGACCTGGTACAGCACCTACTACCTGGCCCGCACCGACGCCGCCCAGCCCCTGCCGTTCGCCTTCGGCGGCGAGGCCAAGCCCGTCGACTACGCCCGCGCCATCGCCGACGGGGCGGTGCTGGCGCTCATCGCATCGCTCGGCCTGTTGCAGCTCGGTCACGAAACCACCCCGGAACTGGTGCAGCTCGCGAGCGTCGCCCTCTACCTCTACGCGCTTGCCGCCAACCCATACCGACCCTGGCCGGCGCGCATCGCAGTCTTGGTGGCCCTCCCCTCGTTGGCGAGCAGCGGCGCGCCGTCGATCACGCTGGCGCTCGGGATCGTCGGGGTCGCTCAGTGCGCGCTGCCGGTTCAAGGGTCGGACCGGCGCTTCCTGCCCTGGATCGCAGGGGCGACGCTCTTGTCCGCTGCGGCGGCCTACGCCTTGAACGCCTGGGGCTGGCGGGTCGCCGGCTGGCCGGCCCCGGGCGACGTCCTGGAGTTGGTCAATCTGATCGCCTGGTTCGCCTGGCCGGCCTGGCTGCTGGCGGTCTGGACCTTGTGGCGCTGGCGCGGGCACCTGTCGGACCGCCACATCGCGGTGCCGCTCGCCTGCCTGGTCGTCAGCGTCTTCGCCACGGTCGCCATCGGCGGATCGGCGCGCGTCCTGATGCTCGGACTGCCGCCGCTGGCCGCCCTGGCAGCGTTCGCGTTGCCGACTCTGCAGCGAAGCGCCGCCGCAGCGATCGACTGGTTCTCGGTCTGCTTCTTCACGATCTGCGCCGCGGTGATCTGGGTCGTCTATTGTTCGATGCAGACCGGCGTCCCCGCCAAGCCCGCCATGAACATCGAGCGGCTCTCGCCCGGGTACGTGCACGTTTTTTCACCGCTGGCCCTGGCACTGGCCCTGGCGGGGACGCTGGCCTGGCTTTGGCTGGTCAAGTGGCGCACCGGTCCCGGGCGCCATCCGCTCTGGAAAAGCCTGGTGCTGCCGGCCAGCGGCGTGGCGCTGTGCTTGCTGCTGGTCATGACGCTGTTGCTGCCGCCACTCGACAACGCGCGCAGCTACCGTTCGATGGTGCAGCGCGTGGCCCAGCGGGTTCCTGCCGGGAGCTGCGTGGCCGCGCCCGGCGTCCAGCGTCCAGCGGTCGCAGCGCTCGAGTACTGGGGCCGATACCAGGTCGACGCCCTCGCCCCGGCAGCGCTTACCCGCTGCGATTTCATGGTCTTGATCGACACCCGGGCGGCGCCCGCAGCCGCCGGGCCCGGCTGGCGCCTGCTGACGCGCGAGCGCCGCAACAACAACGACGAGGAGCTGGTGTCGATCTACCGGCGCAGCGGCAAGACGGTACGGCGGCAGCGCGCAGACATCGTCAAGTAGCCCCGCGTTCCAGCGTCGCTTCGACCGGAAGGCTCACAGCACGCTTTCTTCACGTGACGCCGGCGCGTCGACCGCCCCCCCGGTTCGCACCCGCGCCGCGGGGAACACCAGTCGGAACGTCGAGCCCTTGCCGACTTCGCTTTGGATGTCCAGCTCGCCTCCATGGCGCTGGGCCACGTGCTTGACGATGGACAGACCCAAGCCGGTGCCGCCGGTGTCGCGCGAGCGGCTGCCATCGACCCGGTAGAAGCGCTCGGTCAGCCGTGGCAAATGTTCACGCGCGATGCCCGGTCCGCTGTCGATCACGGCGATCTCGCCGCTGCCGTCGGATTGCAGGCGCCAGGTGAGTTCGATGCGGCCGCCCTCCGGGGTGTAGCGCACGGCGTTGTTGACAAGGTTGGTGATGGCGCTGGTCAGCTCCGAGGCCGCGCCGGCAACTTGCGCGTCGACACCGGTCGGGAACACCAGCGTGTGGCGCCCGGCGGACAGCAGCCGCGCGTCCGCGGCGGCTTGGGCGAACAGGGGCGCGAGCGCGACCCACCGATCGGCATGCGGACGTGGGCTGCCTTCCAGTTGCGCGAGCGTGAGCAGATCAGCCACCAGTGTCGCCATGCGGCCGGCCTGCTGCATCATCAATTCGAGCACGCGCTTGCGCTCGACCTCGGTCAGCGGCAAGTTGGCCATGGTTTCGATGAAACCGGTCAACACGGTCAGCGGGGTGCGGATTTCGTGCGACACGTTGGCGACGAAATCGCGCCGCATGCCGTCCGAACGCTCGCGCTCGGTCACGTCCTGGGAGAGCATGAGCCGCTGCCGGTCGCCATAGGCGCGCACGATGATGGAGAGCGTTCCCCGGTTGCGGGGATCCGGGATTTCGATCGGATCGGCGAACTGGCCCGCCTGCAGGTAGGCCACGAACACCGGTGCCCTGACCAGGTTGGTGACGCGCTGGCGCCGGTCGCGCTGCGGATCGAGTCCGAAATGATCGGCGGCGAGCGAATTGCACCATTCGATCTGGTCGCCGGCGTCGAGCAGCATCACCCCGTTGGGCGACGCTTCGATCGCGGACAAAAACTGGACCAGGCGATCACGTTCGAGCTCGGCCGTGCGCTCGCCGAGCCGGACGGCTCGTTCCACCCGGTATCCAAGTTCGCCCCAGAGGCCGGCATGCCGAGGCGCGGGCGCTTCGACCGAGCCACGCAACCAGCTGATCAGGCGATAACCGTGGAGCGTGTCGCGGATGGCGATCACCCCGAGCGACAGCGCCAGGCCCACCACGGCGCCGAACACCGGGATCTCGTGGCCCGGAATCCACAGGCCGATCAGACCACCGAGGGTGGTCGCGATCAAGGACGCGACGATGCGCGGCAGCAGCCAGGTCATGGAGAAAGCGGCCGGGGGACCTCGAGGAGCGCGCTAGGCGGCTTGCGCCTGGGACGACCCGCCGGCATGCCGGGTGAGTCGGTAGCCCGCGCCGCGGACGGTCTCGATCATGTGCGCGCACTGCACCGGACTCAGCGCTTCCCTCAACCGCTTGACGTGAACGTCGACGGTTCGCTCTTCGATGAAGACGTGGTCCCCCCAGACGCGATCGAGCAATTGGGCTCGGCTGTGGACCCGTTCGGGGTGGGTCATGAAGAAATGCAGCAGGCGGAATTCGGTCGCGCCAACCTTGACGTCCTGGGCCGCGCCGCCCAGTTCGCGACTGACACGGCGGGTCGACGGATCGATTTTCAGCGGTCCGACCTCGACCACGGCATCGAGCGCCTCGGGGGCCTTGCGGCGCAGCACGGCACGGATTCGCGCCATCAATTCGGCGGTCGAGAAGGGTTTGGTGAGGTAGTCGTCGGCGCCGGCGTCGAGACCCTGGACCTTGTCGACCTCGTCGGCCCGGGCCGTGAGCATGATGAGCGGAAGCTCGCGAGTGCGGGCTTCGCTGCGCCAGCGCTTGGCCAGCGCGACACCGGACTGCCCGGGCAGCATCCAGTCGAGAATGACCAGGTCGGGCAGCGCGCCGTCGACTGCGGCCTGCGCCTGGGCGCCGTCGGCGGCGATGGTGACCTCGAAGCCGGCATGGCGCAGGTTGATCGAGATCAGTTCGGCGATCGCGGTTTCGTCTTCGACGACCAGAATGTGACTCATGGGGCGTACCGGCTTGCGAAGGATGTGGGGCGGGGCGGCGTCACCGGACCAGCGACTCGACATCGCCGACCGAGTTGTGCCGAACGTCGGTGCCTTTGACGATGTAGATGATCTGTTCGGCGAGGTTCTTGGCGTGATCGCCGACCCGTTCGATGGCCTTGGCGACGAAGACCAGGTCGATGCTCGAGGAGATGGTGCGCGGATCTTCCATCATGAAGGTGATGAGCTTGCGCATCAGCCCTTCGAATTCCTGGTCGATCAGGTCGTCCGCCCGCAGGACCTCGACGGCCTTGTCGACGTCCAGCCGGGCGAAGGCGTCGAGTGCCTTGCGCAGCTGCGCGACGGCCAGTTCGGCCTCGTAGCCGAGGTCCTTGACGGGCAGGCGCAGACGGCTGGAGACGCCCGAATTGAGCAAGCGCTGGACCGTGCGGGCCACGCGCGCGGCTTCGTCGCCGACGCGCTCGAGGTTGGCGATGGTCTTGGAGATCGCAATCAGGAGGCGCAGATCGCGCGCAGTCGGTTGGCGCCGGGCGATGATCGTCGACAGATCGCGGTCGATCTCGATCTCGGTCCGGTTCACGCGCTCTTCGGTGGCAAGCACTTCGGAGGCCACTTCGGCACTGAAATGGGTCAAGGCGTAGACCGACCGCGCGACCTGGGACTCGACCATGCCGCCCATTTCGAGCACACGGGTCGAGATGCCGCTCAATTCGGCGTCGAACTGGGTGGAGAGGTGTTTGTCGCTCATGGTGTGCTCCGTGGGGTCATCAGCCGAATCTGCCGGTGATGTAGTCCTCAGTGTCCTTCTTCTTGGGCTTCATGAACACCTCTGACGTGGGGCCGAATTCAATCAGGTCGCCGAGGTACATATAGGCGGTGTAGTCCGAGCTGCGCGCGGCCTGCTGCATGTTGTGGGTGACGATCACCACCGTGTAGTCGGACTTGAGTTCGTGGATCAGCTCTTCGATCTTGCCGGTCGAGATCGGGTCGAGGGCCGAGCACGGCTCGTCAAGCAGAAGCACTTCCGGCTTGATGGCGATGCCGCGCGCAATGCACAGGCGCTGCTGCTGGCCTCCCGAGAGCCCCGATCCGCTCTGGTTGAGCTTGTCCTTGACCTCGGTCCAGAGCGCTGCCTTTTTCAGTGCCCATTCGACCCGCTCGTCCATCTCGATGCGTGGCAGGCGCTCGAACAACCTCACCCCGAAGGCCACGTTGTCGTAGATGGACATGGGGAACGGGGTCGGCTTCTGGAACACCATGCCGACCTTGGCGCGAATCAGGGAGACGTCTTCCTTGGCGTCGAGTATGTTCTCGCCGTCGAGCAGGATCTCCCCGGCGGCGCGCTGGTCCGGATAGAGCTCGAACATGCGATTGAAGGTTCGCAGCAAGGTCGACTTGCCGCAACCCGAGGGGCCGATGAACGCGGTGACCTTGTTTTCCGGGATGTCCAGGAAAATGTTCTTCAGGGCATGGAACTTGTTGTAGTAGAAATTCAGGTTGCGCACGGAGATCTTCGGCTTCTCGATCGCGGGCGCGGCCAGGTGGGTGTCCATTGCAAGCTTCTTTCGGTTCTATCGATGCCGGTTGCGCAGAAAGGTGCGCGCCAGGATGTTCAATATCAGCACCCCGACCGTGATCAGGAAGACGCCGGCCCAGGCGAGCTTTTGCCAGTTCTCGTAGGGGCTCATCGCAAACTTGAAGATGGTCACGGGCAGGCTCGACATCGGAGACCGAAGGTCGCTGCTCCAGAACTGGTTGGACAGCGCGGTGAACAACAGCGGTGCCGTTTCCCCCGCGATCCGGGCCAGCGCCAGCAGCACCCCCGTCAGCACGCCCGCTCGCGCGGCCTTCAGGGTCACCGTCAGGACGACCTTCCATTTGGGCGTCCCGAGTGCATAGGCGGCTTCGCGCAAGGCGTTCGGAATCAGCGACAGCATGTTCTCGGTGGTGCGTATCACCACCGGGATGACGATCAGCGCCAGCGCCAGCACCCCGGCGAACCCGGAAAACGATTTCATGCGGGCGACCACGACCGAATAGATGAACAAGCCGATCACGATCGAGGGGGCGGCCAACAAAATGTCGTTGATGAATCGGGTGATGCTCCCGAGCCGGGTCTTCTGGCCGAATTCCGCCAGGTAGATGCCGGCGAGCACGCCGATCGGCGTACCGAGCAGCGTCGCCAGCGTGACCATGGTCACCGAGCCGAAGATCGCGTTGGCGAGTCCGCCGTCTTCCGCCATGGGGGGCGGGGTCATTTCGGTGAAGATCGACAAGCGCAGCCCACCGATGCCGAGCCGCACCGTCTCGACCAGGATCCACACCAGCCAGAACAGGCCGAACGCCATGGCCGCCAGCGACAGCGTCAGCGCGACCGCGTTGACCCGCTTGCGCCGGGCGTGTCGCGCCACCCGCCTAGTCTGCTGGGTCGCCGCCCGGTCGGGAGCCAACGAGACGTTCACGCCAGGGCCCCTTCGCTCTTGCGCAGTTGTGCGAGCAACAACTTCGAGCAGGCCAGCACGACGAAGGTGATGAAAAACAGCACCAGGCCGAGGTAGATGAGCGAGGCCTGGTGGAGGCCCTCGCCGGCCTCGGCGAATTCGTTCGCCAGCGCCGACGTGATGCTGTTGGCGGCCTCGAACAAGGAGGCCGAGTTGAGTTGATTCTGGTTGCCGATCACGAAGGTCACGGCCATGGTCTCGCCGAGCGCCCGGCCCAGCCCCAGCATGATGCCGCCCACCACGCCGGTCTTGGTATAGGGCAGCACGACCTTGAACATCACTTCCCACGTCGTCGAACCCAGTCCGTAGGCGGATTCCTTCAGGAGCGCCGGGGTGACCTCGAACACGTCGCGCATCACCGACGCGATGAAAGGAATGATCATGATCGCCAGGATGATCCCGGCCGACAGCAGCCCGATGCCGACGGGCGGACCCGAGAACAAGGCCCCGAGGTAGGGAATGCCACCGAAGAGCGCTTGCAGGGGAACCTGCACGTACTCGGACAGCAGCGGGCTGAAGACCAGCAAGCCCCACATGCCGTAGACGATGGACGGAATCGCCGCCAGCAGCTCGATGGCGGTGCCGAGCGGCCGCCTGAGCCACGCCGGGGAGAGCTCGGTCAGGAAGAGCGCGATCCCGAAACTGACCGGAACCGCGATGAGCAGCGCGATCAGCGACGTCATCAGGGTGCCATAGATCATCACCAGCCCGCCGTACTTGTTCTGCACCGGGTCCCACTCGCTGGTCCAGAGGAACGACAGGCCATAGGCGCGTATCGCCGGCGCGGCCCCGACCAGAAGCGAAACGAGGATGCCCGCCAACAGCGCCAGCGTGAGCCAGGCCGCGGCGTGCGCCAGGAGTGAGAACAGGGCGTCGGCCCAGGGTGCTGGACGCCGCGCCCCCGGTGAGCGGCCCGCAGGCCGGATTCGATCCATCTTCGCGGAGTCTTCGAGCTGAGTCGCCGGAAGTGTAGCCGCCACGATGTGTCTTCGAAGGGGGTCGATCAGGCTGCGGGAGGGCTTACTTCGAGGCGACGGCTTTGCCCGATGCATCCTTGATGCTGTCGGACCAGAGCTTGCGTACCAGCGCCTTCACTGCATCGGGCATCGGGACGTAGTCGAGATCGGTCGCCATCTTGTCACCACCGGCGTAGGCCCATTCGAAGAATTTCAGTGTGTTGGACGCGTTCACGGGCTTGTCCTGGACCTTGTGCATGATGATGAACGTGGCGGCCGTGATCGGCCACGAGTCCTTGCCCGGCTGATCCGTCAGCACCTGGTAGAAGGTCTTGTTCCAGTCGGCGTTGGCGGCGGCGGCCTTGAAGGTGTCATCATCGGGGTGCACGAAATTGCCCGCCTGGTTCTTCAGCAGGGCATAGGCCATCTTGTTCTGTTTCGCGTACGCGTATTCGACATAGCCGATCGAGTTCGGCAGACGCTGGACGAACGCCGACACGCCTTCGTTGCCCTTGCCGCCGGCGCCGGTCGGCCAGTTCACCGCGGTCCCTTCGCCGACCTTCGACTTCCACTCCGGATTGACCTTGGAGAGGTAGTTGGTGAAATTGAAACTGGTGCCCGAGCCATCGGCCCGTCGCACCGGCGTGATCGCGGCGTCCGGGAGCGCGACACCCGGATTCAGACCGGCGATCGCGGGGTCGTTCCACTTCGTGATCTTGCCCAGGTAGATGTCGCCCAATACCGGGCCGGTCAGTTTCAGCTGGCCCGGAGCCACCCCCTTGATGTTGACCACCGGCACGACGCCGCCGATCACGGTCGGAAACTGCACCAGGCCGTCCTTGGACAAGTCCTCGTCCTTGAGCGGCGCGTCGGACGCGCCGAAATCGACGGTTTTCGCGACGATCTGCTTCAATCCGGCCCCGGAGCCGACCGACTGGTAGTTGATACGGGCCCCGGTGGCCTTGTTGTAGGCGTCGGCCCACTTGGCGTAGACCGGTGCGGGGAAGGACGCTCCCGCGCCGGTGACATCCTGGGCCAGGGCCACCGTCGTAAGGCCCCAGAGGGCCAGGGCCGTGGCGGAGCGAAAGAGGCGATGGTTCAAGAGGTGATGGTTCAAGGGCGCACCTTTGTAAGAAGACTTACGTCTGATTCGCCAGATGCTAGTTTGGCCAGATGACAAGACTATGACACTCGAGCCGCCCGACTCGCGCGTGTCACAAATGTTCATTTCCTTGTCACATTGGCTGCGAGGCCTCCTAAAACACGACGCCCGCCTTGAGTATCACGTTCGCGTAGGGTGAGCATTCACCGCTCCGGACCATGACGAATGCGCCCCGGGTCGCGAGCTTCAATTCGTCATGCGACACGGTCGACAGCGGCGTCCCGTCCAGTTGCCTCCGCAGCTCGGCGTGGACTGCGGGGTTGGCCGACGCGAGCAGGTCGGCCACGACGGCGCTCTCGACCTTCATCTCGCTCAGGACTGCGCGCAAAACGTCCTCGAAGCGCGGTACGTTGGCGGTGAGGGCGAGATCGATGCGACGTGGACCGGTGGGGATGGGCAGGCCTGCATCACCGATCACGAGCAGGTCGCCGTGACCGAGCCGGGCGATGGCTTCCGAGAGTTCAGCGTGAAGCAGTGCGGTCCGTTTCATGACGCCAGCTCGCGGCGGTAGGGGATGGACGCTTGTGCCCCCGTTCGGGTCACGCAGAGCGCACCCGCCGCCTGGCCGAGCGCCACCGCCGCATCGAGTGCCAGGCCCTGGCAGATGCCGACGGCGAGCGCGCCGATGAAGGTGTCTCCAGCGGCGGTCGTGTCGACCGCTTCGACCCGGTGCGCCGTCGCGTGCCGGCTCCCGTTCCCATCGATGACGACGACGCCTCGAGAGCCCAGCGTGACCAATACATGCGCCGGCCCACGGGCTTGCATGGCCTGGCCGGCGCGCCACGCCGCGGCGACATCGACCACGTCGGAGTGGGAAAGCAACGAGGCTTCGCTCTCGTTGACCACCAGGTAGTCGATCTGCCGCCACAAGGAATCGGGCAAGGCCGCCGCGGGCGCGGCATTCATCATCACGGTCACGCCGGCGCGGCGCGCGCGTTCGATGGCCGCCATCACGACCGGCATCGGCACTTCGAGCTGGACGATCAGCATGCGGGACGCGTCGATCGAGGCGCCAGCCCGTTCGACGTCGGCGGGCTGCATCGACCCGTTCGCGCCGGGCGCGAGCACGATCCGGTTTTGGCCGTCGTCCTCGACCCAGATCATCGCGACACCGGTCGCGACCGTGTCGATCCGACGAACCCCGCTCGCATCGACCGAGTCGGCCGCGAGACTCGTTTGCAAAGCGTCCCCGTTGGCGTCGGAGCCGACGCACCCGACCATCGCCACGGTGGCCCCCATGCGCGCACACGCGACCGCCTGGTTCGCGCCCTTGCCGCCGGGAAGCATCGCGAACGCGCGACCGGTGAGCGTTTCCCCGCCGGCGGGCGCGCGCTGCATGCGCATCACGAGATCCATGTTCAGGCTGCCAACGACCACGATCGACGCGCTCATGGTGCGGCGCACGACGCGCGGACTCGAAGTTCCGGTTGCAATACGAGATGGCTGGCCCGGCTGCGTCCGGCGTTCAGGCGCTCGAACAACAACTCGGCGGCCCCCGTCCCGATGGCTTCCTTGGGCTGCGCGATCGTGGTGAGGGGCGGCATCGTGTAGGCGGACAATTCGATGTCGTCGAAGCCGATGATGGACAGATCGCGCGGCACGTTCACGCCCGCTTGATGCGCCGCGTGCAGGGCGCCGATGGCCATCAGGTCGTTGCAGACGAAAACCGCGGTCGGTGGCCGCCGCGAATGGAGCAGGCGTTTCATCGCTTCGGCCCCGCCCGGCGCATCGAAGTCGCCGTGTTCGAGCTCGCTCGCGTTCGGCTCGATGCCCGCCGCGGCGAGTCCGCGTCGCCAGCCGGCTTCGCGCTGCTGGCTCGGCCTGAGCCGGGCGGGCCCGCCGATGCAGGCGACTCGAGCGTGGCCGAGCGACAGGAGATGCGCCGTCGCCAGCTCGCCACCGGCGGCGTGATCGACTTCGATGAGGTCGGCGCAAAGGCTGTCGATCGCCCGGTCGACGAGCACGAGCGGCACGCGCAGGTCGGCGCAGCAGGCGATGATTTGCGCATCGTCGCCGGCCGCCACCAGCACCAGGCCGTCGACCCGCCGCTCGGCCAGAACCCGCAGGTGGTCGGCCTGCCGGGTGCCGTCGTCGTCGGAATTGCAGAGCAGCAGGCCGTAGCCGGCGGCGTGGCAGCGGCGTTCGACACCGCGGATGATTTCCGCGAAATACGGGTTCGAGTTGTTGGGCACCAGCATGCCGAGCGTGCGGGTGGTGTTGCCCTTCAACCAACGAGCCACTTCGCTCGGCACGTAGCCCAGGGCGTGCGACGCTTCCTGAACCTTCGCGCGTGCTTCGTCGCTGACGAAGCGGGTCCCGTTCAGGGCGTGCGACACGGTCGTCACCGACACCCCTGCGCGCTCGGCCACCTGGCGAATGCTCGCTCTCGTCGTCATCCGGGGTCTTGTCCTCACGCCTTCTTCTTGCGGCGCTCGCGCAGCGTATCCAGCACCACCGCAATGATAATCACGCAACCGGTCACGACGCGCTTGGTCGGCTCGCTCGCGCCGATCTGGGCCAGACCGGCCTCGAGTACCGAGATCACCAGCACGCCGAAGAACGTGCTGACGACCGAGCCGCGGCCTCCCATCAGACTGGTCCCACCGATCACCACCGAAGCGATCACGACGAGTTCGGCGCCGCTTCCGGCGTTGGGGTCCGCGGCCTCCAGCCTGGAGGCAAGAAAGACGCCGCCGAGGCCGGCCAGCAGCCCGGCGATGGCAAAGACCGCAATCTTGATGGGCCTCGGGTCGACGCCCGCCAGTCGCATCGCCTCTTCGTTCGTCCCGATGCCGACCATGCACCGGCCGAACACCGTGCGCGTCAGCACGATCTGGGCGAGAACGACGATCAGGATGGCGATGAAAAACGCGGGCGAGAGTCCGACCCAGACCGGCTTGCCGAGCCAGTCGATCCGGCTGCCGATGTATTGCGTGCGCGAATCGGTGGCGAGGTAGGCCAGTCCCCGCGCGACTTCGAGCATGCCGAGGGTGACGATGAACGACGGCAAGCGCCATGCGACCGTGACGGCGCCGTTGAACGCGCCGACGATCAGCCCGGTGACCATCGCCAGCATCGTCGCTGGCAACAGCTGCCAGTGCCACTGCAGCATGGCGATGCCCATGGCCGCGGCCGACAGCGCCATCACCGATCCCACCGACAAGTCGATGCCCGCGATGATCAGCACGAAGGTCATGCCGACGGCGGTGACCGCGACCGCGGGGATGTCGTTGGCGATCTGAACGAAGGTATCGCCGGAGAAAAAGTACCGGCTCAATGAACTGAAGAGCGCGATCATCAGGAGCAGGGCCACCACGAGGCCTGCGATCGTGCCGAGCGCATGAACGATCGAAGCGCGGCGGGAACTCGCTTCGAAGCCGGGCGGAGTCGGTGCCGCCCCGCCGGGAGGCAGCGGTGGTGTGAAGGTTTCGCTCATGCGGCTTGAACCTCGTCGTGAGCGCCGTGGCGCGGGTCGTTGCCGGCATAGGCGCTGAACGCCGCCTCCAGCAGCAGCTGTTGCGTCCATTCGCCGCGCTCGAAGATCTTGACCAGCCGGCCCGCGCTCATCACGCCGATCCGATCGCACGTCGACATCAGTTCACGCAAGTCGGAGGACACCATCAGAAGTGCCTTGCCGGCCGCCGCCATGCGGTCGATCTCGCCATAGATGTCCGCACGCGCCCCGATATCGACCCCGCGTGTCGGCTCGTCGAGCAGCAGCACGGCGCCATCGCGGTGGATCCAGCGTGCGAAGACGACCTTTTGCTGATTACCTCCCGAGAGCTGGGCGACCGCTTGCTCGGTCGACTCGCTGCGCACGTGAAGCAGGTTGCGAAGTTCCTGCACCTCGCGCCGTTCGCTCGCGGGCCGCAGCCAACCGGCGCTGGCCACGCGCTTCAGATTGGCCAGCGTCGTGTTGATGCGGATCGACAGCGGCATCAAGAGGCCTTGCGACTTCCTGTCTTCGGTCACCAGGCCGATGCCGGCGCGGACCGCCGCCAGAGGCGTCGCGATCCGCGCGGGTGTCGTCGACGCGCCGAGGAAGACCGCGCCGCTGTCCTTGCGGTCCGCACCGTAGATGAGCCGCAGCAATTCGGTTCGCCCGGAACCCACCAGGCCCGCGAGCCCGAAAACCTCTCCCGAGTGCAGGTCGAAGCTCGCGTCCCGGACCACCGAGCCGACGCTCATGCCACGCACCCGCATCGCCACCGCACCCGCGGGCCGGCGGTCGCGCTGCAGCCCCTCGTGCACGTCGCGCCCGACCATGGCGCGCACGATGTCGGCCTGCGTGAGCTCGTGCATCGGCCGCGTGTCGATGTGGCGGCCGTCGCGCAGGACCATGACGCGATCGGCGATCTGCTGCAACTCGTCGAGCCGGTGCGAGATGTAGACGATGCCCACGCCCCGCGCCTTCAACGACGCGATCTGGCTGAAGAGGTGGTCGGTCTCGCGCGAGGTCAAGGCCGCGGTCGGCTCATCGAGGATCAAGAGCTTGCATTCGCCCACCAGGCTGCGGGCGATCTCGACCATCTGCCGGTGCCCCAGTCCCAAGGTGCTCACCGGCGCCCGCGGATCGATGCCCTGCAGACCGATCATCGCCATCGGCACGGCGGCCCGACGCATCAGCTCCGCACGGCGAATGAAGCCCAACGTGCTCGGCAAGCGATCGAGCAGCAGGTTTTCGGCCACGCTCAGGCTCGCCACGAGGCTCAGTTCCTGCAGCACCATCCGCACGCCGAGGCGCTCTGCGGCTTTGCGCGAGGCGGGCGCATACGGCTGGCCGTCGAGTCGCATGGTGCCTTCGCTCGGAGCGACCAGACCGGCGACGATCTTCGACAGCGTGCTCTTGCCCGCGCCGTTCTCGCCCGTCAGCGCCAGCACTTCGCCGGCCCGGAGCTCGATGTCGACGCCGACGAGGACCGGCGTCGCGTATCGCTTGCCGATCCCCGTCCCGGCGAGAAGGCTCGGGGCGGTCACTTCTTGACCAGAACCACTTGCGTCTCGACGACAGGGGCCAGGTCTTTCTGGGCCTTTTTGTCCTTGATCGCCTTCAAGGCGGTCTCGATGCCGAACACCGCCTGCTTGGCGCCGAACTGGTCGGCGGTGGCGAGCACGCGGCCGTCGCCGAGCATGGGTTTGATGGCCGAGATGTTGTCGTAGCCGACCACGAGCACCTTGCCGGTCTTGCCGGCGGTCTTGACCGCAGCCACCGCGCCGAGCGCCATGTTGTCGTTGCCCGCGAGGATGGCACGCAGGTCCGGGTGCTCACGCAGCATCGCGCTGGCGACCGTGTTGGCCTTGTCCAGTTCCCACTGGCCCGACTGGACGCTCACGACGCTCGCCCCGACCGCCTTCATCGCGTCCTGGAAGCCAGCGGTGCGTTGCTGCGCGTTGAACGTGGTCGACACGCCTTCGAGGATCGCGACCTTGTCGCCCGACTTGAGCTGGGCGCCGAGGTAGTCGCCGACGAGCTTGGCGCCCTTGCGGTTGTCGGGGCCGACGAAAGGAACGACGAGGCTTTTCTCCTTCAAGGCCGCTTCGTCCAGCTTGTTGTCGATGTTGACGACGATCACGCCTTTGTCGGCGGCCTCTTTCAACACGGGCACGAGGGCTTTCGAGTCGGCGGGGGCGATGACGATGGCATCGACTTTCTCGACCAGCATTTGCTGCACGATCTTGATTTGCGCGGCCGTGTCGGTCTCGTCCTTGATGCCGTTGGTGATGAGCGTGTAGTCGGCGGCGTGCTCTTTCTGGTGGGCTTTGGCGCCCTCCTGCATGGTCTGGAAGAACTCGTTGGCCAGCGACTTCATGACGAGGGCGACGCGCGGCGGCCCCTCGGCCGCGGTCGCGAATCGCATCGGCAGCGCCGCCAAAGCGGCGGCGGCGAACATGTGGAGGGCGAAGCGCCGGGAGGATCGGGTCATGGCAGGTCTCCTGAGTCTTTTGTTTAAGAACCGTCGAAAACGTCGCGCAAACGTTTGCGCAAACGTTTGGCTGACTCTAAGCCGCGTCCGGAAGATCGGCAAGGTGGGTTCGGTCGGGGTTTTCGCTTAGTTCTGCCGTGTTGGCGTGCCGCCGTGCCGACGAGTTGTCGGCGCTCGGCCGCGTCCGGCCCGGCCCGGCCCGTGGGGGCGAAGGCTCGGGGTTCAGCGCAGTGTGGCGGCGATGCGCTCGGCCAGTTGCACGGCTTGGTCCGCATCGCGGGCTTCGACCATGACCCGGACCAGCGGCTCGGTTCCCGAAGGCCGGATCAGGACTCGGCCCTGGCTCCCCAGCGCGCGCACCACGTCGGCTTGCACTCGCGCCAGGTCGGGCGAGTTCCAATCGGCACCCGGCGCGAGCCGGACATTGACCAGGGCCTGAGGAAACAAGGCCACGCCTTCGCAGATCGCCGCCAAGGGACGGCCGGCTCGCGCCACGGCTTGCAGCACGAGCAAGGCGCTGACGATGCCGTCGCCGGTCGTGTGCTTGTCGAGCGACAGCAGATGGCCCGAGCCCTCCCCGCCGAGTTGCCAGCCTCGGGCGATCAGTTCTTCGAGGACGTAGCGGTCACCGACCCGGGCTCGCACGAGCTCGACGCCGCGCTCGCGCAGCGCGAGCTCGACCGCCATGTTGGTCATCAGCGTTCCGACCACCCCCGCAACGGGCAGCCCCTGGGCCAGCCGGTCGGCGACCAGGACGTAGAGGAGCTCGTCGCCGTTGTACAGGCGGCCGGTGCGATCGACCAATTGCAGGCGATCGGCATCGCCGTCGAGGGCGACCCCGTAGTCGGCGCCGTGCTGGGCGACCGCGGCGACCAGCGCGCGCGGGTCGGTGGCGCCGAAGCCGGCGTTGATGTTGGTGCCATTCGGACTGCAACCGATCGCCACGACCTCGGCGCCGAGTTCATGAAAAACATCGGGGGCGACGTGATAGGCCGCCCCATGGGCCGCATCGACGACGACCTTGAGCCCTTTGAGCGACAACTCACTGCTGAACGTGCCTTTGCAAAATTCGATGTAGCGACCGCGGGCATCGTCGATGCGACGGGCACGTCCGAGATGGCCCGAATCGACCCACTGGGCCGGCTCGGCCAGCGCCGCTTCGACCTGCTGCTCCCAGGCGTCGGGGAGCTTCTGCCCACGCGCGGAAAAGAATTTGATGCCGTTGTCGCCGAACGGGTTGTGCGACGCGCTGATGACCACCCCCAGGCTCAGGCGCAGCGCGCGGGTCATGTAGGCCACGCCAGGGGTCGGCAAGGGGCCGGTCAGGAGCACATCGACGCCCGCCGACGCGAAGCCGGCTTCGAGCGCGGACTCGATCATGTAGCCGGAAATCCGCGTGTCCTTGCCGATGAGGACCGTGGGTCGCGGGTCACTGGCCTTCAGGACCCTGCCGACCGCATGGCCGAGCCGCAGCATGAAGTCGGCGGTGATGGGCGCCAGTCCCACCGTGCCGCGGATGCCATCGGTGCCGAAAAAAGTTCTGCTCATCGGCGGATTATCCAGGCAGGAGTCCAGCCGCCTCCCAGACCTTCAGCGCGTCGACCGTCGCGGCCACGTCGTGGACCCTCACGACCCGGGCCCCCGCCAGGACCGCGGCGAGCGCGGCCGCGA
>JALYHO010000101.1 GCA_030776545.1 Pseudomonadota bacterium | reverse complement strand
GGCCCTCGTGCTGGCCCTGACGGCGTCCGACGCCATTGCCGGCGACGATGCGTGCAAGCTCCTCACCGCCGAGAAGTTCGGCGAGATCATGGGCTACACCGCAAGGATCACGGGGTCGAGCGAGGCGATGTGCTTGTACAAGGGGGCCGGTGACGCGGGCGGCATGCTGATGATCGTCACCGAGACGGCGACCCCGCAGATATTGGCGATGGCCAGTGGCCAGGGGTCGGTCCCTCATGGGAACCCCGGGAAACTGGGCGCGTCGTTCAGCAAGGGAACCGTTGTCTTTTCGGTCGGCATCTCGGGAACCGACCCTGCCAAAGTCTTCGCGCTCGCTGCAGAAGTCAAACGAAACCTCAAGTAAGACTGCACTCGACCGGCGGAGGGCCCGGGCACGCTCGATTGACGAGCGTGGGGTGCCAATGCAACAATCGCGGCATCGAAATTTTGGAGCCGCGTTCGTGGAATGTGCCAGTAGCAGTAGCGATACAAAGCGTGCCGTGATGGCCGCAGCCTGCTCGGCTTCCTGACGCTTCTTTCGAGAGCGGACGGTCGCGAGCCGACCGCCGTCCTCCGCCGATAACCACCGTTTCGGCCGGTCCCACAGCATCTTTGCATCGGCATCCCTCACCGAGGGCTCGCGCTCGAACGATCGCGACCCCCAGGTCGGGCAAGGCCCGTCTGCACCGTCCGCGCACCGACGCCCGCAAGGAGCATCGACATGCCTATCTGCATTTTTTCGCGGACGCCTCGCGCTGCGACCCCGCCCCCGCGTTCGCCGGCCAACGTGGCCGAAGAGATCGCACAAGCGGAGATGATCGACCGCAGCACCTTGTGGCCGACCTTGCGCATCCGCTTTTGCCTGCGACTGCGCGCGCGCCCGACCAGCGCGCCGGCACGCTGAATCGAGAATCGCGACGCAGTGTGTCGACGTTGCTCTGAAAAGGAGGCGCAGATGGATCCCGACCCTAGCGGGCGCCGACGTGCGCCGCCCTCGGATCGTTGCCTGACGGCTCGTTCATTTCATCCGGCGTTGCTTCGGAGGTGTCTGCACGCGTGAAGCCGCGCGGACTCCCCGAGGCGATGTGCCCCAGGAGAGTCCCATGTTTTTTTTCAACCGCGCCCCCGATGCGTTGAAGCGCGCCCTTTGTGCGGCCGTTGCCGCCCACCGTCCTCACGTCCTTCGCGCCTTGCTCGTCGGCCAGGGGCGGGTCGCATTCGCCGCCGCCTTGTCACGATGCTCGGGACGCGTGATCGCCGACGTCCTGTCCTTGTTGTCGCATCAAGAGCGCGCCGACGTCCTCGGGCACCTCTCGAGGTCAGCATGCCTGCGACTGAAGGGCACGCAGGCAGGAGCCGGGATGCATCGTCGGCACGAGGCTGCCGAGACGGGGTCTCTGCTACAGGGGACACTCGTCTGGACCCGACGGGCGTGAGCGATCGGTCTCGCGGTGGGCCGCGTCGGAACCCGGGCCGATGGCCGCCGGGTACCCACGCCACCGGCGTGCGGCCCGCGAATCAGCGCCCGAGCGCGCGCCGAGGGCGGGCTTCGCTGGCCTGCGGCGGTAGTGTGTCCTCGAACCCGGTCGAATGGAAGCGCCCGTCGGAGCCGAACTGACTGCTCCAGGCGCCCTGGCCGCGGCGCAGGCGGCGGTCGCGGCGCGCCAGCATGTGGTCCACCACGACCCATGCGGCGATGGCGCCGCAGACCACCAAGACGGCTGTGAACATGCAGATTCCTCTTGCTTCCGGGCGCGGCAGCGCCCCGCTCCGATGGCAATCTACGCTTGCGACGTCGTCTCGGCAATGCCCTGTGCCCCCTCGAACGCGGGTCGGAGCCTTCTATTTATAAGGATGCTGGCCGGACGAGGCTTTTCCCGCCACCTTGCCCAGCAGGTCCTCCAGGGCGGGGCCGTCGAGCAGCCTGATGTTGGCGCCTGCCGCAGCCGCGATGGCTGCGCGGGAGAAGCGACCGGTGGTCAGCAGGAAGCCGCTGCCCGCAGCGCGTTGGGCGAGGCTGTGCTGGAGGGCCCGAACGGCATCGGGCCCGACTTTCGAGTCGCGCCAGTGCCGGCACTGCACCAGCATGGTTTCACGGTCACGCCGCAGCACGAGCTCGCCGCTTTCCGAGGCGGCGCCTTGCGTCGCGATCAAGGCATAGCCCTGCTGCCGAAAACTCTCGCGCGCCAGGGATTCGAATTGGCGCTGGTTCAGATCACGGAACGGGCGTTCCCGCGAGGCAGCGGAGCGGGCGACCCGACGCCAGAAAAGCAACGCCGCGATGACGACCGCGACGGCGGCGGCCCACACCGCGACGATCGGCTGCTGGCCCCACGCGATCACCACGGAAGGCACCGCTTGTCGATGCCTGAAATCGAGTGACGGTGGAGCATGGTGGATGGCGCGAAGGGGTGCCTGCAGGCACGACATCGCACTCTAACGCGCCGGCTTCGCGGTCGGCGCGACCTCAGGGCCGGCGTGTGCGCATTGCATCACGCCGCCGGCCCGCACGGGCTCAGGTGGGTGTCAGCAAGTGGCGCATCTTGCTCATCGCCTGTTTGGGCGAGATGGTGTACTTCACGCCGGTGGCTTTCTCGCGCCGTTCCATGGCCATCGTCAAGGCGGCGAGCTTGCCGTGTCGTTCGGCGGAAAAGCTCGTCGACCGGGCCTTGCCGTTGACGCTCCAGGAGGCGACGAAGTAGAGGTAAGGGTGGTCGGAAAACTGCACGTAGCGAGGTCGGATGCCAATCACTCCGCTCGTGTTGTTGACCTGCGCGACCAGCCGCGCCCCCTTGCGAGGGGTCGTGGGCTCGGCCACCTTGCGCAGCTCGATCTCCGCTGCCTTGGCCTGTGCCAATGCCTTGCGAACGCCGCCGTACTTGCGCACCGCGAAAAACTTGGTCAAGGAAGCATGTCGGGGTCCGACGCGAACCTGGAAGCCGTGGGTAGATCCGTGATTGATGCGTTGAATTGACATTTCGTTGACCTTTCCGGCGTCGAGGATAGCGGCAACCGGCTCGCCCTGTCGAATCTCTAGGAAAAACTTCGTTGTGGGAATCGACGTAACTGTATATATTTACAGTATGAGCATTGGCCGCCGAATCGATCGCGACGAACGCGCCGCCCCTGCGGAACGGATGCACGGCCCGCAGAAGGGGCGGGGTGCGGGGTGGGACATCACGCCGCGCTACGCGCCCACGCGAACCGAAACCTATGACGACGGGTGGGGGACCCTCGATCAGGAAGCCCGTGCGGAGCGCGTGGCACCGACCACCGAGATCATCGAAGAATGCGCGCGCAGCATCCTTTCGAAGAACGTCTCCCCGGACATTCCGTTCGAGCTGTCGATCAACCCCTACCGGGGTTGCGAGCACGGCTGCATTTATTGTTTCGCGCGACCGACGCACAGTTACCTCGACATGTCGCCAGGTCTCGACTTCGAGACCCGCATCGTCGCCAAGGTGAACGCCGCGCAGCGGCTGCGCGAGGCGTTCGCGGCGCGAGCCTACGTGCCCAAGCTCCTGAACCTCGGATCGGCGACCGACGCCTATCAACCGGTCGAGCGGCGCCTGCGGATCACCCGCGGCGTGATCGAGGTACTGGCCGAGTGCGCCCACCCCTTTTCCCTGGTGAGCAAATCGGCCGGCGTCGAACGAGATCTCGACCTGATCGCGCCCATGGCCGCCCGCGGTCTGGCCGCGGTCTACATCTCGCTCACGACGCTCGACCCGGCGCTCGCGCGGGTGATGGAGCCGCGCGCGGCAGCGCCCGAACGGCGCTTGCGGACGATCGAGACCCTGGCGCGTGCCGGGGTACCGGTGGGGGTGAGCGTCTCGCCGGTCATCCCGTTCATCAACGAGCCCGAACTCGAACGCATCCTCGAGCGCGCAGCCGCCGCTGGCGCCACGGCAGCGTTCACCACCGTGGTTCGTCTGCCCTGGGAAGTGAACCCGCTTTTTCAGCAGTGGCTGGAGCAACACTTTCCCGAACGAGCCGCTCGCGTGATGGCACGCATCCGCGAGATGCGTGGGGGCAAGGACTACGACGCGAATTTCGCGACCCGCACCAAGGGCGAGGGCGTGTGGGCGCAGCTGCTGGCGCAGCGCTTCGGAAAGACCGTCGCCCGCCTGGGCCTCGACCGGACGCGGATCGAGCTCGACCTGACGCAGTTTCGACGCCCCGTGCCGGTTCGCAGCGACGGGCAGGGGGAGCTTTTCGGCTGAAGGTCTGGGGTGGGTTGGAGAACGTGGGGACCCTTCGACCAGCTACTCAGGGCGAACGGGAGGAGCGGGTGATCGGGATGCGGGTGGCCCTGCGCTTCATCCTCACCATCTCCGTTCGGGTCGACACCCGAACTTTGTTCTCAATCGCGCAAATCAGGTTCGAAGAACACCCAGCGCAGCTGCGGAAAAGCCGTGCGCAGGCCGCGTTCGACGGCGTTGATCGCCTCGATCAACGCCACCTCCGAACCCGCAGGGTGCATTCGGGCCTTGACCGCCAGCATGAGGTCGGCGCCGAGCTGTTGGGTGATCAGGTGGTAGACCTGGGCGACCTCGGGTTGCGCTTCGATGTGGGTTCGCAGTTGCAGGTCGACCTCGGGCTCGGCGCTTTGCCCGATCAGCAGGGACTTGACCTCGCGGCCGACCACCAGGGCGACACCGACCAGCAGCACGCCGATGCCGATCGAGCCGATCGCGTCCCACACGGGGTTGCCGGTAAGCTCGGAGAGGAGGATGAACAGCAGCGCCAAGGCCAGGCCGCCGAGCGCGGCGAGGTCTTCACCGAGGATCACGAGCAGTTCGCTTTGACGCGACACGCGGAACCATTGCCAAAGGCTGCGTGAGCCGCGGTCCTTGTCGATCTCGCGCAGCGCGCCCCAGAGCGAAAACGATTCCGCCACGACGCCGAAAGCGAGGATGGCCACCGCCACCCAGGCGAACTTGACGGGGGCGTGGGCGTCGAGTTTGCGCACCCCTTCGTAGATCGAGAACAGGCCGCCCATGCTGAACAGCATCAGCGAGACGATGAAGCTCCAGAAATAGATCGCCCGGCCATGCCCCAGCGGGTAGTGGGCCGAGGCGGCGCGCCGCGCTTCCCGCAAGCCCCAGATCAGCAGGATCTGGTTGACGCAATCGGCGAACGAATGAATCGCCTCGGCGAGCATCGAGGCCGATCCGGTGTAGGCGGCCCCGGCGCTCTTGGCAGCCGCGATGGCCAGGTTGGCGCCGAGCGCGTAGAGGATCGAGCGGAGGGAGTCGGCTGCCATGCGCGGTATTGTGAAGGGGGCAGAACCGCGTTCGCGAGCCCCCCGGCCGGCACGCTATTTGAAGAGGTCCTTGACCCGGTCGGTCCAGGTCTTGGCGTTGGGCGAATGGCGGTCGCCCGAACTGCGGAAGGCGTCGTCGAGTTCCTTCAAGAGCTTCCTCTGATGCTCGGTGAGCTTGATCGGGGTTTCGACACTGACATGGCAATAGAGATCGCCCGGGTAGCTCGAGCGCACCCCCTTGATGCCCTTGCCTCGCAGCCGGAAGGTCTTCCCATGCTGGGTCCCCTCGGGCAACTCGATCTCGGCCTTGCCGCCGAGGGTGGGCACTTCGATCTCGCCGCCCAACGCGGCGGTCGTCAAGCCGACGGGCACGGTGCAATGCAGATCGTCGCCGTCGCGTTCGAAGATGTCGTGCTGCTTGATCCGGATCTCGATGTAGAGATCGCCTGCCGGCCCGCCGTTGGCGCCCGGCTCGCCGTTGCCGCTCGAG
The DNA here is from genome assembly GCA_030776545.1 of Pseudomonadota bacterium. Classification (GTDB taxonomy): domain Bacteria; phylum Pseudomonadota; class Gammaproteobacteria; order Burkholderiales; family Burkholderiaceae_C; genus LMDS01. Next base: position 4,126 of record JALYHO010000101.1, on the reverse strand, counting down.
CGGATGCGCATGCCTTCGTTGATGCCGGGCGGGATCTTGACTTCGAGCGTCTTGTTTTTCTTGACCCGGCCCTGGCCGCTGCAGGTGGTGCAAGGCTCGGGGATGATCTTGCCAGTGCCGTGGCAGTGCGGGCAGGTCTGCTGGATGCTGAAGAACCCCTGGCGCATGTGCACCGTTCCCTGGCCGTGGCAGGTACTGCACACGCGCGGGCTGGTGCCCGGCTTGGCGCCGCTGCCCTTGCAGGTTTCGCAGGTCTCGTAGGAGGGAATGCGAATCTGGGTTTCCTTGCCGTGGGCGGCCTCCTCGAGCGTGATTTCCATCGCATAGCTCAGGTCGCTGCCGCGAAACACTTGCTGGCCACCGCGCCGCTGACCTCCGGCGGCAGCCGTGCCGCCGAAGATGTCGCCAAAGATGTCGCCGAAGGCTTCGGCAAAGCCGCCGAACCCTTCGCCGCCCGGGCCGCCGCGACCCATGTTGGGGTCGACGCCGGCATGGCCATACTGGTCGTAGGCGGCCCGCTTCTGCGGGTCGATGAGCATCTCGTAGGCCTCCTTGGCCTCCTTGAATTTTTCCTCCGACTTCTTCGCGTCGTCGCCCTGGTTGCGGTCGGGGTGATGCTTCATCGCCAGTTTGCGATAAGCCTTCTTGATGTCGTCGTCGCTGGCGTTCTTGGACAGCCCCAGCGTTTCGTAGTAGTCACGTTTGGCCATGAAATCCAGGCTCCGGTCAAATCGGAATTGCGCTCAAACACCAACGCCGGTTCGGTCGGAGCCGCGCCCCGCCCGAACCGGCGCTGACAAGTCGGGATTCAGCCCTTCTTGACTTCTTTGAACTCGGCGTCGACGACGTTGTCGTCGGCGGCCGGCTTGGCCGAGGCCGTCTCCGCATGCGCCTGTTCGGACCCCGCGCCGGCGGCGCCGGCGGCCGCCGCCGCGGCTTGGGAGTCGGCGTAGATCTTCTCGCCGAGCTTCTGGCTGGCGGTCATGAGGGCCTCGGTCTTGGACTCGATCTCGGTCTTGTCCTCGCTCTTGAGGGCAGTCTCGGCATCCTTCAGGGCTGCCTCGACCTTTTCCTTCTCGCCGGCTTCGAGCTTGTCGCCGTGCTCGCCCAGGCTCTTGCGCACGCTGTGGATCATCGCGTCGGCCGAGTTGCGGGCCTGAATGAGTTCGAGCTTCTTCTTGTCGTCGGCGGCGTTCATCTCCGCGTCCTTGACCATCTTCTCGATCTCGGCTTCGGAGAGTCCGGAATTGGCCTTGATGGTGATCTTGTTCTCCTTGCCGGTGCCCTTGTCCTTGGCGCCGACATGCAGGATGCCGTTGGCGTCGATGTCGAAGCTGACTTCGATCTGCGGCATGCCGCGCGGCGAGGGCGGAATGCCTTCGAGGTTGAATTCGCCCAGGCTCTTGTTGCCCGAGGCCATCTCGCGTTCGCCCTGGTAGACCTTGATGGTCACTGCCGGCTGGTTGTCGTCGGCGGTCGAGAACACCTGGCTGAACTTGGTGGGGATGGTGGTGTTCTTCTTGATCATCTTGGTCATCACGCCACCGAGCGTCTCGATGCCGAGCGAGAGCGGCGTCACGTCCAGGAGCAGCACGTCCTTGCGGTCGCCGGCCAGCACCTGGCCCTGGATGGCCGCGCCGACGGCGACGGCTTCGTCCGGATTGACGTCCTTGCGCGGATCCTTGCCGAACAGTTCGCGGACTTTTTCCTGGACCTTGGGCATGCGCGTCATGCCGCCGACCAGGATCACGTCGTTGATGGCGCCCACCGCGATGCCGGCGTCCTTGATGGCCGTGCGGCACGGGGCGATGGTGCGCTCGATCAGGTCCTCGACCAGCGCTTCGAGCTTGGCCCGGGTGAGCTTGATGTTGAGGTGCTTGGGACCGGACGCGTCGGCCGTGACGTAAGGCAGGTTGATGTCGGTCTGGGTGCTGCTCGAGAGCTCGATCTTGGCCTTTTCCGCGGCCTCCTTCAGGCGCTGCAGGGCGAGCACGTCGCGGGTCAGGTCGACACCTTGTTCCTTCTTGAACTCGGTGACGATGTAGTCGATGATGCGCTGGTCGAAGTCTTCCCCGCCGAGGAAGGTGTCGCCGTTGGTCGAGAGCACTTCGAACTGCTTCTCGCCGTCGACGTCGGCGATTTCGATGATGGAAATGTCGAACGTGCCGCCGCCGAGGTCGTAGACCGCGATCTTGCGGTCGCCCTTTTCATTCTTGTCGAGGCCGAAGGCCAGCGCCGCGGCCGTCGGCTCGTTGATGATGCGCTTGACGTCCAGACCGGCGATGCGGCCCGCATCCTTGGTGGCCTGGCGTTGGGCGTCGTTGAAGTAGGCCGGGACCGTGATCACGGCTTCGGTGACGGCTTCGCCGAGATAGTCCTCGGCCGTCTTCTTCATCTTGCGCAGGGTCTCGGCGCTGACCTGCTGGGGCGCGAGCTTGGTGCCGCGCACTTCGACCCAGGCGTCGCCGTTGTCGGCCGAGACGATCTTGTAGGGCATCAGGTCGATGTCCTTTTGCACTTCCTTCTCGGTGAACTTGCGACCGATCAGGCGCTTGACGGCATAGAGCGTGTTCTTCGGGTTGGTGACCGCCTGGCGCTTGGCCGAGGCACCGACCAGAATCTCGCCGTCTTCCTGGTAGGCGACGATCGACGGGGTGGTGCGGGCGCCCTCGCTGTTTTCGATCACCTTGGTGGTGTTGCCTTCCATGATCGACACGCACGAATTGGTGGTGCCGAGGTCGATACCGATGATTTTGGCCATGATGAGTTGCTCCTGGAGACTGGATGAAGTTGTTGTCAAGGTGTGGATGGGCTGTGGGCTTTCAAGCGCCACCGCGCTCAGGTCGCGCCCGCCACGGTGACCAGCGCCGGGCGCAGCACCCGGTCGGCGATCAGGTAGCCCTTTTGAAGCACCGCCACCACGGTGTTGGGGTCCTGGTTGGCCGGCACCACGCTGATGGCCTGGTGCTGGTGGGGATCGAATTTCGCGCCCGCGCTCGGATTGACTTCGAGCACCTTGTTGCGCTCCAGCGCCGACACGAGCTGGCGCAGCGTCGCGTGCACCCCTTCGAGCATTTGCTCGGGGCTCGCGTCGGGCAGGGCGATGGCGGCTTCCAGGCTGTCCTTGACCGGCAGCAGGCTTTCGGCGAAGCCTTCGACGGCGTATTTGCGCGCTTTGGCGATCTCGTCTTCGGCTCGGCGCCGGGTGTTCTCGGCTTCGGCCTTGGCACGCAGGTAGGCGTCCGACATGTCGGCGTGCTTGGCTTCGAGTTCCTGCAGGCGGGTCTCGATGGGGGCCGAATTCTCGGGGGCGGTGTCGCCGGGGGCGCTCCGATCCGGGGTGGGGGTGGTGTCGTTGGTGCTCATAAAGGTGATGGGGTTTCCCGCTCGGACCGAACTGGGGTGATTACCCCGCATTTCAAGAGGGGATAAGAGAGAAAGGAGGACGAATTGGGGTCTGCGCCGCGGATTTCGCGGGCCCACGCCTAGCCTAGTCGGCGTCGACGCTTGCACTCCAGCGGTTCCAGTCGGCCAGCTGGCGCCGGTCGCGCTTGGTCGGCCGGCCCTGGTCGATTCCGACCGCCGGGTCCGCGTTCAGCTGGCGTTCGAGCGCAAACCGGGTGCGGCGCTCGATGCTCTCGGGGGTTTCCTCGAACAGAGCCTGTGCGACCGGAGCGGCACCGCGCTGCTCGGACACGCCCTTGACGACGACGGTCCGGGAGACGAGCCCCTGGCGCAATTCCACCCGGTCGCCCAGATGCACTTCCCGGGAGGGTTTGGCGGCCTGGCCGTTGACCGAGACGCGACCCCTGCCGATCTCCTCGGCGCTGAGACTTCGGGTCTTGAAAAAGCGCGCGGCCCACAGCCACTTGTCGAGGCGGACCCGGGGGTCGGCCAGCTTGTCGGTTCGGGACGGGTCCTTCATCGGAAACGATTGTCGGCCGACGGGGGCCGAGCGCCGGAGGCGAGGTGAACGAAGTGGGCACGCATCTCACGAAACTCAAGGGGTGCCGCGGTTCCCACGCGACACCGCCGGTCGGCCCGCAGGGGGCGGTGCCTCACTGCGACGCTCCGGCCGCGAGGGCGCGCTCGCGCGAGGCCTCCAGCGCGGCGGGATCCGCCGCTC
>JALYHO010000100.1 GCA_030776545.1 Pseudomonadota bacterium | reverse complement strand
CCGCGGCCGCGGCGAGTGCCAGCGGTACCTCGCCCACGGTCAACAACACCGCTTACGCGGCGTCCCGCTTCCTGACCCAGGCGACCTTCGGACCGACCGCCGCTGAGATCACGCGGCTCGGTTCGATGAGCTACACGGCATGGCTGGACGATCAATTCGCGCGGCCCCAGGCCCTGCACCGCGACTACATGAACCTCGCCGCCGCCGACCTCGCGGCCACCGGGGGCAGCATCAGCCCGACCAATTTTTTCGATTCGTACTGGACCCAGGCGGTCAGCGGCAACGACCAGTTGCGCCAACGCGCGGCCTTCGCGCTCTCGCAAATCTTCGTGGTCTCGTTCACCGACGGCACGCTGCGCAACCAACCGCGCGGCGTGGCGTCTTACTACGACACGCTGGGCGCGAACGCCTTCGGCAACTTCCGCGACCTGCTGGAGGCGGTCGCACTGCACCCGATGATGGGGGTCTATCTCACCTGGCTGAAAAACGAGAAGGAAGATCCTGCCACCGGGCGCGTACCCGACCATAACTTCGCTCGCGAAGTCACCCAGCTCTTCACGATCGGCCAGTACAAGCTCAATCTCGACGGCAGCGTCATGACCGGAGGCGACGGCAAGGGCGTTGCTGCCTACGGTCCGGCGGACCTCGACGGCATGGCGCAGGTGCTGACCGGCTACAGCTGGTATGCCGGTACCAACCTCACCGATCGCACCAGCAGCCGCTTCTTCGGCAACAACCCAAACGTCGAGCGCGACTGGCGGCCGATGCAGGAGTACAACGCGTACGCCAGCGGTACCGACTTCCACTCGATCAACGCGAAGAATTTTCTCGGCGTGACGATCCCGGCACAGACGCCATCGACCGCCGACCCGAAGGGTGACCTGAAGGTGATGCTGGACACGCTCTTCAACCACCCCAACGTCGGTCCCTTCATCGGCCGTCAGTTGATCCAGCGGCTGGTCACCAGCAACCCGAGCCCGCAATACACCGCCCGCGTCGCGGCCGCGTTCAACGACAACGGCAGTGGCGTGCGCGGCGACATGAAGGCGGTCTGGAAGGCGATATTGCTCGACCCCGAGGCGCGCGCCGTGACCGCCTCCACCACCGCGGGCAAGGTCCGCGAGCCCGTGGTGCGGCTGGCCAATTTCCTGCGCGCCTTCAATGCCACTTCGGTCAGCGGGCGCTACCAGGGCATCGGCAACACGGACGACCCGACGAGCCGCCTGAACCAGACGCCGATGTACTCGCCGACGGTATTCAATTTCTACCGCCCCGGCTATGTCCCGACCAGCCCGGCGATCGCCGCGGCCGGCCTGGTGGTGCCAGAGTTCCAACTGGTCCACGATGTGTCGGTGGCGGGCTACATGAACTACATGCTGAGCCTGGTGCCGATCGATGCCAACCGGGACATCCAGCAGGACTACTCGGCCGAGATCGCGCTCGCTCCGACCCCCGACGCGCTGGTCGAAAGGATGAACCTGCTGCTGTTCTACGGCCAGATGCCCGACGCCTTGCGTGCCCAGATCGTCGGCGCGGTGAACAGCCGCACCGTCCCCGCACCGGTCTACGCCAGCAGCAGCACCGCCGGTGGCACCCTGACCAAGCTCGCCGACGAAGGCGGCACCTTCACGGTCACGGGCTCGGGCACCGTCCGCTACGGCGCGGGCACGACCTTCGTCGAAAAGACGGTGAGCGGCGCGGGCCAGTGCAGCAACGACTTCTTCGGCACCGACCCGGTGATCGGCACCGGCAAGGCCTGCTTCCTCTTCGTGCCGACACCGAGCGCCGCCTCGGCCGCCAGCGCGCCGCCCGCGACCGCCGCCAACCAGGGCGCCATCGATGCGGCGCTTCGTGACCGGGTCTATCTGGCGGTGTTCCTGTCGCTGGCGGCGCCCGACTATCTGATCCAGAAATGACGAGGACCCACTCCATGACGCTGCTCAAAACCTCGCGCCTCGACGCTTCGCGCCGTCGTTTCCTGCGGACCGCATCGGTCGTGACCGGGTCCGTGGGGAGCGCCGCCGCGCCCTTCGCGCTCAATCTGGCGAGCCTCAACACCGCCGTGGCCCAGACGGCCGACTACAAGGCCATCGTCTGCCTGTTCCTCTATGGCGGAAACGATTCCTCGCATATGGTGCTGCGCACCGATCCGCTGTCCTTCAACGAGTACACCCGCCTGCGCGGGGTGGCCCCGGACCCGATCGCCTTGAAAGCGCCCGGGACCGCCGCCGACCCGACCGCCCGGCTCGGTTCTCCGGCGCGTCTGGGCGGGGTTCGCGCGATCAGTCCCAAGTTCACTCCCGGGGTCGCAGGCAGCGCCGACAACGGCGGGTTCACCTTCGCCCTCCATCCCAGCATGCCCGAAGTGGGCACCCTCTTCGCCGCCAACCGTCTCGCCATCCTCGCCAATGCGGGCCCGCTGGTGGTTCCGCTCAGCCGCGCCGATTGGGTCGCCAACGTGCTGCCGCGTCCCAAGGCCTTGGGTTCCCACAACGACCAGCAATCGACCTGGCAGGCCCTCGGGCCGGAAGGCGCCAAGATCGGCTGGGGCGGACACCTCGGCGACATGGTCGCCGGGAGCAACGCCAACACCGTGTTCACGAGTATTTCGGTGTCGGGCAACGCCGTGTTCTCCGCTGGCGAGACCACCTTCCAGTACCAGGTCGGAACCGGCGGCGCGACCCAGATCAATGGGCTGAGCGGCACGCTCTTCGGCTCGCCGACCGCGGCGGCCACGCTCAAGGGGATCGTCACCGCCAGCAACGCGCACCTGTTCGTCAACGAGTACGGTGCGATCGTCAAGCGTTCAACCGAGGCCCAGGCCACGTTCCAGGCCGCCTACACCGCCTCCACCGCGTCCGCCCCGACCCAGTACGTCCAACCCTCGACCAACAGTCTGCAAACCAACGGGCTGGCCCAGCAGCTGCAAGCGGTGGCTCGCATCATCGGCGCGCGGCAGGCGCTCGGCGCCAAGCGCCAGGTGTTCTTCGTCGCGATGGGCGGCTTCGACACGCACGATGCACAGAACTCGAACCAGGCCGATCTGCTCGCCCGGGTTTCGCACGCGCTCGGCTACTTCGACGCGGCGCTGGCCGGACTCGCCGGCGGCGACATGCGCAACAACGTCACCCTCTTCACCGCCTCGGATTTCAGCCGCACCTTGACCAGCAACGGCGACGGCACCGACCACGCCTGGGGCGCCCACCACTTCGTCTCCGGCGGCGCGGTCAACGGCGGCGACATCTATGGCCGCTTCCCGCAGTTCATTCAGAACGCTGCCGATTCGACCGACAACAGCTTCATCCCGGTGACCTCGGTCGACACCATCGGCAGCACGCTGGGGCGGTGGTTCGGGGTCAGCGACACGCAATTGGACACGGTGTTCCCGAACCTGCACGGCTTTCCGCGCGATCTGGGGTTTTTGCGGGCGACGTGAAGAACAGGGTGGCGTCAAGGCATGGCGCCCAGTGCCCGGCGGTATTGCATCGCCTCCGCCAGGTGCGCGGCTTCGATCGCTTCGCTGGCGGCCAGGTCGGCGATCGTGCGCCCGACGCGCAGCACGCGGTGCAAGCCCCGGGCGGACCAGCCGAGGCGTGCGGCAGCGGTTTGCAAGAAGCGGGCGCTCGCTGCCGAGAGCGCGGCGTGCTGTTCCAGGGCGACCCCCGCCAGGGCGGCATTCAGACCGCCTTGCCGTTCGGACGCGAGCGCGCGCACCCGCGCCACGCGCGCGGCGATGGATGCACTGGATTCGCCATCGGGTGCGGCGGTCAACGCGTCGACCGCGATCGGCGGGACCTCGATCTGCACGTCGATGCGGTCGAGCATCGGACCGCTGATCCGGCCCTGGTAGCGCGCGACCGCCTCGGGCGTGCAGCGACATGGGCGCAGCGGGCTGCCGAGGTGGCCGCACGGGCAGGGATTCATCGCCGCCACCAACTGGAAGCGGGCCGGGAATTCGGCTTGGCGGGCGGCCCGGGAAATCAGGATGCGGCCGGTCTCGATGGGTTCGCGCAAGGCTTCGAGCGCGGCACGTGGAAACTCCGGAAATTCATCCAGGAACAGCACGCCATGGTGCGCCAGCGAGATCTCGCCCGGGCGGGGCGGTGAGCCACCGCCGACGAGTGCGACCGACGAGGCGGTGTGGTGCGGCGCCCGCAGGGAGCGCTGGCCCCAACGCGCCGGGTCGAACGCGCCAGCCAGGCTGAGCACCGCCGCCGACTCGAGCGCGTCCTGCTGCGAGAGGGGCGGCAGCAGCCCCGCGAAACGCTGCGCGAGCATCGACTTGCCGGTCCCGGGGGAGCCCAGCATCAGCACGCTGTGCCCGCCCGCGGCGGCCACCTCCAAAGCCCGTTTGGCGCCCGCCTGCCCCCG
>JALYHO010000099.1 GCA_030776545.1 Pseudomonadota bacterium | reverse complement strand
GGCCGCGGCCGCGGCGCCGTGAAAGCGGGCCGTGATCTCGGTGGCCAGCAGCACTTTGACTTCTTTCGGGTTGCGGCCGGACTCGGTTTCCCGCCGCAAGCTGGCAATTTCTGTCTCGGGTCGAAAGCTCAGCAAGGTGAAGTACTTCCACATCGCCACGTCGCTGATCGAAAGGAGCTTGGCGAACATGTCGTTCGCCGGCTCGGTGATCGCGATGGTGTTGCCCTTGCTCTTGGACATCTTCTCGACCCCGTCCAGGCCTTCGAGCAAGGGCATGGTGAGGATGCATTGCGGCTCTTGTCCGTATTCGCCCTGCAACGCGCGGCCCATCAGCAGGTTGAACTTCTGGTCGGTCCCGCCGAGTTCGAGGTCGCTCTTGAGCGCGACCGAGTCGTAGCCCTGCATCAGCGGATAGAGGAACTCGTGCACGCTGATCGGCGTGCCCGCCTTGTAGCGCTCGTGGAAGTCGTTGCGCTCCATCATTCGCGCGACGGTATAGCGCGAAGCGAGCTGGATCATTCCGCGCGCCCCGAGGGCGTCGCTCCATTCGGAGTTGTACCGGATCTCGGTCTTCGCCTCGTCGAGGACCAGCTTGGCCTGCTCGAAGTAGGTTTTGGCGTTGGCTTCGATCTGCTCGCGTGTCAAAGGCGGTCGGGTGGTGTTGCGACCTGACGGGTCGCCGATGGTCGAGGTGAAGTCGCCGACCAGGAAAATCACGCAATGGCCGAGGTCCTGCAGCTGACGCAACTTGTTGAGAACCACGGTGTGACCGAGGTGCAGGTCGGGCGCGGTCGGGTCGAGCCCGAGCTTGATCCGCAGTGGCACGCCGGTTGCTTCTGATCGACACAGCTTGGCCAGCCATTCGGTTTTCGGCAGCAATTCGTCGCAACCGCGCAGTGTGATGGCCAACGCCTCCTCGACCCGATCTGTCACCGGGTAGGCGAAGGCGCCGGGGCCGGACGACGCGGTCGACGGGCAAGCTTGACTGAGGGGCTGGGACATAGGACTCGGCCTTGGGAATCGGTGGGGAGCTGGGTCGGTATACTGTTGCGCAACCGATCGCGGCATCTCGGGAACTGATGCGAGATGAAAACGCTCGGTGTCCGTAGGCAGGAGACCCGCGCAAGCTGCTCGGCAAAGAGTGGCAAGCGAACGGATTCTAGTGGAGCCCCCCAGGGGCGGTAGGGATCAAAAGACCGAAGCCGATGGCCACGCGCCACGGCTCGCACTCGAGCCACACGGCTCCAGAACTGAATTGAAATCGCTCGACACACTCGATCGCGTCGTCGCTCAGGCGGCAGCGCGCACCGGCCGCTTCGTTGCAGCCCATCCACGCAGGCTCTCCGCCGCGGTGATGCTGATGCTCGCCGGCTTCGGCGTGACGGCGTTCGGGATCGCCCCCATGGCCCCCGACGCCTCAAACATCCCGAAACGCATAGTGACGGAAACCGTCACTCCTGACGGAATCCAGTCGCAACTCGACGCGTTGGCCGAGCATGAACTCCAGCTCTACCGCACCGACCTGACCCGCAGCAGCGACACCGCAGACTCGTTGCTGAAGCGGCTCAACGTCGACGACGTCGAAGCGGCCAACTTCCTTCGCGCCGATGTCACGGCCCGCAAGCTGCTGGACGGCCGCGGCGGCAAGATGGTGCAGGTCCAGACCGGCGAACACGGTGCCCTGACCGAGCTGGTCGCCCGCTACGCGCCTGCAGACCCGGCCGACGCGAGCACCCGCTTCACCCGCTTGACGCTGCGCCGCCAGGCCGGCAAATTCGTCGCGACGATCGAGACCGCGCCGCTGGCCGCGCAAGTCCGGATGGCCAGCGGCACGGTGCAGACGTCTCTGTTCGCGGCCACCGACGACGCGCGCATTCCCGACACCGTCGCGACCCAGCTCACCGACGTGTTTTCCACCGACATCGACTTTCGCCGGCAGTTGCAGCGCGGGGATACCTTTTCGGTGCTGTACGAGGCCCTCACCGCCGATGGCGAGCCGATCACCTGGGGCCCGAGCAGCGCCGGTCGTCTGATTGCCGCCGACTTCGTCAGCGGCGGTCGACCCTACTCTGCGGTCTGGTTCAAGGACGCGACCGGCAAGGGGGCCTACTACGGTTTCGACGGCCAGAGCAAAAAGCGCGCGTTCCTGGCCAGTCCGATGGAATTCTCCCGTGTCACGTCCGGATTCTCGATGCGCCTGCATCCCATCCTCAACACCTGGAAGCAGCACAAAGGGGTCGATTTCGGCGCCCCGATCGGCACCCCGATCCGCGCGGTCGGCGACGGCACCGTCGATTTTTCCGGCTGGCAGAACGGCTACGGCAACGTCGTCGAAATCCGCCACAGCGCACTGCGCTCGACCCTCTACGCCCACATGAGCCGGATCGACGTGAAGCGCGGCGAACGCGTCGCCCAGGGCGAGCGCATCGGCGCCGTCGGGATGACCGGCTGGGCCACCGGCCCGCACGTCCATTTCGAAGTCAAGGTCAACGGCGAGCAGCAAGACCCGATGCTGATGGCCAAGTCGTCCGAATCGGTCACGTTGAGCGCGGCCCAACGCGCTCAGTTCCTGCAGCAGGCGTCCAGCCTCAAAACGCAACTCGAAGCGGCGGATGCCCAGGCGCGTGCCAACACGTACGCGGAGTAAAGTCTTGTCGCACGAAGCGGGTCTGACTGCCGCCTTCGTCGACCACTCTCAGACCGGGCGGCGACCCTGCGGGCTTGTCCGTGAGTGAGCTCTACATCGGGCTGATGTCTGGCACATCGCTGGACGGCGTCGACGGGGTCATCGCCGATTTCTCGCCCGACGCCGGTGGCCCGCTGCGCGTCCGAGGTCATGTCCACCGCGCGTTTGCGGCGGCGCTGGCGACCGAATTGCTCGCGCTCAATACGCCGGGCGAGAACGAAATCCATCGCGCGGCGCTGGCTGGGAACGCACTCGCAGGGGAGTACGCGGCGGTGGTGGAAAGCTTGCTCGGCGCGGCGTCATTGCCGCGCGACGCGATACGTGCCATCGGCGTCCATGGACAGACCGTGCGACATCGCCCACGCGAATTCGACGGCATCGGCTACACCGTGCAACTGAACCAGCCCGCGCTTCTCGCTGAACGGGTGGGCATCGACGTGATCGCGGACATTCGGACCCGCGATGTCGCGGCCGGTGGACAGGGCGCGCCGCTCGTCCCCGCGTTCCATCGAGCAGCCTTTGGCCAGGCCGGTGCGTCGGTGGCCGTGCTCAACGTCGGCGGCATCAGCAACCTGACAGCCTTGCGCGCCGACGGCTCGGTTCTCGGCCTCGATTGCGGTCCGGGCAATGCGCTTCTGGATCACTGGTGCCTGCTCCACACGGGGCACGCCTACGACGACGGTGGTCGTTGGGGCGCCACGGGGCAGGTCGACGCCACGCTGTTGACGCGGCTGCGCAGTGACCCCTACTTCGCGCTGGCGCTTCCGAAGAGCACCGGACGCGACAGGTTCAACGCCCACTGGCTGGCGGCTCACCTCGCCGGCAGCGCCGCGCGACCCGTCGACGTGCAGGCGACCCTGACCGAACTCACCGCCGCCGTTTGCGCCAGTGAGGTCGCGACGCACGCGTCCGACGCACGGGAGTTGCTGGTCTGCGGGGGCGGCGCCCGCAACGATCTGCTGATGCGTCGCCTGGGTGCGCGCCTCCCCGGAGTCACCGTGCTCCCGACCGACGCGCGCGGCTTGCCCGCGGACCAGGTCGAAGCCTGCGCCTTCGCGTGGCTCGCCCGGGCGTTCGTGCGGCGCGAGGCGGGCAACCTGCCGAGTGTCACCGGCGCCGCGGGTTCGCGGCTGCTCGGGGCGCTCTACCCGGCGGGTTGAGGGGCGGTCAAGCCGAGAAACTCGACCCGCATCCGCAGGTGGTCGTCGCGTTCGGGTTCTTGATCACGAATTGCGCGCCCTGCAGATCGTCCTTGTAGTCGATTTCCGCGCCGACCAAATACTGCAGGCTCATCGCGTCGATCAACAAGGTGACGCCGTTCTTGCTCATCTGGGTGTCGTCGTCGTTGGCGATTTCATCGAACGTGAACCCGTACTGGAAGCCGGAGCAACCGCCCCCCTGCACGAACACGCGCAGCTTCAGTTCCGGATTGCCCTCTTCGTCGACGAGTTCCTTGACCTTGTTGGCCGCGCTGTCGGTGAACACCAATGGCACGGGCGGCTCTGCCATGTCGGGGAGGGGTTGAAGATTCTCTGCGACTGCGCTCATGACTTACTCCTGCGGCAGGGACCGCGTTGGCCCCCATTATCGTGGAATGAGGATCAACTGGGGCCAGGGAGGTTTTTCCAGGTCTTGTCCCGGTCGAAGGCAACGCTCCGCGCCCGATCGCGATGCCCTTGCCCCGCGCTCGGCAACCGCCACGACAGGCGCCGCGCCTGCGCCGCCGGGTCGGCGGCAGCCCTGCCTTCCCACGAGGTGCGACCTCGTCAGAAGCTGTACAACGCCCGCAGACGCAAGGCGCTTCGAGCCGACCCCGACGTGACGCCGACCAGCGCCGCGACGCTGATCTCCAACTCGCGCTCGGTGCCGGTGGTCCACTTGGTGAAGACCACGGGGCCGACCAAATGCTCCTGCTGGTTGACCGGATCCCAGTCCTTCCAGGGGCCGAAGGTCCCAAACCCTTGCAAACCGATGTCGATGTGGGGCTGCCACCGGTGCCTGGCTTGCCACTGGTAGACCAGTTGCGTCGGGCCGGCGTCTTCGGTGCGAACATCCTGTCGCCACCAGGCGTTCGCGTTGACCTGAACGGGGCCGAGGTCGGCAAAAAGCGTCGGTCCCCAGGTGATTTCATACCCCTGCGTGCGGTCCTGGGGGCGTTCGATCTTCAAATAGAACCCGAGTTCGACCGGCGACGTTCCGGGCTCGATGAGAGCGACGTGGTTCAGCCAGGACACCGCGCCGAACCGCAGCACGTCGCCAGGCACCCGGTACCAGCCGGCGTAGGCGGCCGTGAACCAGCGCGCGCTGGGATTGAATCCCAGGAGGACGGATTGAGCTTGCGCGCTCGAGCCGTCACGGTTTTGCGCAACCCCGCCCGCGTACTGGACAAACCGGGCACCCTCGACGGTGTAGGACGAGAAAACGTAGTCGTCGGCATCCGCCCGGGCGGCCTCGACCAGCGCGACCGACAACACCGCGACGCACAGGCCGCCGCGTGTTCGTGCTTTCCATGACGTGGGCTTCATGGGTGGTTGTCGGCCGAAATGCCCGGCGGCTTAGCCCATTGCATCGCACGTCCCGCATGGGCAGCCGCCGCAACATCTGCGTCATGGGCGGCTCCTCGACACCGGCGTGCTGCCGGTGCCGGCTCCTCGCGCCGCCGGGGCGAAACGGTCACACAGACGCCTCCTGCGCCCAAACAAAAGCCGCCCGAAGGCGGCTTTTCCGTGGGGGACGGCTGGGCCGACCGATCAGCGCTTGCTGAATTGCTTGCGGCGGCGCGCGCCGTGCAGGCCGACCTTCTTGCGCTCGACTTCACGCGCGTCTCGGGTCACGAAGCCGGCGTGCTTGAGCGGCGACTTCAGCGTTTCGTCGTAGTCGATCAGCGCGCGGGTGATGCCATGGCGCACGGCGCCGGCCTGACCCGATTCGCCGCCGCCACGCACGTTCACCTTGATGTCGAACGCGGCGTCGTTCGAGGTGAGGACCAAAGGCTGCCGGACCACCATGATGGAGGTCTGGCGGCCGAAATATTCGTCCACGGCCTTGCCGTTGACGACGATCTGGCCCGTGCCCTTCTTGATGAAGACGCGTGCCACCGACGACTTGCGGCGGCCGGTTCCGTAGTTCCAAGTACCGATCATTGCGGCGTTCCTTAGATGTCCAGCACTTTGGGCTGCTGAGCGGTGTGCGGGTGGCTGTCACCCGCGTAGACCTTCAGCTTCTTGACCATCGCGTAGCCCAGCGGGCCCTTGGGCAGCATGCCCTTGACCGCCTTCTCGAGGGCACGGCCAGGGTGCTTGGCCTGCATGTCCTTGAACTTGGTCGCGTGGATACCACCGGGGTAGCCGGAATGGCGGTAGTAGATCTTGTCGTTGGCTTTGTTGCCGGTGACGCGGATCTTGTCGGCGTTGACGATGACGATGAAGTCGCCGGTATCGACGTGGGGCGTGTAGATGGCCTTGTGTTTGCCGCGCAAGCGGAGGGCGACTTCACTGGCCACCCGTCCGAGAACCTTATCGGTCGCGTCAATCACAAACCACTCATGCACCACTTCGGCCGGTTTGGCGCTGAAGGTTTTCATGGATTTGGTCTGGTTAAATTGCCCCTGGCCGGCCCGGCTGCCACTTCTATCAGGTGGACTCGGAACGCGGCGTGCTGCTGGCTCTTCCGTGGGGCATAAAGAGAAGAGCCCATGAATATAGCAGAGAACCGGCCGCGCGGCATGATGCGGCGCACCATGGGTCCAGCGGAAACGCCAGGCTTCACTGTAGACTCGGGTTCGCGTCTAAGGGTTTGCACTAGACGCCGCTCGCACCGGGCCGTCAGGGCCGGGCATCGGGCATCGCAGCCGAAGGTTACCCCGTGAGTTTCCCGCACATCCCTGTCACCACGACCCCCTCTGCCGACCGGCCGACCTGGTCCTGGGTTCCCATCCGCTCCCTCGGCCCCCGGCATCGAACCCGCATCATCTCGCACCTGCAAGGCCTGGGGTCGAGCGATCGCTACCTGCGCTTCGGCTACGCCGCCACGGACGCGCAGATCTCGCGCTACGTCGACACACTGGATTTCCAGCAGGACGAGGTCTTCGGAATCTTCAATCGGCGGCTCGTCCTGATCGCGCTCGCGCACCTGGCCCACGCCGTGGCGGCGCCGTCCCGGGGCGGCGCGCCGATGTCGGAGTTCGGCGTCTCGGTGTTGCCGCATGCGCGGCGCCGGGGCTTCGGCCACCGCCTCTTCGAGCATGCGATGTTGCATGCGCGCAACCGCGGGGTCGAATCGCTCTTCATCCATGCCTTGAGCGAAAACACCGTGATGCTGCGCATCGCCCGCGACGCCGGCGCCGTCGTCGTGCGCGAGGGGTCGGAGAGCGAGGCCTGGTTGAAGCTGCCACCGGACACCGTTGGCTCCCACGTCGACGAAATCGTCGGCGAGCAGGCGGCCGAACTCGACTACCGGCTCAAACGTGGCGCCCGCCAGGTCGGAGAATTGTTCGCCGCCATCGTCGAAGCCGGCCCTCGGCACGACCGGCGCGAAGGTGTCGCGGAGGACTGACACCTGGGTGTCACTTTCGTGACTAAAGCACGGCAACGTGCGCGCCGCGCGCGCCCCCCGGTTTGGGGCCCCGCGCAGTGACAGGCGCCGAGGCACATCCGGTACAGTCTGGATCCAGGTCAGCCGTCCGGCCGGCCGTGGCTCCTGTTTCGTGCTGTCCGTATGCAATACCTCCCGTGGATCGTTGCGCTCGTCGCTCTTGCGCTCCTGGCCGTCGTGGTGGGGGTATGGGCGTTCGGACGCCACCCGAAGAAGGCGGTGGAACTGCCGACCGAATGGGCCCTGGCACCGCGGCCCGTGTTCTCGACCGACGAACGCCGGGTCTATCGCCTCCTGCGTGAAGCACTGCCGCATCACATCGTCCTGTCCAAGCTCCCGCTGGTGCGCTTTTGTCAGCCCACCGATCCGGACGAGGTGCGCTATTGGTTCGACCTGCTCGGAACCAGCCATGTGACCTTCGCCATCTGCAGTGCCAACGGCCGGGTGCTGGCCGCCATCGACCTCGACACCGACCGGGGCAATTCGCGCCGCGTGCTGCAGATCAAACAATCGGTGCTGGGGGCCTGCCGGGTGCGCTATCTGCGCTGCCCGGTCGACCAGCTCCCGTCGGTCGCCGAACTGCAACTGTTGGTGCCCACCAGCGGCGCCGCGCAGCGCGGCCCGCAGCCGGCGCCAGCGGGGAGCCTGCACCGGGCGCGCGACTCGCTGTCCAGCACGGTGGCCAATCGGCGCGCCGAACGGACCGCCCTGTGGCAAGACTCCACCGTGTTCCAGGATTCGTTCTTCGCCCCCGACGCCCGCGATGGCTTCAGCAACAGCGAGTTCGCGGCCCCGCCGGGTGGTCGCTTGCAGCGCGACGAACGACGCCCCCTGTCCGGGCTGGGCGGGCTGGGTGGACTCGACAACCGGCCCGACCCGCTGACCGGTCTGGACACCGAAGAGTTGAACGACCGAGGCGCGGTCGTCGAACCCTCGCGTTTTTCGGGCACCCGGCGCTGAGCGACGCGTCGGCGGGACGGCGCGTACGATGCGCCCATGATGCCCACCCGCCCGGCCGTCGCGACCGCCACCCCCTCCTCCACGCCGTTCGACGGCCTCGATCCGGATGCGGTGCTCGACGCGCTCGACGCCGTGGGGTGGCGTGGTGACGGTCGTTTGCTGCAACTCAACTCGTACGAGAACCGGGTCTTCCAGGTCTTTCTCGAAGACGGGCGCGTGGTCGTGACGAAGTTCTACCGGCCCGACCGTTGGAGCGATGCGCAAATTCTGGAAGAGCACGCTTACGCGAACGAGCTGGCCGCCGCCGAAATCCCGGTGGCGCCGGTCTGGACGCTCGCCCCTGACCCGTCGTCGCGCCATGCCGATCGGATCACGCCGCTCGGTGCGACGCTGGCCAGGCTCGAAACGGCGCAGGGCGGCTACCGGTTCAGCGTCGGCTTGCGACTGGCCGGACGCGCACCGGAGCTCGAGGACGATGCGACCCTCGAGTGGATCGGGCGCTTCATCGGTCGCATGCATGCGGTCGGGCGGATCGCGCCGTTCCGGCACCGCCAACACCTCGATGTGGAGACGTTCGGGACCGCCAATCGCGATTGGCTCCTCGCCGCGGGCGTGGTGCCGCCGGACGCCGAATCCGCCTGGCAGCGCACCACCGACGCGGCGCTCGCGGCGGTCGCCGACGCATGGCGCGCGGTTGCGCCGCGAACCCAACGGCTGCATGGCGACTGCCACCTCGGCAATGTGTTGTGGGCCTCCGACGGACCTCATTTCGTCGATTTGGACGACGCGGTCACCGGGCCTGCGACGCAAGACCTGTGGATGCTGCTTTCGGGCGACCGCGGGACGATGACGCGCCAGCTCGTCGCGGTGCTCGACGGCTACGAAAGGTTCATGGACTACGACCGCCGCGAGCTGCGCCTGATCGAGCCGTTGCGCACCTTGCGGATGATCCACCACAGCGCCTGGATCGCCAGGCGCTGGGCCGACCCGGCGTTCCCGATCGCCTTCCCGTGGTTCGACAGCCCGAAATACTGGTCCGAGCAGATCGCCCGGCTGCAGCAACAGATCGATGCCATGGCCGAGCCCGCGCTGGCGGTTTGACGACCGGTCAGGCCACCAGCAGCGAATTGACGCGCCTGACGTAGGACGCGGGATCGTCGAGCTGGCCGCCCTCGGCCAGCAACGCCTGGTCGAACAGGATGTTGGCCAGGTCGTCGAAATGGGCGTTGCCGTCGAGGCGCCTGACCAGCGCGTGGTCGGCATTGACCTCGAGCGTGGGCAGCGACTTGGGCGCCGTCTGGCCGGCCTGCTTCAGGAGCCGCGCCAGGTGGCCGCTCATGTCGCCCTCTTCGACCACCAGGCAGGCCGGCGAGTCGACCAGCCGGGTGGTGACCCGGACGTCCTTGGCGCGGTCCTTCAGGGCCTCTTTCAGACGGTCGAGCACGGGCTTGAACGCGGTGGCGGCTTCCTCGGCCTGCTTCTTCTCGGCTTCGTCCTGGAGCTTGCCCAGGTCGACGGAGCCTTTGGCCACGCTTTGCAGCGGCTTGCCTTCCAGTTCGTAGAGGTGGCTGAGCATCCACTCGTCGACCCGGTCCACGAGCAGGAGCACTTCGATGCCCTTCTTGCGGAATATCTCGAGTTGCGGGCTGCTCTTGGCGGCGGCCAGGCTGTCGGCGGTGATGTAGTAGATCGCCTCCTGTCCTTCCTTCATGCGCGCGGTGTAGTCCGCGAAGGACACGCCCTCGTCCGCATGGGTCGAGGCGAAGCGCAAGAGCTTGACCAGCCGCTCCTGGTTCTGGTGATCTTCGCCCACGCCCTCCTTCAGCACGACGCCGAAGTCTTTCCAGAACGCGGCGTACTTGTCTTTTTCGGCCTGGTCTTCACTGTCCGCGAGCGCCTCGAGCATGCCGAGCACGCGCTTGGTCGAGCCCTCGCGTATGGCCTTCACATCGCGGCTTTCCTGGAGCAGTTCGCGCGAGACGTTGAGCGGCAGGTCGGCGCTGTCGATCACGCCCTTGACGAAGCGCAGGTACACCGGCATCAGCGCCTCGGCGTCGTCCATGATGAAGACGCGCTTGACGTAGAGCTTCACGCCGCCGCGCTTGTCGCGGTTCCAGAGGTCGAACGGGGCTTTGGCTGGAACGAAGAGGAGCTGCGTATATTCGCTGCGGCCCTCGACCCGATTGTGGGTGTAGGCCAGCGGCGGCTCGGTGTCGTAGCTGATCTGCTTGTAGAACTCGGTGTATTGCTCCGGCGTGATGTCGTTCTTGTTGCGAGTCCAGAGCGCGGCCGCCTTGTTGACCGGCGCCCATTCGTCCTTCACGACCTGCTTGGACGTCTCGGCGTCCCACTCCTCCTTCTGCATGAGGATCGGCAGGGAGATGTGGTCGGAGTATTTGCCGATCACGGACTTGAGCTTCCACGCGCTCAGGAACTCTTCCTCGCCCTCGCGCAGGTGCAGGATGACGCTGGTGCCGCGCTGCGCCCGCTCGATCGTCTCGACCTCGAAGTCGCCGCTGCCCTCGGAACTCCAGCGCACGCCCTGGTCGGTCGGGACGCCGGCGCGCCGCGACTCGACGACGATCCGGTCGGCGACGATGAAGCCGCTGTAGAAGCCGACCCCGAATTGACCGATCAGCTGCGCGTCCTTCTTTTGCTCGCCCTCGAGCGCCGCCATGAACTCGCGCGTCCCGCTCTTGGCGATGGTGCCGAGGTTTTGCACGGCCTCTTCCGCCGACAGGCCGATGCCGTTGTCGGTGATGGTCAGCGTCTTGGCGTCCTTGTCGAACGCGACCCGGACTTCGAGATTGGGCGCGTCCTCGAGCAGTTTCGGGTCGTTCAGCGCCTCGAACCGCAGTTTGTCGCAGGCGTCCGAGGCGTTGGAAATCAGTTCGCGAAGAAAGATTTCCTTGTTGGAATAGAGCGAATGGGTGACGAGGTGCAGGATCTGCTTGACCTCGGCCTGGAATGAGAGGGTCTGTTTGTCCATGGTTCTTCGCTAGGGTTGCCCCTGACAGCACCGCGCCGTCGGCAAGCCGGGGATTTTGGGTCGAAGGGCGTGGTTTTCAAGGCGCCGACGCGGCGCCCTCGGCGAGGTCGGCCATGGCCTCGCCCAAGCGCACCGCAGATCCCGGCGCCCAGGCGGGGTTGAAGCGCAGCGGCCCGGGAGGGAACAACATCACGACCGTCGAGCCGAGCAGGAAGCGGCCCATTTCCTCGCCTTTGCGCAGCACCACCTGGTCCTGCGCGTATTGCCAAAGGCGCATCGAGGCACTTCGCGGCGGATTGACCACGCCGTGCCAGACCGTCGCCATGCTGCCCACGATGGTCGCACCGACGAGGGTCAGGACGAACGGCCCGTGCCCCGACTCGAACGTACAGACGACCCGCTCGTTGCGGGCGAACAGGCCCGGCACGCCCCGCGCCGTCCGGGGATTGACCGAGAACAACTCGCCCGGTACGTAGCGCATGTGCAGCAAGCGACCGTCGCACGGCATGTGAATGCGATGGTAGTCACGCGGGCTCAGGTAGAGGGTCGCGAAATGCCCATCCTCGAAATGCTTTGCAAGTGCGGCGTCGCCGCCGAGCAGCGCCGTCGTCGAATAGGCGTGTCCCTTGGCCTGCAGGATCTGGTCCCGCCTGATCGGCCCGAACTGGCTGACCGCGCCATCCACCGGGCAGACCAGGTCGGCCCGCGCCAAGGGCCGCGCGCCGGGCTTGAGGCCGCGGGTAAAGAAATCGTTGAAGCTCTTGTAGTTGCCGGTGTCGGGGTCGGCGGCCTCGTCCATGTCGACACCGTATTTGGCGACGAAGCCGTCGATGAGCCGCCGGGTGCGCACGCCCCATTCGCGCGAGGCCCGCCACCCCGCGTAGGCCGTCAACGCTTTTTTCGGCAACAGATACTGTGGCAGCACTTTCAGTCGATCGGACACGGGCATCGGTGCGGGTGGAACGGGGCGCCGATTGTATCCAGGCGCTATTTCCGCCTTCGGCGTTGCGCCCGCGCTCGCATTACAGTCATCGGGATGAACCTCGCCGATACCGTGTCTCCCCCACCTGCGCACGCGGCCCATTGGCCGCCGGCCCTGGCCCGCCACCTGACCCTACCCGACACCAATTTGTTCGAGAACGTTCTGGTCGCGGCGCGGCGCTATCCCGACAAGCCCTTCATCGTCTTCTACGACACCCCCATCAGCTTCAGCGAATTCCGCGCCGAGGCCGAGTCCATCGCCGGATTCCTGCAGCAGGCGTGCGACGTCCGGGCGGGGGACCGGGTGCTGCTCTACATGCAGAACAGCCCGCAATGGATCCTCGCCTACTACGGCATCTTGCGGGCCGGCGCGGTCGTCGTGCCCGTCAACCCGATGAACCGCACCGAGGAACTGCGGCACTACGTGCGTGACACCGGCGCGACCACGGCCTTCGTGCCCCAGGACCTGTTCGACGAGATCGCCCCGCTGCAGGGCGGCGAGCCAGGCAGCGACCGCGGCTTGCGTCACTTGATCGTCGCGACCTACTCCGACTACCTGCGACATCCGACCGAACTGACGGTGCCCGGATTCGTCGCCGAACCCCGGCGCCCGTTGACGGGCTTCGGCATCACGGCCTGGAGCCAAATGACGGCGCAGGGCCTGCGACCCGGGCCGCTGACGCAAGGGCCTGACGACCTGGCGGTGATGCCCTATACCTCGGGCACCACCGGCCACCCGAAGGGCTGCATGCACACCCACCGCAGCGTGATGAGCACCCTGGTCGGGGGCGTCGAGTGGTTCCACCGCAACCAGGACTCGGTCTTCCTCAGCGTGCTGCCGCTCTTTCACGTGACCGGGATGGCGGGCAGCATGAACGGGCCGTTGTACGCGGGCGCGACCCTGATCCTGCTTCCGCGCTGGGACCGCGACACCGCGGCGCGCTGCGTCCAGCGCTACCGGGTCAACACCTTTCAGGCGATCACGACCATGCTGGTCGATTTCCTGTCGAACCCGCAGCTCGGCGCGTACGACCTCTCGAGCCTGCGGGTCGTCCGCGGCGGGGGCGCCGCGATGCCGGCGGCGGTCGCGGCCAAGCTGCTGGCACTCACCGGCCAGCACTACATCGAAGGCTACGGGATGAGCGAGACCATGGCCGCGACCCACATCAACCCGATGCACCGGCCCAAACCCCAGTGCCTGGGCATTCCGGTCTTCGATGTCGACGCACGCGTGCTCGACCCGGCCACGTTGACCGAAGTGCCGCAGGGCGAGACCGGCGAGATCGTGGTCCACGGTCCGCAGGTGATGCGTGGCTACTGGAACGACCCCGGCGCGACCGCGCAGGCCTTCATCGAGATCGAAGGCAAGCGCTTCCTGCGCACCGGCGATCTGGCGATGGTCGACGCAGAAGGCTATTTCTTCATGGTGGACCGCCTGAAGCGGATGATCAACGCGTCGGGCTACAAGGTCTGGCCCGCCGAGGTCGAGGCGCTGCTCTACCACCACCCGGCGGTCCAGGAGGCCTGCGTGATCGCCGCGCGCGACGTCAAGCGCGGCGAGACCGTCAAGGCGCTGGTGGTGCTGAAGGAGGACCAGCGCGGACGGGTCAGCGAACACGACATCGTCCAATGGGCGCACGCGAACATGGCCGTCTACAAGAGCCCGAGGATCATCGAATTCGTGACCGCGCTGCCGAAGTCGGGCAGCGGCAAGGTGCAGTGGCGCGAGCTGCAGCAGCGCGAAAACGAGCGCGCCGATTAGCGATCGTGCAGCGGCTCGTCGCGCTTCAGGTCGCCTTGGCCGCCGCCACCGGCGCACCGCCGGGCGTGGCGGCGGTGGTGGTCGCCGCCGCCCGACTCGCAGCGGCATCGGTACCGGCACCCGGTTCCAGCAACAGCGCAATCAGTCCGGTCCATCCGGTCTGGTGCGACGCGCCGCAACCGCGGCCGGTGTCACCGTCGAAATATTCGAAAAACTGCAGGTGGTCCCTGAACTGCGGATCGTTCTGCTGCTTGGCGTCTTCGCCCAGGTAGACCCGGCGGCCGTCGGCCCCTCTGACGAACAACGTGACCAGGCGTTCACCGAGTTTTTCGGCCACCTCGCGCAGGCTCATGTAGACCCCCGACCGGGTCGGGTACTCGACCTTGAAATCGTCGCCGTAGAAGGTCTGGTATTTGCGCAGGGCCTGGATGATCAACGCGTTGACGGGCATCCAGACGGGCCCGCGCCAGTTGGAATTGCCTCCGAACGCTCGGGTGCTGCTCTCGCCGGGTGTATAGCGGACCTCGAAGCGCTGGTCGCCGGCGTCGAACACGGTCGGGTGCTCGGCATGGTATTTGGAAAGTGCGCGGATGCCATGCGGTGAGAGGAACTCGTCTTCGTCCAGCAGTCGCGCCAGCACGCGCTTGAGGCGATCACGACGCATCAGGGAGAGCAACCGGTACTCGTGGCGGCTCGGGTCCATGAAGTGCGACACGAGTTCGGAGAGATCGGGCCGGTGATCGAGGAACCACCTGAGCCGGGCCCGGAACTCGGGCTGACCGGCGGTCATCTCGTCGTGCAGCACTTCGACCGCGAAGAGGGGAATGAGTCCCACCATGGACCGAACCCGCAGCGCGACGTCGGGCTGGTCGGGGCGGCGCAGCACGTCGTAGTAGAAGCCGTCTTCGGGATCCCACAGGCCGGTCGCCGCGGTCCCGCCGATGGCGTGCACGGCTTCGGCGATATAGAGAAAATGCTCGAAGAACTTGGTCGCCAGGTCTTCGTAGACGTGTTGCTGCATGGCCAGCTCGAGCGCCATGCGCATCAGGTTGAGCGCATACATCGAGACCCAGGCCGTGCCGTCGGACTGGTCGAGCGAGCCGCCGGTCGGCAGTTGTTTGCTGCGGTCGAAGAGGCCGATGTTGTCGAGCCCGAGAAAACCGCCCTGGAAGATGTTGCGCCCTTCCGAGTCCTTCCGATTGACCCACCAGGTGAAGTTGAGCATGAGCTTGTGGAACATCCGCTCGAGAAAAATCGTGTCGCCGACGCCGCTGCGCTTGCGATCGAGCTCGTAGATCTGCAGCGCGGCCCAGGCATGGACGGGCGGGTTGGCATCGCCGAAGGCCCATTCGTAAGCGGGCAGCTGGCCGTTCGGATGCATGAAGCGCGACTGCGTGAGCAGCACGAGCTGAGCCTTGGCGAACGCCGGGTCGACCAAGGTATAGCTCACGCAATGAAAAGCCAGGTCCCAGGCCGCGTACCAGGGATATTCCCAGGTGTCGGGCACCGACAGCACCTCGCCGTTGCTGAGATGACCCCAATCGACGTTGCGCCCGCTCAGCCGCGAGGGCGGCGGTGCGGGCCCGAGGGCGTCACCGGACAGCCATTCGCGCACGTCGTAGTGGTAGTACTGCTTGGACCACAGCAGCCCGGCGAGCGCCTGACGGTGGACCCGACGCCGGTCCTCGTCGTGAATGTCGCGTTGCACGGCCGCGTAGTAGGCATCGGCCTCGGCCCGCCGTTGCGCGACGATCTCGGCCCAGGGCAGCGGCGGCAGCGCCATCCCACTCGGCCCGAGCAGCACCGAGACGCTGGCGCTGGCCCCGGGGGCGAGTTCGAGCCGGTAGAGCGCGGCGACCTTGGTCCCGGTCCGCTCCGGATTCACGGCGTCGGCCCGCCCATCGACCAGCCACTCGTTGATGCCGTCCTTGAAATACCCGGTCGCCTCGGGATCCCCGAAGCGCCGCGCATTCGTTTCGTTCTCGCAAAAAAGCAGGGTCGGAGCGCCTTCGCAGTGCAGCGTCATGGGCGGCAGGTCGGGCAGCTCGCAGCGCACGGCCCCACTCCCCTCGGCGAACAGCCGCGCCTTGTCGCGTCCCGGCTTCCAGGACCACTTGTTGCGGGCGCTCAGCTGCGGCAACAGGTCGAGCCGGGCGGTCTCGGGGCCACGGTTGGTGGCGGTGATGCGCAGTACGAAGTCATCCGGCGCGGCTTTGGCATACTCGATTTCGATATCGAAGTAGCGGTCGGCATCGAAGACGCCGGTATCGATCAGCTCGTACTCGCGGTCGCCCAGCCCCCGGGCCGCGTTGACTCGCACCAGTTCTGCATAGGGGAAGGCCGCCTGCGGATACTTGTAGAGCATCCGCATGTAGGCGTGGCTCGGAACGCCGTCGAGGTAGTAGTAGAGCTCCTTCACGTCCTCGCCGTGGTTGCCCTCGGCATTCGTGAGCCCGAACAGCCGCTCTTTCAGGATCGGGTCGCGGCCGTTCCAGAGTGCCACCGACAGGCACAGGTTGAGCCGGTCGTCGGCGTAGCCCCCGATCCCGTCCTCGCCCCAGCGATAGGCCCGGCTGCGGGCATGGTCGTGGGGCAGGTAGTTCCAGGCATCGCCGTCGGCGCTGTAATCCTCGCGCACGGTCCCCCACTGGCGCTCGCTGAGGTAGGGGCCCCACTGGCGCCAGCGCGCCGCCCCGGCGGCCATGCGGCGCCCTTCCTCGGTGTCGTCGGATGCTGTCATGGGCGATGAACGGCGAGAATGCTGAAGTGCCGCCACCATAGCCGAATCCGGACACCGGTTTCGCAACGCACGCGTCCCCTGTCTTCCATCCACCCATGAATTCAGCCCCCACCGTACCCCTGCCGCCCTACGCCACGCTGAGCGACCTGATTCGAGGTCATGCGCGGAACCGGCCCGCCAGCCCTGCCCTCGTCCTCGAGGGCGAGCGCTTGAGCTATGCCGAACTCGACCTCCAGATGGACCGCGTCGCGGCATCGCTGCAGCGCGACGGTCTGGGCCCTGGCGCCACGGTGGCCCTTTGTGGGCTGACCTCGCTGCGCTACGCCGTGGTCTTCCTGGGGGCCC
>JALYHO010000098.1 GCA_030776545.1 Pseudomonadota bacterium | reverse complement strand
CTCCAGGGCCCATTCGACCAGCTGCTCGGTCTCCGGGCGCGGCACCAGGACGCGGGGATCGACCTGCAAGGTCAGGCCATGGAACTCCCGGGCACCGACGAGGTAGGCAAACGGCTCGCCGGCGGCGCGCCGGCCCAGCAATTCGTCCAGGGCCTCGGCCCGGTCCTCGGGCAGCGCCGCATCGCCGTGCGCCACCAGCCAGCTGCGCGACCGGCCGAGCACGTGGCCCAGCAACCAGTGGGCATCGAGCCGGTCGACGCCGGCGGCGCGTGCCTCTGCCAGCACCGCGTCGATGCTCCGGGGTCGCGTCATTCCCCGCTTTCGAGCGTCGCCAACTGCTCCGCCGCTTGCGCCGCCTGGAGCGCGGCCGTCACGTCGTCCAGGTCACCGTCCAGGATCAGCTGCAATTTGTAGAGCGTCAGGTTGATGCGGTGGTCGGTCAGGCGCCCCTGCGGGAAGTTGTAGGTCCGGATCCGGTCGCTGCGGTCGCCGGTTCCGACCAGGCCCTTGCGCGTCGCCGCTTCCTTGGCGGCCCGCTCGTTGCGGTCCTTGTCGCGCAGGCGGGCCGTCAGCACCGCCAGCGCCTTGGCCTTGTTGCGGTGCTGCGAACGGTCGTCCTGGCATTCGGCGACCAGTCCGGTCGGCAGGTGGGTGACGCGGATCGCACTGTCGGTCTTGTTGATGTGTTGCCCGCCGGCGCCGCTGGCCCGGAAGGTGTCGATGCGCAGGTCCGCCGGATTGAGGGTCACTTCCTCGGTCTCGTCGGGCTCGGGCAACACCGCCACCGTGCAGGCGCTCGTGTGGATGCGCCCTTGGGTCTCGGTGGTCGGCACGCGCTGCACCCGGTGGCCGCCGGACTCGAACTTGAGGCGGCCGTAGACGTCCTCGCCGATCACCCGGATCACGACCTCCTTGTAGCCGCCCAGGTCGCTCACGCTCTCGCTCATGATCTCCGACTTCCAGCCGCGGCGCTCGACGTGTCGAAGGTACATGCGCGCCAGGTCGCCGGCGAACAGGGCGGACTCGTCGCCGCCGGTCCCGGCGCGGATCTCGATGAAGGCGTTGCGGGCGTCGTCCGGGTCGCGGGGCAGCAGGGCGGCGTGAAGCGCCAGGTCGAGCTCCGCGACATCGGCGCGCGCCTCCTCCACCTCCTGCTGCGCCAAATCGGCCAGTTCGGGGTCGGCGAGCATGTCCCGAGCGCCGGCCAGGTCGCGTTCACGCTGCTCGAAGCGACGAAAACGCTCGACCAGCCCCCCCACCTCGGCATGCTCGCGCGACAGGTCGCGGTAGCGCTTCATGTCGCTCGCGACGCCAGGGTCGGCGAGCGTCGCATCGAGTTCATTGAGGCGCAGCGCGAGACGCTCGAACTGCTGACGAAGGGAATCTTTCATGCGGACGGCCGGGGAGAGCTGGAAGGCGCCGGTCGAGCGAGCGACCGGCGAGGGCGAGGGCGTGAGCGCACCTCGCTAGAGCGGATCGTCGGTCGGAAGCCGGCTGCTTTGGCGCAGAAAAATGCGCGAGACCGTATGCACCAGGCGGGCACGTTCGGCCCCGTCGGCGACGTGGAGTTCGGCCAGGGTGCCGTGCAGCATCTTTTGGGTCAGGCCGCGCGACAGGGCCTCCAGGACCACGTCCAGGTCCTCGCCTTTGGCGAGCAGCTTGCGTGCGCGGGCGATTTCAATGGCGCGCCAGTCGTCGGTCTGGGCGTGCAAGGCCTGGATCAGCGGGACCGAGCCGCGCTGGCCCAGCCAATGGACGAAGCTCTGGACGCCGGTTTCGATGATCGCCTCGGCCTGCGCGACCGCGGCCTGGCGCTTTTCCCCGGCGCCCTGCACCAGCTTGTACAGGTCGTCGACGGTGTAGAGGTAGACGTCGCTCAGCTGCGCGACTTCGGGTTCGATGTCGCGCGGGACGGCCAGGTCGACCATGAACATCGGCCGGTGGCGGCGCTGTTTCAGAGCGCGTTCGACCGCGCCGAGGCCGATGATCGGCAGGGTGCTGGCGGTGCACGAGATGACGATGTCGAACTCGGCCAGGCGCGCGGGCAGGTCGGCGAGCCGAAGCGCTTCGGCGCCCAGGCGCAGCGCCAGCTTTTCGCCGCGCTCCAGGGTGCGGTTCGCGAGCGCCAGGGCGCTCGGCTTGCGGGCTGCGAAGTGGGTCGCGACCAGGTCGATCATGTCGCCGGCGCCGACGAACAGCACCCGGGTCGCGCTCAGATCGCCGAAAAGTTGCGACGCCTGCCGCACCGCCGCCGCGGCCATGCTGATGGAGTGCGCGCCGATGGCCGTGGAGCTGCGCACCTCCTTGGCCACCGCGAAGCTGCGCTGGAACATCTGGTGCAGCGTGCCGCCGAGCGTGCCGGCCGTTTCGGCCTCGCGCACCGCCTGCTTGAGCTGGCCGAGAATCTGGGGTTCGCCCAGGACCATCGAGTCGAGACCGCTGGCGACGCGAAAGGCGTGCCGTGCGGCAGCGCCGCCCTCGAGCAAGTAGGTGTGCTGACGCAACGTCGCGCCCGTGACCCCGCCGACGCTGGCGAGCCAGTCGAAAGCCGGTGCCGCCAGTTCCTGGTGCGCGCCGACGTAGAGTTCGGTGCGGTTGCAGGTGGAGACGATCGCGACTTCGCTAAGCGGCTGCAGGCGGTCGCGAAAAGCGCGCAAGGCCGGGGCGAGTTGCTCCGGCGCAAACGCAAAACGACCGCGCAAATCGATGGGCGCGGTCGTGTGGTTGAGGCCGAGGGCGAAGACGCTCATCGACAGATTATAAAATCGCCAGCTTCGCCATGCCTGTTTCTTGGGAAAGCACCGATTTGGGCCCCTTCGCCGCCGTGTGGCACCTGTTGAACCTGTTCGCGCCTGCCGTGGGCATCGGCCTGGTGTCGGCGGCGCTCGCCAAGCTGCTGTGGCGCGCCGATCTCAAGCCCGTGGGCTGGCTGCGCCTGGCGGGCTGGGCAGCGTCGGTCTCGGCCCTGGTGCTCGTGGCCGGACTGGTCGCATGGGGTCGCGACGGCAAGATCGCGACTTACGCAGCGATGGTGCTGGCCTGCGCCTTCACGCTTTGGTGGGTCGGATTCGGCCGCCGTCGCTGAGCGACCCGGCCTGCACCACGACGCCACGCAGCGAATGGGTGGCGACCTCGGTGACGGTGACGTCGACCATCTGGCCGATGAGCCGCGACGCGCCGGCGAAGCTCACCATCCGATTGCACTCCGTGCGACCGCTGAGCTCCTTCGGGTCCTTGCGCGAGGGACCCTCCACCAGCACCCGCTGCACCGTGCCGAGCCTGGATTCGCTGATGGCACGCGCGCTCGCCGTGATGGCTTTCTGCAGCCGATGCAGGCGCTTCATTTTCTCGATCTGGGGGGTGTCGTCCGCGAGGTTCGCGGCCGGGGTGCCCGGTCGGGGGCTGAAGACGAAACTGAAGCTGTCGTCGAAGCCGACATCGTCGAGCAGTGCCATCGTGCGTTCGAAGTCGGCTTCGGTCTCGCCGGGGAAGCCGACGATGAAGTCGCTCGAGAGCGATATCCCGGGGCGGACCGAGCGCAGCTTGCGCACCGTGCTCTTGAATTCCATCGCGGTGTAGCCGCGTTTCATCGCCGCCAACATGCGGTCGCTGCCGTGCTGCACCGGCAAATGCAGGTGGCTCGCGAGTTGCGGCAGACGGGCGTAGGCGTCGACCAGGCGCTGGGTGAATTCGTTGGGATGGCTGGTGGTGTAGCGGATGCGATCGATACCGGGCATGGCAGCCACGTGGTCGAGCAGCCGCGCGAAGTCGGCGATCTCGGCCGTGCCGCCCATCGTGCCTCGGTAGGCGTTGACGTTTTGCCCCAGCAGCGTCACTTCCTTGACGCCCTGGTCGGCCAGATTCGCGACTTCGACCAGCACATCGTCGAGGGGTCTGGAGACTTCCTCGCCACGGGTGTAGGGGACCACGCAGTAGCTGCAGTACTTGGAGCATCCTTCCATGACCGAGACGAAGGCCGTCGCACCCTCGACCCGGGCTGGCGGCAGGTGGTCGAACTTCTCGATTTCCGGGAAACTGATGTCGACCTGGGGTCGCTGCTCGCGCGCCTGCCGTTCGAGCATCGCGGGCAGGCGATGCAGGGTTTGCGGTCCGAAGACCAGGTCGACGTAGGGCGCACGGGCCACGATCGCCTCGCCCTCCTGGCTCGCGACGCAGCCGCCGACGCCGATCAGCACGCCCCTGGATTTGAGGTGCTTGACTCGCCCCAGGTCGCTGAAGACTTTCTCCTGGGCTTTTTCGCGCACCGAGCAGGTGTTGAACAGGATCAGGTCGGCCTGTTCGATGTCGGCGGTGGCCTCGTATCCGTGCGCCGCGTGCAGCACGTCGGCCATCTTGCCCGAGTCGTACTCGTTCATTTGACAGCCGAAGGTCTTGATGAAGACCTTGGGAGCGGTCGGCGCGGTCATGGCTTGGTCCATGTCTGCGTCGTCGCGTCCCAGGCCCAGGTGCGGGCCTCCTCGAGGGTGCGCGGCCAGGGTTTGATGGCCGCCTCGTCGGCCCGCAAGACCCAGACGTCCTGGACCTGCGCGCCGTACAGGCCGACGGTGTAGTGGACCAGGAACTTGGCGCCGTTGATGGTGGCGGGCAACAAGAGGCGGTTGTTCTCGTCGCGGATGCGCGTCCCGGGCGAGAGCGTCGCCCCCTGCCCGTTGACCGTGACCTGCGGGAAATCGCCGAAGACCATCGTGCCGCGCAGGGTGTTGGGGGGAAACGATCGCACCTGGGCCAGAGCGGGCGCGATCGCCGCCGTCGCGAGTGCGAGGGCAGCCAGCGTCCGGAAGGCACAGCGAGACATGGTGTTCATCCAGTGGCTGTCGAAGTGGGCGGGAGCGTATTTTATCGCCAGGGGCTCCCTAGAATGCCGTGACTCACCCGGGAGGCTCCCATGTTCGGAATCGCCGACTATCCGACCTTCGTCGCGGCAGTGATCGTTTTCCTGCTCATTCCAGGCCCGGGCAACCTGGCCCTGATCACGTCGACCGGCAAGGGCGCACTGCGTGGTGGATTGGGAAGCATTTTCGGCTTGATCGCGGGCGACCAGGTCCTGATGTGGCTCGCCGTGGCGGGTGTCGCGGCCCTCCTGAACGCCTGGCCGCCCGCATTCCACCTCGTGAAGTGGGTCGGAGCGCTGTACCTGGCCTATCTCGGGGGCCGGATGCTGTTCGCGAAGCCGGGCGCCAGGCCCTTGCTCGATATCAAGCCTTACCACTACTTCAGGCAGTCGCTGCTGATCACCTTGCTCAATCCCAAGGCCATCGTGTTCTACATGGCCTTCTTTCCGGCCTTCGTGGATCCGGTGCGTCACCGCGGGATCGTCACCTTTGCCGTGATGGCGGCGACGATCGCGTTTCTCACGTTCTGCTACGGACTCGCGGTGGTCTGCCTGACGCACTTCCTGGCCGAGCGGCTGCGCGCCAATCCCAAGGTGTCGGTCGTCTTGACACGAACGGGCGGCGTCTTCCTGCTCGCGTTCGGCGCCCGGCTCGCGCTGTCGTCGCGGTAGCGCAGGGGCCGGGTCTCAAGGCGCCGCGCCCAGCACCGTGCCGCTGACCTCGCCCAGTCCGATGCGGACCGCACCCGGGCGCGTGCAATAGCCGCGCAAGGTGACGGTGTCGCCGTCTTCGAGGAACGTGCGTTGCTCGCCACTGGGCAGCGCGATCTTTTGCTGGCCACCCCGCGAGAGTTCCAGGAGCGAGCCACCCTGCTCGGGCGCCGGACCGGATAGCGTCCCGGAGCCGAACAGGTCGCCGGGCTGCAGATTGCAGCCATTGACACTGTGATGCGCGATCAACTGGGCGCAGGTCCAGTAGGCGGCCTCGGACACGGACGAGTGCGACAGCCGCGTCGCGGGCATCCGGGCCTCACGCATCGCCGCGCTTTGCAGCCAGACCTCCAGCGTGATGTCGAGCGCGCCCTGTGCGCGATTGAAATCCGAATCGAGGTAGGGGAGAGGTTGGGGGTCGCCGTGCGGCCGGGTGAACGCGGTCCGAAAGGGCGCCAGGGCCTCCATCGTGACGACCCACGGCGAGATCGTGGTGGCGAAGCTCTTGGCGAGAAACGGGCCGAGCGGCTGGTACTCCCACGTTTGCACGTCGCGGGCGGACCAGTCGTTGAGCAGGCACACCCCGAACAGATGGTCTTCGGCGGCCGCCATGGGGATCGGTTCGCCGAGGACGTTCCCGGTGGCGACGAAGATGCCGAGCTCGAGTTCATAGTCCAGGCGCCGGCTCGGACCGAAGCGCGGCGTTCCTTCTTCGCCGGCGGTCTGGCCCAGCGGCCGCCTGAACTGTTGGCCGCTGATGCCGATCGACGAGGCTCGACCGTGGTAGCCGATGGGGACCCAGCGGTAGTTCGGCAGCAGGGGATTGTCCGGACGGAACAGCTTGCCCACGGCCGTGGCGTGATGGATGCCGGTGAAGAAGTCGGTGTAGTCGCCGATTGCGCACGGCACGGTCATCTGGAGCTCGCTCTGCGGCACCAGCGCCCGGTCCAGGCGTTCCTGTTGCGGGCTGCCCGCAGCGAGTGCCGCGGAAAGTTCGGCGCGCAACTTGCCGCGCGCGAGCGCGCTGCGTGCCATGAAGACGTTGAGGTCGCCGAGGGCGAGCGACGCCAGCATCACTTCGGCCTCGGCGCTCCAGCGGCCGGCCGTGGCGGCCAGGTTGAGGTCGAGCACGTGGTCGCCGATCGCCACGCCGATGCGCCACGGCTCGGTCGTCCCGCTGCGCCGAAACCGTCCGAATGGCAAATTCTGGATCGGAAAATCGGTGTCGGCGTCGTTGGCCGTGGGGACCCAGCTTCGAAGCGCGGGGTCATGCGTGGAATTGAGGAGGTTCATGGGATGAATCGGTCCTGCAAGTCGGCCCAGCAGTCGGCGTAGTTCGTGTCGAGTTGGGGGCTCGCGAGCGCGAACTCGGTCGGGATGAATTTGTAGCGGCTTTCGAACATGAACGCCAGCGTGTGGTCGAGCTTGTGCGGTGCGAGCGGCGCCTGGGTCGCGCGTTCGAACGCCTCGGCGTCGGGGCCGTGCGGCACCATGCAGTTGTGCAGGCTCGCGCCGCCGGGTTTGAAGCCCTCCGGTTTGGCGTCGTAGATGCCGTGGACCAGGCCCATGAATTCGCTCATGAGGTTGCGGTGGTACCACGGCGGTCGGAAGGTGTCTTCGGCCACCAGCCAACGCGGCGGGAAGATCACGAAGTCGCAGTTGGCGGTGCCCGGCGTGTCGCTGGGCGAGGTCAGCACCGTGAAGATCGAGGGGTCGGGGTGGTCGAAACTGATCGAGCCGATCGTCATGAAATGGGCGGTGTCGTACTTCACCGGGGCGAGATTGCCGTGCCAGGCCACCACGTTGAAAGGCGACTGCCGCAGCGGCGCTCGCCAGACCCGGCCGCCGAATTTCTTCAGCAGTTCGTAGCCCTCACCGCCGTCGTCGAACGCAGCGACCGGAGCCAGGAAGTCGCGCGCATTGGCCAGGCCGTTGGAACCGATCGGCCCGAGTTCGGGCAAGCGGAAGTGGGCCCCGTAGTTTTCACAGACATAGCCGCGAGCCGGGCCATCCGGCACGTCGACCTTGAACGCCACGCCGCGCGGCAGCAGGGCGATCTCGCCCGGGGCGACTTCGATCTCGCCGAGCTCGGTCACCAGCCGCAGGCGTCCTTGCTGCGGCACCAGCAGCATCTCGCCATCGGCATTGACCAGCGCCCGGCGCTGCATGGAGCGCGTGGCGAGGTAGACGTGCGCGGCGACGCCGGTCTGGGTCTGCGGATCGCCGTTGGCCGCCAGCGTGCGCAGTCCGTCGACGAAATCGGCGTCGACCCCATCGAGCGCGAAGGGTTGCCAGCGCATCGGCTCGGGCGCGAGAGGGGTTCGGAAGTCGGCGCCGGTCTGCCAGAACGGCTGCGGATACGGTTCGTAACGGCCCGCGACGACGGACGGCTGGCGCCGATACATCCAGGTGCGCCGATTCTCGTGACGTGGCGCCGTGAAGGCGGTGCCGGACAACAGTTCGGGGTAGAGCGCGTGGGGCGCCCGTTGCGGGCTGTTGCGGCCGCGAGGAAGCGCACCTGGGAGCGCCTCGCTCGCATATTCGTTGCCGAAGCCGGTTTGATAGGCGAGGGAAGTGTCATGCATGGCGATCACATCGTCGAGGCGGGGCTGCTAGTCGGCAGTCTAGTCCAGCGGATCGGGCTCGTCGGCGAGTGGAAAAGCCGGGCGGCGCGGCACGAGGTTACAAATTCAGGTCAACACCCGGCGCGGCGCGGCGTTACATAGTCACGAAGCCGGTGGCCGCTTCGGGGGCGAGGCCGGCGTGGCGACCGCTTTCCGGTCACATTTCGGCGAGCGGGCCGCGGACCATGGGGTCGGGCCTGCGAAAAGGAGATGAACATGGACAAATCGATGATCAAGGGGATGGCCGTCGGTGGCATCGCGATGGTCGTGCTCGGCACCGGCGCGGTGACCGGCTACAAGACGCTCAACAAACCGCAGTTCGCCGACGTGGTGGCCGTCAAGGAGGTCACCCAGACCACGGTGACACCGCGCGAGGCTTGCGAAGATGTCGCCGTCAACCACCAGGCTCCCGTCCAGGACCAGCACCGCATCGCCGGCAGCCTGTTCGGCGGAATCGCCGGTGGCCTGCTGGGCAGCGCGGTCGGCGGTGGCACCGGCAAGACCATTGCCACCGTGGCGGGTGCCGCCGCGGGCGGCTACGCCGGCAACCAGGTGCAGAAAAACATGCAGCAAAAGGACGTGACCACGACGATCGAGCATCGGTGCCGTACCGTCAGCGACAAATCTCAGAAGGTCGTGGGATACAACGTCACTTACCGGCTCGATGGCAGGGAGGGGCAAACGCAACTGTCGTTCCGCCCCGGACCCACCTTGCCGGTCAAGAACGGGCAGGTGGTGACCACGCCTCCCGCCCAGTCATGACCTGACGCATCCGCCGGTCCGGGCGACGTCGAAGTCGACGCCGAATGGCGTTGCCGGCGCCTGCGGCCTTCGACGGCGGCCCTGACCGAGGGCTTGGCGCAGGGACCCGTCGGACCTGCGGTTTTCGATAGCAATCTCACGATTTAACAATCGTGACACGGTCTTGGGGCCCTCAGGGCCGAGCCACCGCGCCGATAACACGTCGGTGTGCGCCCTCGCTTGGGTACAAGTGGAGAGCGCGCACGCCCACCCTGTGTTCGGAGACATGTCTATGCGCGGTATTTCGCCCCTTGCCCTTTCCGTTGTGAGCGGCGCCATCGCGCTGGTCGTGCTTGCGGGTTGCGGGGGAGGAGGACCAACCACCGCGGACACGCCGACGGTGACCGCGACCTCGCTTTCGGGCAGCGTCGCGATCGGAACCCCGCTCGCCCAGGCCGTCTTGCGCATCCTCGATGCCGGCGGCAACGTCGTCGCCAGCAACGTGGCGATCGACGCCAGCGGCAACTACGCCAACGTCGCCTTGACCGGTACCGGCCCCTGGCGGCTCGAGGCGTGCGGCTATGCGGGTGCGAACTGGCGCTGCATCTACTCGATCGCGCAAGCCGCAGGAACCGCCAACGTGACCCCGGTGACATCGGCCCTGATCACGCTGGCGAGCGGACTGAGCCCCGATACCGTCATGCAGGGCGGCGCCTCGGCGCCGACCGCGGCGGCCCTGGCGAGCGCGCAAACGCAACTGCAGACGGCACTGGCAGGCTCGCTGACGAGCGCGGGAGTCGGCGCCGACCTCGATTTCACGACCGGTGCGCTTGCCGCGGGGACGCGCACGGGCTACGACCGCCTGCTCGACGAGGTCGAAGTGACCACCGGCACCGACAGCGGCGCCTTCGTGCAAGCCACGCCGCGCCTGGGTGATGGCAACCTCTACATGACGACCGGGACCACCCAGGGCGCGATCACCACCGCGACCGGCGCGGCGGCGCTGCCGCTGAGTGGCGTGACCACGCTTTTCCAGAACATGACCAGCGCGGTGGCAAGCGCCGCCGCCTGTGCCGATCCGGCCCACGGCATCGCGTCCTTGATCGCTTCCGATGCGCGCATGAACATGGGCGACGGGCAAGCCAGCGGGCGCGCTGCCGTCGGCGCCGGGCTCTGCATGTACTTCGGCGGTCAGGCCGGCGGGGGCTCGGGTGCCATCTGGGGATCGAGCCTGGTCAACCCGACGCTCGGTCGGTGCGACCTCGGCGGCGCCGACCCGATTTGTGCGGTGGGTTTCGTCCTGCAAGGCACCGATGGTTCGGTCCAGTCGGTCGGAGACGGCACCGGCGTCATCTATCGCGCGGGCGTCTGGCAGTTCTATGGCGATGTGCTGCCGGTCTCCATCCATGCCAACGCGGCGGTCCAGCGCGCCCGCCGCGTGGACGATCCGACCACGCCGGACCACTACACCCGTGCACTGCAGTTCGACATCGCGGTGACGCCGGGCGTGGCGTGCGCCCAGCTCGGCCAGCGCGACAGCAGCGGAGCGGCCACCACCCTGGCCTACTACAAGGTGTTCGCCCCGTCCGCTCGGCGCATGTCGCTCTGGACCGGTGACGGCATGAGCAATGCGGCGAGCCTGGACCCGGCGACCGGCGCCATGCGCAGCGCCGACGACACCTGGATCGCCCTGCCGGACGGCAGCGCCGGTGACGATGTGGTCCGCAACTTCTACCGTGGGGGCCGGACGGTCACGGTCTCATTGTTTTCGGACGCCGCCTGCACGGCGCCGGCGCTGATCGGCGGCCGCAGCACATTCGCGGTCGACATCCAGGGCGTTCCGCCGGTATGGGCGGCGATGCCGAGCCTGGCCTGGGGCGACCTGAGCGCTTCCACCCGGACCGCGCTGCAAGCACTGGCGCTCGCCGCAGGGACCGCGGGCAGCCTGGACGCGGCCTGGAGCTTCAGCGACGGGGCGACCGGCTTCGACCAGATCGAGTTCTGCACCAACGGCTCGTGTGGGCAGGGAAGCGACGTGCGCATCGGCGATGTGCCGATCCGACCCAGCGCCCGCTCCGCGACGGTGCCGCTGCGCGGCCCGGTCACGGCGCTGGCGGCAGGCGACTACAAGATGTTCGTCCTGGGCGGCCGCGACGGGGCCGGCATGAACGTCGAGAGCAGCTTTTTCAGCTGCACCAGCGCGCCGGTGGGGCAGATGTGCCGCAACTGATGCTCCAATCGGCCCCCATTAAGATCGAGCCATGACGCAACTGATCGACCACGTCGCCGAGATCACGGGATTCCGTGACCGCGATCAGCTCGACCTGTCGGTCGTGTGCGCGGTCGCCGACGTGCTCAAGCCGCTGGCGGTCGGCATCTACCGCAGCGTCGGCGAAGCCGAGCGCCAGCGCTGGCTGACCCGGGCGCGCATGGCCGCCGGTGACTCCACCGCGTCCGCCGACCCGCTGTGGAACGACATCGAATCGCTGCCCGAACTCGACGCCGTGCCGGCGCGCAAGCGCTGCCTGACCGATGCGGAGCCAGTGACGGTCGGAGAGACGCCGCAGACCAACTACTTTCCGATCTCGACCGAGCGCCAGGTCATCGGTGTCCTCGAGGTGCAGACCGCCGATCCGTTGAATCCCGCGGACCGGGCCATCGTCACGACGATCGTTCGCATCTACGGCAACTTCCACGATCTGCTCGACCACAGCGAGCGCGATCCCTTGACCGGGTTGCTCAATCGCCAGACCTTCAATTCCGCGCTCGTCGCCCGCGGCCACCGCAAGGCCGCGCTCGAGGCGCCCCAATCCGACCGGCGCGAGGCTGCGGAGGGCACGGCGCTGTGGCTCGCGGTGGTCGACATCGACCATTTCAAGCGCGTCAACGACTCGTTCGGCCATCCGATCGGCGATGAGGTGCTGCTGTTGCTGTCGCGGCTC
Organism: Pseudomonadota bacterium; assembly: GCA_030776545.1. Lineage (GTDB taxonomy): Bacteria > Pseudomonadota > Gammaproteobacteria > Burkholderiales > Burkholderiaceae_C > LMDS01. The sequence continues at coordinate 13,465 of JALYHO010000098.1, read as the reverse complement.
CTGCGTTCGACCTTCCGGCATTTCGATCGCCTCTACCGCTTCGGCGGGGAGGAGTTCGTGGTGGTGCTCGAATGCCTGCATGCCGAGCAAGCACAGGCCGCATTCGAACGCCTCAGGGCGAACGTGGAGCGCTTCGAATTTCCGCAGGTCGGCCGGGTGACCGTGAGCATGGGGTTCACCGAAACGGTGCCGACCGACACGCCCTCGATCGCTTTCGCCCGGGCCGACAAGGCCCTCTACCACGCCAAAGAGCACGGCCGCAACCAGGTCGCGTGGTACGAGCAGCTGGTTCGCGCGGGCCGCATCGTCTCGAACGACATCGTCGGCGACGTCGAATTGTTCTGATCTCGGCCCCCGGGGTGGGTCCGAGCCCCGCATCTCATCGCAGCAGCGATTCGACCTTCCGGTGGTTCCAATCGAGCGCGGCGCCGGGTTCGCCGTCGGGGCCCAGGCGAACGATCCGGAGGTTGTGCAGGACATGCTCGTCGTAGGACCAGAAGGTCACCCCCAGGAAACGCGCCAGCGTGCGCGTCGCGTCCTTGTCCCCGGACAGAAAAGTCCAGTTCGTCCGTTGCAGGCGGCGGGCCGCTCGGTAGTCCGACCACGCTTGCGGGGTGTCTTCTGCCGGGTCGATGCTGACCACCACGACATCGAGCGACGCGCCTTCGCGATCGGCCAGCGCCTGGAGCTCCTCGAGGGTGCGCAAGGTCGTCGAACAGACGCTGCGGCAGGCACCGTAGGCCATCGCGATCACCACCGGCCTGCCGCGCCATTCGGACAGCGCGCGACGCGAGCCGTGGTCGTCGACGAAGCTCAGGTCCATGCGGTAAGCGCTGGCAGGCGCCGCTTGGGCCGGTCGGAGCGACAGCGGCGGTGCGAGCGCCAAGGCGAGCACCAGTGCCGGCACGGCGGATCGGCGGGGATGGACGCCCATCCGTCTCAATACCTGCCGATGACGTGGACGCCCTGGGGCTCCGACGCCGTGTAGCCGATGGCGCCGGGATGGCTCCTGACGAAGTTGAGCACCTCGACATCGGTGGCCTTGAGCGGCGGCGCGTTGAGGCCGTCGCGAAATGCCTTTTTCATCCAGATGGTCGAATACTTCGGCGCGCTGATGTTCAGCACGTGCGCCAGGAACTGCGCCTGCGCCCCGGCATTGTCGACCGGCTGCAATTTCTGCGCGCCGGAGAACTGGGATTCACCGAGAAAGACCTCCTTCACTTCCTCGGGCGTCATCGCGACGACCCCGTTCGAAATCACGTAGACCTCGTCCGCGCGGCCGAGGCCCGGGAACACGAGCAGCGCTGCAGCGAGCAGCGCCGGCAAGGTGGGACGAGGAGCTCGCATGTGGCGGCCTCAGAATCCGACCGCATACTGCAATCGCAGTTGGTCGGTGGTGTAGCCCAGGCCATGGTCGTCCGTTCTGACGAGCTCGACCTTGACCACCGCCCCGGGGTCGACGTTGTATCGAACCCCGAGGACGTGGCGCAGGTAGGAGCGCCCATATTGCTGCGCGAGGAAATAGTTGTCGTTCTGGTCGAGCGCGGCTTTCTCGAGCCGGTAGTACGGTCCCCAGCGATCGTCGAAGGTGTAGCCCACATGGGCGTAACCGGTCCAGCTGTTGTGCTCGCCGGTGGGGCCGCTGAGGTCCAGGTCACGCAACCGGTAGTACTCGCCGATGACTTGCCATTTGTCGTCTTCGTAGACCGCGTGCGTTCCGAGCATGGTCATTCGGGTGGTGCTCACGACCGCATCGGCGGCGCCGTGGGCGTCGACGGTCTGGCGCAGGCCATTGAGTCCCCAGGTGACCCCGCCGGACGGACCGCCGAAGCGGTAGTTGAGGCCGAAGCCGACGGCCTTGTTGCGATTGTCGTCGCCCCCCGGATTCGGGTTGAGCTGGCCATCGATGATCCGCGAGCCATTGCCGATGTAGAAGTTGTAGCTGAGCTTGTCGGCACCGAAGCGCGCACTTCCCGCCGCCCAGGCTCCGGTCGTGTGGACCGGCAAGATGCCGCCGTCGTCCTCGAAGTCCAGCATGCGGGGTCGCAGGATCGAAGGCTGGATCTGGGCGCCGTGGTGGTAGGCCATGTTCCAGTAGCCGAAAGGGGTATGGAAGCGTCCCAACCAGACCGTCAATGCATCGCTGAAGGCGTAGCCGATCTGGGCGCGTTCGAGGTCGACCTGGGTATGGCCGTTGTCTGCAGTCCCGAAATTGAGTTCGACCAGCGTCTTCACGTTCGCGCCGAACTCGGGCGTCAGGTAGAAGTCGACCGTACCGACCGCGACGCCGTCCTTTTGCCCGGCCGGCAGGTGCCGTGTTTGCGCGAGCCCGACGTCGGCGAAACCATGCAGTGCCAGTCCCGCGTCGCGCAGGTCGCGGCCGCTCGAGGCGGTGAGCTGGTCCATGGTTCGCTCGAGTTGCTCGATTCGAGCATCGGCGGGAGGCGCCGACGCTGCAGCGGTCGCGGGAACGGACGCGGGCGTGGCCGGCGCCTTGGTCGCAGCGAGTTCGCCTTCGACACGCTCGAGGCGGCGCGTCAAGGCTTCGATCAGCTGCAGGCTTTGCGCGAGACGACGCTCCAGTTCCTCAGGGTCGGCCGCGTGCGCGGAATGACTCAAGAGCAGGCTCAGCGACAAGACGAGCGCCATCGGGCGGATCGCACGCGGCTGCGTGCTGCGAGGGTTCATGCAAAAACTCCGGCGAAACGGGATCGAACGCCAAGATTGTGGCGCTCTGTCACGCCGCCCGCGGCGCCGAACAACAGGTCAATTGGCCTTCAATTCGCCCGCTTGGGCCGGAAAGCGCACAAAAGCCGCTCACTTCGGCCGATCCGTGCGCATCCGTTTTGTGGATCATAGGAGCCTCCATCTCACCCGGCCCGCAGCGACGACCTGCGGCTGTCCAAGAGTCCCTCTTCCACCATGCGCGTGCGTTCGCTCAAGCTGCGGCTCATCTTTCAGGTGCTGGTGATCTTGTTGCCGGTCACCTTGCTGCTCGCGTACCAATCCTGGATGGACATCCAACGCGCCGAGGTGGTGGACCACGCATTCCAGCTCGCCAGCAAGGCCAAACAAGCGCAAGAGGCCTATCGCCAATTCGTGCTCGGCGTCGCCGACGCGGTCGACACCGGCCGGGTGGCTCGTCCCGCCCTGGGCGCGCTCGACCAGGCCAGTCGCGCGCTGGACGAACTGGCGGCAGCGCCGGGCTCGGGCGAACTCGCGGGGCTGCGCGCGTCGGTGCGCGCGGTGCAGGGCGCACTTTCCAACGACACTTCGCTTTCGCAAGCCATGGCGTTGCCGACCGAGATCCACGCCATCGACACGCAACTGCAGCAGGCCTCCGGTGCGTTTGCGCATGCCGCGGAGTCGGCCATCGTCGAATCCATCGCCACGGCGCGGACCCAGAACCGCCTGGTCCTCGTCGCCGCGACCTTCACGCTTGTGGCGGCCGCGTACTTTCTCTACGGCATGATCAAGCGGCTGACCGAGCCCCTGGCCCGGGCGGTCGCCACCGCCCAGCGCATTGCGCGCGGAGAACTCGCGGCGCAACCGACGCCCGACACGCGCGACGACCTCGACGGGCTGCTTCAGTCGCTGGCCCAAATGGAGCGCCACCTCTTCGAATCGAGGCACGAAGTGGAGCAGCGCACGGCGCAGTTGCGCGAGATGACCGAGCGCTCGCGCGCGCTCGCCCAGGAGGCCGATTCCGCCAACCGGGCCAAGTCACAGTTCCTGGCCAACATGAGCCACGAGATACGCACCCCCATGAACGGCATCCTGGGGATGACCGAACTCCTTCTGGGATCCCCGCTCGATGCGCGCCAGCGGCGCTTCACCGAAACCGTCTATGGCTCCGGCGAAGCCCTGCTGCAAATCATCAACGACATCCTGGATTTCTCCAAGATCGAAGCGGGCAAGTTCGAACTCGACCGTGCCGACTTCAACTTGCGCGCCGTGCTGGAAGATGCCTTCGAACTGCTGGCCGCGCGCGCGCACCAAAAGCGCATCGAGCTGGTCTGCCAGATCGATCGCGACGTTCCCACGGTCGTCCAGGGCGACGCCGGCCGCATGCGCCAAGTCATCACGAACCTGGTCGGCAACGCGATCAAGTTCACCCATCACGGCGAGGTCGTCATGCACGTGACGCGGATCCCGCAGGACGCGGATCCCGACCATGTCGCGCTCGAGATCTGCATTCGTGACACGGGCATCGGCATGAGCGAGGAAACGCTCGGGAAACTGTTTCGGGCCTTCACTCAGGCGAACGGTTCGATGGCTCGGCGCTATGGCGGAACGGGCCTCGGGCTGGTCATTACCCAGCAGCTGATCGACATGATGGGCGGCACGCTGACCGTGAAAAGCCAGCTCGACGTGGGGTCGATGTTCACGTTCCGTTTGTCGATGCCGGTCGGAACCAGCGTTCCCGAGAGCCCGGTGCCGACCGACCCCGCCGCGTTGCGTGGCAAGTGTGCGCTGGTCATCGACGACAACCCGACCAACGCGGCGGTGGTCGAGGCCCATCTCAAATTGTGGGGCGTGCGGGTCTGGCTGGCCGGCAACGGCCAGGAAGGACTCGACAAGCTGCGCACATTGCACGCCTGCGGCGAGCGCGTGGACCTGGCGCTCGTCGACATGAAGATGCCGGTCATGGATGGGATCGAATTCGCGGAGGCCTTGCTCGCCCTGCCGTCGATCGCACCCGGCCGCGTGCTCATGCTGACCTCGGTGGCGACCGACGAGGAGGCGCGGCGCGCCCGCGCCGCGGGGGTCGACTGCTACCTCGCCAAGCCCGTGCGGCAGCACGAGTTGCTGCGCGCGATACAGTTGCTCCCCGATCGCGAGAGTCCCGCCAGCGCCGGCGACGCCGCGCTCGGCGCCCGTGTGCTCGTGGCCGAAGACAACCCGGTGAACCAGGAGGTGATCAAGGCAATCCTCGGCCATCTTGGTTGTCAGGCAGAGCTGGCCGTCAACGGTCTGGAAGCGCTCGACCTCTTGACCCGCCAGGCGTTCGATATGGTGCTGATGGATTGCCAGATGCCGGAGATGGACGGCTTCGCTGCATTGGCCCACTTCCGCGGCGGGGCGAGCCACCGTTTTCCCTTCGTCAATCCTTCGACCTTGCCGGTCATCGCATTGACCGCCAATGCGCTCGTCGGCGACGCGCACCGCTGCATCGTCGCGGGATTCGACGATTATTTGAGCAAGCCCTTCACGAAGCGTCAGATCCAGTTGCTGATCACCAAATGGCAGGGCGGGGGCCCCCAGGGCCTTCGACCCGCGAGCAGGGTGCTGGACGACTGCGGTTGGGCCGCCTAGCGGCCGTGGCTGGCTGGACTGAAGGGGGACCGGGCCGATCCCACCGGTTCACGCCGCCTGCGCGGTTTTTCGCCCGAACAGCATGGACGGCGAAAACCCGGTCACCAGGGCGGTCCCGATGATGACCACGCACGCCCCCGCGAGCGTGCTCCAGCCGACCGGCTCGTCGAGAAACAAGTGGCCCCACACGACACCGAACACCGGGACCAGGAACGTGACCGTCAAGGCCGGCGCAGCGCCGATGTCGACGATGAGCCGGAAGTAGATCAGGTAGGCGACGCCGCTACAGAGCACGCCGACCGCGAGCACCGCGAGCGCGATGCCGGCATCGGGCACGACCGGGTTGGAAAAGAAGGGGACGGTCGGCGCGACCAGGAGCGTCGCGGCCCACATGCTGCCGTGGGCGTTGGCGAACGGCGCGATCTTGCGGGCCGACTTGGCGTACTGGGTCGCGATGCCGTAGGAAAACGCCGCTCCCAGGCTCAGCGCGATGGCCCAGGGGGCTCCCGCGCGCAAGGTCGACGGGTCGAATCCCACCAGCATGGCCACCCCGACCACCCCCAGGGCCATGCCCAGCCACGCACGTCCCGACGGGGCCGTGCGGGTCCACGCGGCGCCGATCACGGCGCCCCAGATCGGAGACGTCGCGTTCAGGATGGAGAGCAGCGAGGCGGAGAGCGTTCGGGCAGCGAAAGCGAACAAGAGGAAGGGGAGCGCCGAATTGAAAAGGCCCAGGACGAGATAGTGTTTCCAGTGGTCCCGAAGGGCCAGACCCTGGTGCAGGACTTTGCCGACGACCAGCAAAAAGACGGCGGCCAATCCCACCCGCAGCTCGATCAGGAGTGCTGGGCCGAGGACAGGCGCGCACAGGCGGGTGAATAGGAACGAAGCGCCCCAGATGGCGGACAGGGCGAGGAGGCGCAACAGGCTGGGAGTGCTCATTCGAGGGGGCCGTCAAAGCAGCCCATTCTCGGCCGAGAGATCGTCCTTGGCAGGTCGTTTGCGGACATGTGGTTCATCGCGCACATCGCCTTCGGACGATTCCCGCTTCCTGAGGCGCTTCGTCTCTCCGACCGCGAGCACGAAAAATTCCCCTTCGGCAAGTCCCGCCTCGACGACCTCTTTTCGCAGCGAACGCGGCGGCTCGTCGAGGGGCTCGTCGGTCAACTGGAATGTTCCCCAATGCAATCCGAGGGAGGCCTTGGCGCCGACGTCGCGATGGATCTTCACGGCTTCGGCGGCGTTGACGTGCTGCGTCGCCATGAACCAGCGCGGCTCGTACGCGCCGATCGGGAGCAAGGCGATGTCGAAGCCGCCGCCGAGTTCGGGCCGCTGCCGATGCGCGACCCGGGCTTTCAGGTCCTGGAAGTCCCGGGAATAGCCGGTATCACCGGCAAAAAACAAATGACAGTCGGGTGCAAAGACTGCGTAGCCACCCCACAAGGTCTTCATGCGGTCGGCGATGCCGCGACCCGACCAGTGCTGAGCCGGACACAGCATGATCTCGGTCGGGCCCTGCGGCGAGGCTGCCGCGTGGGTCTGCCACCAGTCGAGTTCCACCACGCCGAGGATGCCGCGTTCGACGAACCATTTCCGCACGCCGAGGGGGACGATGAAGGTCGGCGGCCCCCCGCGCTGCCGCGCCAGCGCATCGACCGAGGCGCCGTCCAGATGGTCGTAGTGGTTGTGCGAAACGAGCACGAGATCGATACGCGGCAAATCTTCCAACCCGATCCCGGGCCCGACGTGCCGCTTCGGGCCGACGAACGGCAACGGCGAAGCGCGGTCCGAGAAGATCGGATCGGTCAGGACCGTGACGCCGCCGAGTTGCACCATGGCGGTCGCATGACCGATCCAGGTCAAGGAGGGCTGCATCGCGACACCCGCCCCTGCATTCGCGCGCAACCACTGCAGGTCGGGCGCGACCCGCGGGGTCGGGGTCTGGGGTGGTTTCGGCAATCCGCGGCGTGCCGCATCCCACTTCCAACGCAAGACCTCCGCGAGGCTCTTGGGGACGATGTCGGCGTAGGTGTTCTGGAACCCGCCGGCGCGGTGGTGGGACGTGGGCAGATCGTCATTCTGGTTCATCGGGCGTTCACATTCGAGTGCATCCGGCCCGAGGGTACCTCGCCGGAATCAAGAACGGTCCACGAGGCTGGACGTGATCTGGGCGAACTCGGTCGACGTCGCGAACGTCCCGTTCGCATCGAGGCCGGTCTCGACGCCCAGACGCGAGGCGAGCCGGGCGGCGTCGTAGGGCGCGTGAACCTTGACGTCGTTGTCGAAATAGCAAAACACGTCGCGACGGCGAATGGCGCGGTCGGACCGGCTCGATGCCAGGCGAGCGTCCGGGACCTGGCCGCCGCGCCGCCAGCTGTCGATCCTGCGGGCCCACGCGTCGAGTGCGGCGTCCCCGTAGCCGCTGGCATACAGCTCCTTGTCGCCGTGCAGCCGGACATAGACGAAATCGGCGGTCATGTCCTCGAGCAGCGGCCACCGGCCCGCCGTGTCGGCCACCACCAGGGCGACCCGGTGCCGGCGCAACATGGCGACGAAGGCCGCGTCGGCGAACGAAGGGTGGCGGATCTCGACCGCATGGCGCAGCGCGCGCGAGGGGGTCTTTTCGAGCCAGCTCCGGCCGGCCAGGCGTTCGTCGTGTGCTTGCGCGAGCGTCAGTGCGGACGCCGTGTCGTGAGGAAGCAGCCGGAAGAAGGCATCGAATCGATCCGGGTCGAACGACATCTGCGGCGGAAATTGCCAAAGGATGGGACCGAGCTTGGTTCCGAGCGCCAAGACACCGGACGCAAGAAAGTTCGCGAGCGGCGCGCGAACGTCCTTGAGGCGGCGCATGTGCGTGATGTACCTCGGCCCCTTGACGGCAAACACGAAATCGTCGGGCGTCTCGTCGAACCACGCCTGGTAGGACGAGGGCTTTTGCAGCGAGTAGAACGAGCCATTGATTTCAATCGTCGGCAGCATGCGCGACGCGTACGCCAGCTCCTTGCGTTGCAGGAGGCCTGCCGGGTAGAAAACCTTGCGCCAGGGCGCGTAGCGCCACCCCGATATGCCCACCCTGACCTTGCCGATGTCGCGCGCCATGCGCAGGCCTGGCAATCCCTGTGCCGGGCCGAGGCCGCCGGGCACGAGGTTTGCCCGGGAAAGCGCGCTTTCTGACAACGACGCTTTTCCAGGATCCCCTATGGCGATGAAACCAGGGCCCGATGGGCCACGATCGACAACCGCTTCCATCATCTTCGCGTTGCTCGACCCGATCCCCTACGGATTCCTGGTCGCTGCGTGCCTCTTCGACGTCGGTTATGCGAGCCACCCGGAGGTGCTCTGGATCAAGGCGGCCGCCTGGCTCATCGCAGTCGGTCTGTTGTTCGCCATCGTGCCTCGACTCATCAACCTCGTGCAGGTCTGGTTCACGGGCAGCAGGCCACGCGTGGGCGCGGAGATCGCGAGCTTCTGGCTGAACGTCGGCGCGATCGCGGCGGCGACCGTGAATGCGTTCGTCCACAGTCGCGATGCCTACGCGGCGATGCCGGAAGGCCTGTGGCTCTCGGGCCTGACGGTCGCCCTGCTGGTGCTTGGTCGATTGGCTTGCGCGCGGCATCAGTGGCGCATCAGGGCCTCGTCATGAACACGTTCTTTCCCGTGCTCCCGGTCGCCCTGGCCGTCGCGCTGTCGGCCTGTGGCGAACGCGCTCAACTCGACCCCAAAGTTCAGATGGGGCACGACCCGCAGTTGCCCCAGGCCCAGAATTTCCTGGTTCCTCCGATGCAGGTGCCGGTCGGAGTGGGATGGCAGGGCGATGCCCATCCCGTCGTCCCCAGCGGAATGAAAATTGAAAAAATTGCCGCGGGACTGATTCATCCCCGCCAACTGCTCGCGCTGCCCAATGGCGATGTGCTGGTCGTCGAGTCGAACGGCCCCGGCACGGAGGCGGTCACCACGCCCAAGCAGCTGATCGCGGGCATCGTCAAGAATCGCTCTGGCAAGGGAGCGAAGGGCGGCAACCGGATCTCGCTCCTGCGCAAGGACCCGGCGACGGGACAGTGGGCGTCGCACGTCTTCATCGAGCACCTGCACTCGCCGTTCGGGATCCAGTTGATCGACCACACGCTGTACGTGGCGGATACCGACAAGATCATGAAGTACAACTACGCGCCCGGGCAGCTCGAGATCGCCGAGCCGGGCACGGAGCTGGCGGATCTGCCGAGCGCCGTGAACCACCATTGGACCAAGTCGCTCCTGGCCAGTCCGGATGGCAAGAAGCTCTACGTCGGCGTGGGCTCGAACAGCAACATCACGGAAAATGGCCTGGAGGTCGAGTACCGCCGCGCCACGGTCCTCGAAGTCGACGTCGCCTCGGGAGCAAGCCGCGTCTTCGCGTCCGGTCTGCGCAATCCGACGGGTCTGCAATGGGAGCCTCGAACGGGCAAGCTCTGGGCCATCGTCAATGAGCGCGACGAGATCGGTGCGGACCTCGTCCCCGACTACCTGACTTCGGTCCAGGAGAAGGGCTTCTACGGGTGGCCCTACAGCTACTATGGCCAGCACGTCGACCAGCGCGTCCAGCCGCAGCGGCCGGATCTGGTCGCCAAGGCGATCAGTCCCGACTACGCCATCGGTTCGCACGTGGCCCCGCTGGGGCTCTTGTTCTATACGGGCAACAACCTTCCCGATGCCTACCGAGGTGGCGCCTTCATCGGCGAGCATGGGAGCTGGGACCGGTCGCCCTTGAGCGGCTACAAGGTGAGCTTCGTGCGGTTTGCCGACGGCCGACCCACCGGGCAGGTGGAGTCGGTCGTCACCGGTTTTTATTCCGCTGATGAATCCTCGTTGTATGGCGCTCCGGTCGGGTTGGCGCAAGGCGTCGACGGCGCGTTGCTGATTGCCGATGACGTGGGCAACGCGGTCTGGTCCGTGACCGCGAGCAAGTAGCGACCGCGACCGCCGGCCTCAGCGTCGGTGCCCGAGGTGCTTGGCGAAGAAGCCGGAAATTTCCTCGAACGCCTCCTTGGTTTCGGGAACGCGGTCGTCGAATTGATACTGCGCATGCGACTGCCCCTCGAAGACCACGAGGTCTGCCGGGATGCCCGCACGGCGCAGCTCCCGGTGGACCCGGACCGTGTTGCTCAACAGGAGATCGCGGGTTCCGGTGGTCAGGATCGCCGGCGGGAAGCCATGCATGTCGCCGTACACCGGTGAAAGCAGGGGATCCTTCAGGTCGTGCCCCTGGGCGTAGATCAGCGTCCCGGCGTCGCAGAAGCCGTCTCGCGACACCAGGATGTTGTCGACCTTCTCGTTGGTGTAGAAGCTATCGCCCGTCTTCGTCACGTCCGACATCGGGGTCCCAGGCGCGATGGCGCCGGGCAGCGGCAGACCCTGGGAGCGCGCGCGCAACACCATTTCCAGGGTGAGCGCGCCGCCCGCCGACGTGCCGAGGAAAGCGACCTTGTTCGCCGGCGTGGTCTTCAGGACCGCTTTGTAGACAGTGATCGCGTCATCGAGCGCGGCCGGGAAATACGCTTCGGGCGGCATGCGGTAGTCGACCGAAATGACCTTGTAGTGACCGAACCCGGCCATCATGATGGCCTCGGTCGTCCCCGCTTCACCCGGGAACAGCACGTAGCATCCGCCATGGACGTGGATGAGCACCTTGTCGCGGTTTTCCGGCGGTATGGTGTCCGGCGTCAGGGTGTACACCTTGACCCCTCCCATCGTCGACGGGACGGACTTCACGTGCAGCCGTTCGAGCATCCCGGGAATCGACTTGACGGCATTGGCCGCCTGGCCCTGCGCATACGCCCGGGCCTCGTCGCCGGTTTTCCAGAGCTTGTCCCAATCGGGATTGAGCGGAGCGGCGATGATCGATTGCATCCCCGGGCTGATTCCGGCGGTCGGCGCCGGTAACGAGCGGGCCGGAATGTCGAGCGGCGCCCCTGCGTCGGCGTGCGCGCATGGGATGGCCGAAAGGCCGGCCGCCAAGACGAAAGCTGCTGCATTTTTCATGTGTCTTCTCCTGTGGTTCATCAGAATCGTCGTCCTCGTGAAAAGTCGATTCGCCCCGCCGCGTGTTCAGCTCTGTTCCCCAACGACCCCTGACCTGCGCCAGGCCAATCCGGCCGACGTTCCACCGGGCTCGGCACCGCGGCGCGGCCGGTATTCGCAACCCACCCAGCCTTGCCAGCCGCACTGGTCGGCCACCTCGTCGATCACCTGGAACAGGTAGGGGTGGTGCAGTTCTCCGATGTCCGGTTCGTTGCGCTCGGGCACGCCGGCAATCTGGAAATGACCGACCCGGCCGGTGGGCAGGTACTCGCGGATCTTCATCGCCACGTCGCCCTCGGTGACCTGGCAGTGGTAGAGGTCCATCTGGACCTTGAGGTTGCGGGCACCGACGGCTTGGACCACGCGGTGCGCCTGGTCCTGCCGATTCAGGAAGAACCCCGGCATGTCGCGCGCATTGATCGGCTCGATCAGCAGGTCGCATCCGACGACGGCGGCCTGGTCGGCAGCCCAGGCCAGGTTTGACTCGTAGACCGCTTGCAGCCGCTCTCGTTCGACGCCTGGCGGCGCCAGCCCGGCCATCACGTGGATCCTCGGGCAGGCCAGCGCCTGCGCGTAGCTCAGCGACTGCTCCACGCCACGCCGAAATTCGCTCTCGCGGCCGGGCAGGCAGGCCAGTCCGCGCTCGCCGCGATCCCAGTCACCGGGCGGCGCGTTGAAGAGGACCTGCTGCAGCCCGTGGTCGGCAAGCCTTCGGGCCAGCACTGCCGGCTCATGCGCATAGGGGAACAGGTATTCGACGGCCTGGAACCGGTCCGCCGCCGCTGCGGCGAATCGGTCCAGGAACGGGTGCTCGGGGTAGAGCATGCTGAGGTTGGCGGCAAAGCGGGGCATGGCGGACTTTCCTTGGGATCACCAGCGCGCGCCGAAGGCGGCGCGCAGCTCGTCGATGCGCTCGGGCGACAGCGGCTCGGGACGGGTCATCAGCCACAAGCGCGCGGTTTCTTCGAGTTCTTCCAGCACCGCACTGGCCTGGGCCGGCGACTCGTGCCAGACGTTGGGCCCCAGGCGGTCGAGCAGCACGGCGCGGATCGGCGTCCCGGCGTCGCGCATGGCGACGATGCGGCGGGCCACCTCGTCGGCGACCGCCGGGCTGCCGGGGCGGTGGTAGGGAATCAGCGGCACGTGGCCGACCGTCATCACGAAATAGGGCGTGATGGGCGGCACCACGTCGTCATCGCGCCAGACGCCGGCGAGGGTCAAGGCCACGAGGTGGGTCGAATGCGTGTGGATCACGCAGCCGGCCTGGGGGTCGGTGGCATAGATGCGGCGGTGCAACGCCAAGGTCTTGGACGCCGGGTCGCCGCCGGTCTGAAACCCGGCCTGGTCCACCTCGGCGAGCCGGTCCGGATCGAGATGGCCGAGGCAGGCGTTGGTCGGGGTGATGAGGAACCCGGTTCCGGTGCGGACGCTGATGTTGCCCGCGCTCCCGTGCACAAAGCCGCGCGCATGCAGCGCGGCGCCGACGCGGCAGACTTCCCGTCGCAAGGCGCTCGTCATGGGACTGCGCCGAGGCGAGCGAACGCGCGGCTGAAGAAATCGGGGCCGCCGAAATTGCCCGATTTCAGCGCCAGGTGCAGCGCCTGGCCCGCGCACACCGGCGAGAGCGCGGCGGTCCATGGCACCCCCGGGTCGATCTGCGGTCCGATGGTCATCTGGCGCACACCGAGTGCCTGCACCACCGCACCCGAGGTCTCGCCGCCCGCCACCAGCAGCTGTCGAACACCCCGCTCGACCAGCCCGACGGCAATCCGGGACAGCGCCTCCTCGACGAGTTGTCCGGCCCGCTCGACGCCGAGCCGGGCTTGCACGGTTCGGACCGCGTCCGGCTCGGCGGTCGCATACACCAGCACCGGGGAGTCGGACAGGTGCGGACCGGCCCATGCCAGTGCCTGGCCGACCCCATCCGCCCCTTCGGCGATCGCCAACGGGTCGAGGGCGAACGAGGGCAACCCGGCGCGCTGGAAGTGCTGCACCTGGGCGTTGGTCGCCAACGAACAGCTGCCGGAGACGACCGCGCGATACCCGACCGCCGCGGGCAGCGCGTCGGCGCCCGCCTCGGCCCGGAGGGCGC
>JALYHO010000097.1 GCA_030776545.1 Pseudomonadota bacterium | reverse complement strand
GGCCACCCACGTGGCCGGTGGAAAGCCGCTCGACCTGGGTCGTCAGCCATCGGAAAGCGACCGTGGCGGCCGCCGCCAGCGCGCCGACCAGGGCGGACCAGAGCCAGAGGGTGACGGTGCGACGCGCCGGTCCGAACAGCCGAAACGGCCCCTCCCGCGAGCGCGATCCGGCCGGCAGCGGGCCGGCAGCGCCGGTGGGTACTGCTGACGCGAGGTGTTCTGATGGCGTGGCTGGGACGCAAGGATCGGGCGCGGACATCCCTCTATCATGAGGCCCCGCCGAGGCCCGACGATGTCTATCCGTTCGGTTTGGGTTGGCGCACCACGGGTGGCGGCGCTCTCTTTCGCGCGCCCCGACCTTCAACGACCATGGAAGCCCTGCACAACATCGACCTGGCCTCGCTGCTCGATACCGCCGTCAGCCTCGTCACCGCCTTCGTGCTCGGCGGTGCGATCGGCTTCGAACGGCAGGTCCGGCAGCGCACGGCCGGCCTGCGCACCAACACCCTGGTCGCGGTCGGCTCCGCCGTGTTCGTCGCCATGGCCAATCGCCTCGGCGGGCACGAAGGCGCCGTGCACGTCGTCGCCTACGTCGTGTCCGGCATCGGCTTTCTCGGCGCCGGGGCCATCATGAAAGAAGGCGCGAACATCAGCGGTCTCAACACTGCCGCCACGCTTTGGGGTTCGGCCGCGGTGGGGGCGTGTGCGGGCGCCAACCTCATGGGCGAGGCGCTGCTCGGCTCCCTGGCCGTGCTGGCCAGCAACACCCTGCTGCGCCCGGTGGTCAACCGGATCAATCGCCAGCCGGTGAACGAGGAAACCGGCGAGGCGACCTACACGGTCTATGTCGTCTGCCGACGCGACGTCCAGGCCGACGTGCGCGAGCGCTTCGTCGCCATGCTCGAAGACTCGACCTATCCCGTGCACGACATCAAGCAGCACGCCTTCGGCCAAAACGATGCCGAAATCGAGGCCACGCTCTACGCGACGGCCGTCGACGGCGACGAACTCGACCGCGTGATGCGAGCGATCGAGGCCCTGCCGGGGGTCGTGCAGGCATTCTGGAATCCGAGCAGCGAAGACTGAAGGCCGTCGCGGGCCCCACCGCCGGCGACCCGCATCCCGTTCGGGTCGACCGAACGTCACCGCTCGGGCCGCTCGCTCGTCGACACCGGGGTCAGCCACGCATCCACCGCCCGAACCGGCTCGAGCTCGCGCCACTGCGCGTCCTTCCAGAGCTCGGCGGCGACCTCGTCGAGCTGCAAGGGGTTGATCGACCGCCAGCGGTGGTGCAGACGGTGCGCCGCGATCGCTACCCATTCGGTCTGCGACAAATGATGCATCGTTTTCTCCAATTAACTGTGTATTTATACAGTATGCCAGCCAGCTGCAGGTCGTCAATCGACCCTCTCACCCTCGCACCGCCGCCGAGTGGGGGGGTTCCGCGCCGAGCGCCGCGGCGAGCAGCGAGGACCGGGTCACCCGGGCTTGCGCCCCACGCGCGTATCAACCTAACGCCAGTGCAGGGGTGCAAGCGCCTATGATGGTCAAAATTCAGCAGACACGATCTTGACTCTTCCTGCCACCTCTTCCCCGCGCTCGCTGTCGCCCTCGCCCGTCGAGACCCTGCTCGAAGACATCTGGAGTCAGCTCCGGTGCGATCCGCACCTGGCCCGCGAGCTGGCGCGCCGGCTGATCGAACGCAGCGGTGCGGCGCGCCCCCGCACGACGTCGCCACCTGCCTCGCGCCTGCAGCAGCACCCGTTCCTCGCCCACGTGTCGCACGAAATGCGCGCACCGCTCAACGGCCTGCTCGGCGTCACCGCCTTGTTGTCGCGCTCGCAACTCGACAGCCGGCAACGCCGCCTCGTCACGCTGGCCCGGACCTCGGCGGAGGTGTTGTTGCGACTGGTCAACGACATCCTCGACCTGGCCCGGATGGAATCCGGCCACTTCCTCCTCGACCCGCAACCGTTCGCATTCGAGCCCTTGCTGACCGATGCCGTGGAGATGTTCCGCACCGAAGCCGAGCAGAAGGGGCTGGGCCTGGTGTTGCGCCTGGGCCCGGGCCTGCCGCGCATCGCGCTCGGTGACCGCCTGCGTGTGCGCCAGGTCTTGACCAACCTGGTCGGCAATGCGGTGAAGTTCACCGCCCACGGACAAGTCAGGATCGAGGTATCGAGGCGCCCTGGTGGCACGCTGCGTTTCGAGGTTCACGATACCGGCCGGGGTCTCACGGAGGAAGCGCAGGCGCGCCTCTTCGCCGAATTCGTCCAGGAAGATGCGCGGACCGCGCGCGAGTACGGCGGCACCGGCCTCGGACTGGCCGTGAGCCGCCAGCTGGTGTGGCTCATGCAAGGGGACATCGGGGTGCACAGCACGCCCGGCAGGGGCAGTACGTTCTGGTTCGAACTGAATTTGCCGGACGCCTGACGCGGGCCCCCGGGTTCGCTCAGGCGGCCTTCGCCCCCATGGCCTGGAGCGCTGCGCCGGTGGCGCGACAGATGCGCCAATCGGGCATCACGGTCGCCCCCATGCTTTCGTAGAACGAGATGGCGGCGGCGTTCCAGTCCAGCACGCTCCATTCGAAGCGCCCGTAGTCGCGTTCGAGCGCGAGCGCGGCGAGACGCTTGAGCAGGGCCTTGCCGACGCCTCTGGCGCGGTGCTCGGGCTTGACGTACAAATCCTCGAGGTAGAGGCCGGGCCGGGCCAGGAAGGTGGAAAAGTTGGTGAAAAAAAGTGCGAACGCGATCACCTCGCCGCCGCACTCCGCCACGATGGCTTCGGCAGCGGGTCGCTCGCCGAAGAGCTGCGGACGCAGCTTTTCGGGCGTCACTTGCACCATGTGGGAGAGACGCTCGAAGGTCGCGAGTTCGCGGATCAACTCGACGATCGCACCGACATCTCGCAGTTCGGCGCCACGCAGGAAAAAAGCAGCGGGGGCATTCATGCCTCGATTCTCGCATCGACACACCCGCCGCTCGGCCAGGACGCTGCCACGTGATGCACGGCACGGCGCGGGCCTCCGCGAGCGACCTCCCGCGTCGGGTGAGCGCAAACAATTGTCGCTGTGACTTGTGAAAGGCCTGCCACTCCGTCGCCACTTCTCCTGCAAGGTCTTGATCCATCTGGTTTTCACGTTCTCGCGACGTTTCGTCGCTGTGGTCTTTCCCCCGCTGGCGCGCTTGCGAGGACCGAGTCCAGAGGTTTCAATTCGTTCGGTGGGCGGCTGCCCGACGCCGTGCGAAACGACAGCACATGAAATACCTGTTGAGGTGGGTGAATGGGTCTCTGCGTATCGGGTTGAGCGCGGTGCTGGTCGCCGGCGTCCATCGTCGCGGCGGGCTCCTGGCATCCTGGCAGCGAGCGCGATGCAAACGCGGGGGGCGGACTCGGGACCCGGTGGGGCGTGCGGCCCCACCCGGTACGGCAGCCCGCGCCTTCGAGGCCATGTCCGAGCAACTGCGCCGGCAAACGGCGCACGCGCGCGTCGACACGGATACGCAGCGACTTCAGCGCAGCGCGGTGACGGACGTGGCGGGACGCGGAGCCGCCCAGGCCGCCGTCAGCCACTGCCATGGGCTGGTCCACGCGGTGGCCGAATGCACCGATGCGCTCATCAGCGCGAAGGACCTGGAGGGACGCTACGTGCTTGCGAACCGCCAGTTCTGCGAGGTCTATCACGCCACGAGCGCGAGCGTGCTGGGACGCACCGATCATCAACTGTTCGCACCCGACCTGGCCGACGCGCTGTGGGCCGACGACCGCCGCGTCGAGCAGCGCGGCGAGACCCTCCGGTTCGAGGAGCTGGCGCTCCTGCCGGACGGGCCGCACTACCTGGCCTCGTTCAAATGCCCGTTGGCCGGGGCCGACGGCGGCATCGTCGGCGTGCTCGGACTCGCCATCGACATCACCGGGCGCAAGGCCCTGGAAGCTCAAGTGCGCGCGCACCAGGCGCAGGCAGAACTGCTCGACCGGATCATCGACGTGCTGGCCTCGCCCGATGAACTCGCCGGGACCCTCGGCGACATCCTCCGCCTGCTCGAAACCGGGATGCCGGTCGAACTCGCCTGCGTGTTTTGCACCGGAGCGCCCGGCCGCGCATGGCTGGCGACCGGACGCGGTCGGTCGAGCCACGGGCTGGCCGAGCGTCTGGGTTTCATCGCGGCGAATGGCCCGGGCGTCGATTCGCGCGAGTTCGAC
>JALYHO010000096.1 GCA_030776545.1 Pseudomonadota bacterium | reverse complement strand
CGCCAGCGTCGTGCCGCGACGGGGCGCTCCGGCGCGCCTGGCCGCGTACTGGGCGGTCACCGAAGACGGCCATGTCAGCGCCGTGGGCGCGGGCGAGAATCGAGGCGCAACCCTGACTCACGATGGCGTGGTGCGGGCCTATCGGCCGGTGGCGGCCTGGCTGGCCGAGCCCGGGGTCGCGGCCGAGTTGCGCTACGACCTGCCGCACACGAGCGACCCGGCTCACGCGCCTCACCTGAACCTGGTGATTCTCGACGCGTCGACCGGACGGCCCGTGCAGGCGGTGAAGCTGGGCTGTTGAGGAGACAGGTCGAACGGCTGTCCGGGCGCTTGGCCCCTCAGTCGGCCGATCGGAGCTGCGCCCGCAGCTGCTCGCCCAGCTCGGGTTTGTGGGCGAACGGATCGGTCGGGTTGCGGCCCATGACGATGTCTTCCATGCGCACCTGCACACTGGCGAGCGAACGGGGATGGCTGTAGACGTAGAAGCGCTGTTCGTCGATGGCGTCGAACACGAATTGAGCGACTTCGGCGGCGCTGACCTTGCCGCTGCTCACGGCCTTGTTGCTCATCGCCTGACCGATCAGCTGGCTGCGCGTGAGCTTGCGGTCGGTGTCGGTCATCTCGGCCGGGCGGTTGCGGTGGCTCTGGGTGATGCCGGTCGGCACGAAATAAGGGCACAGCAGCGACGCGCCGATCTGGTCGGTGACCAGGCGCAGGTCCTGGTAGAGGGTTTCGCTCATCGCGACCACGGCGCTCTTGGTGGCGTTGTAGACGCCCATGTTGGGGGCGTTGAGGAGGCCCGCCATCGACGCCGTGTTGGTGATGTGGCCTTCGTAGCCCGGGTCGCGGGCGGCGGCGTCCAGCATCATCGGCGTGAAGACGCGGATGCCGTGGGCCACGCCCATCAGGTTGACGCCGACCACCCATTCCCAATCCTTGAGCGTAGTCTCCCAGATCAGACCACCGGCGCCGACGCCGGCATTGTTGAAGACGAAGTTCGGGGCACCGAAGCGCTCGAACGTGGCGGCGCCGAGCGCCTCGACTTCGGCAGCCTTCGAGACGTCGAGACGGAACGGCAGCACGGGCACACCGAGCGCCCCGATGTCGGCAGCCGCGCGGTCCAGCGCATCCTGCTGCACGTCGGCCATCACGATGCGCATGCCGCGCCGGGCGGCCAGGCGCGAGGCTTCCAGGCCGAAGCCGGAAGCGGCGCCGGTGATCACGGCCGTGCGGCCCTTGAAGGTCTTCATGGTGTCTTCCTCGTTTGAAAATTCAGCTGGCGGCGGGCGCTGCCTTGATCTGGAATGCGATGCGCGGAAAGTGCACATGAACCCGTCCGGCGCGCTCGTCGGTTCGGGCCACGACCACTTCCTGCCGGCTCAAGCCCACCAGCGTGCCGGCGACCGGGTCATGGGCATAGTCGGTCGGCGTCACGGTGACCTCCGCCCCTTGGGCCAGGCCGGGCTCGGCCGTGAACGACAGGGGCGCATGCCGGCCCCGGGCAGCGATCTCGATCGCCTCGGTGCTGCTCGTCTTGGTCGCTGTCCCATGGCCGAAATCGTGCACCCGGGCGTACCAGCCGGCGACTCGCGGATAGGCTTGCAGCAGTTCGGCGACCGGCGGCGCGAGGTGGACGAACCAGATCGACTGCGCGGCTGCGAAGTCGGCGATCGAAGCCAGCGCCCCGAGCAGGAACGGGCGGCCGTCACCCAGCAGGTGGTCGAGGCGACCGAGGTAGGTGTGCACGGCGGCGGCCCCGTCGGTCACGGTCGCCCGGCGGTGGTTCGGGTTCATCGCGGCCCGGTCGGCGCCGAAGGCCTTGAGCATGTCCGGGGTGGCGTCCTTGAGCACGTGCACCACACCCGCCGGCTGCAAGGTATAGGGTATCGCGGCCCAGAACAGCGCCGTATCGGCCCATTGGGCGACGATGTCGGCGAGCCCCTGGGTGGCCATCGGGTAGAGGGGCGGCTCGGGGTGGAGCTGGTCGATGACGCGGCACATCAGCGCGGTGTCGCAGTAGATGTCCGCCCCGATCTGCATGAACGGGGTGCGACGGTAGCCACCGGTCAAAGCCAGCACGTCCGGCTTGGGCATGATCGTCGGCACGATCACCGAGCGCCAGGCCAGCTTCTTGAAACCCAGGATGAGTCGCACCTTCTCGGAGAACGGCGAACCGCTGTAGTGGTGGAGGATCAGGTCGGACATGGGGATCTCCGGTTCAGCGCGGCAAGGCGCGCTCGATGAGGGCCGCAGCGTCGACGCCGCTCGGCAAGGTACCCAGGACGCAAGGTCCCGCGTCGCCGAGGCGAGAGCGGCAAAAGGCCTCGAAAACGAAGTCGGGCGCATGGCGACGGAGCAACGACGCCTGTGTCGCGAGGGCGACCTCCTGGGCCAGGCGCCGGGCGTCGAATTCGTCGGCGGCGTCGCCCAAGTCGTTCAGTTTATCCAGCAAGGCCGCGCAATAGCGGTCGTATGCCGGGTGGCTGCCGCGCGTGCAGTCGAGTTCGGCGGCGAGGGCCGCGAGCGCATCGCTCTGCCCGCTGCCGCGCTTCCTCAGCGCCCGCAGGAGGTCGAGGGCCATGATGTTGCCGGCCCCTTCCCAGATCGAATTGAGTGGCATCTCGCGGTAGATGCGGGCCATGACGCCTTCGCCATGCTCTTCGACGTAGCCGTTGCCTCCCAGGCACTCCATCGCTTCCTGGGCGAGCATGGCGCCGCGCTTGCAGACCCAGAACTTGGCAACCGGCGTCAGCACGCGACGCATCTGCACCTGGCCGGCGTCGGCGCCACCATCGACCGTGGCAGCGACGCGCAAGGCGAGCGCCGTGGCGGCTTCGCTTTCGAGCGCCAGGTCGGCCAGGACGTTGCGCATCAGTGGCTGGTCGGCCAGGAGCTTGCCGAAAGCCAGGCGCTCGGCCGCGTGATGGAGCGCCAGCGCGGCAGCGCCGCGCATCAATCCGGCAGTGCCCAGCGCGCAGTCGAGCCGGGTCAGGGTGCCCATTTCGAGGATCTGCGCGATGCCCCGCCCCTCCTCGCCGACGAGCCAGGCGCGCGCCCCCAGGAACTCGACCTCGCTGCTGGCGTTGGCGTGGTTGCCGAGCTTGTCCTTGAGACGCTGGATCGCGACCGCGTTGCGCTCGCCCCCGGGGAGCAGCCGCGGCAGAAAAAAGCACGACAAGCCCGCGGCCGTCTGCGCCAGGACCAGGAAGGCATCGCTCATCGGCGCCGAGAAGAACCACTTGTGGCCGACCAGGCGGAAACAGCGGCCCCACGGGGTGTCTTCCAGGTAGGTGGCGTGGGTGGTGTTGGCCCGAACGTCGGAGCCGCCCTGTTTTTCCGTCATGCCCATGCCGGTCATGACGCCGCTCTTGGCGCCCACTTCGGCCTGCCGCGGGTCGTAGCGGGTGCTGGCGAGCTTGGCGAACCACTCGCCGAAGAGCGCGGGGTTGGCGCGCAGCGCCGGCGCGACGGCGTAGGTCATGGAGACCGGACACAGCACCGACGCTTCGAGCTGCGTGAACATCAGGAAGCCCGCGGCGCGCTCGACATGCGCGCCCGGCAGCGCGTCGGTCCAGGGGGTCGCGTGCAGGCCGGCGCCCACCGCCGCCCCCAGGAGGGCGTGATAGCTGGGATGAAATTCGACCGCGTCGATGCGATGTCCGCTGCGGTCATGGGTGCGCAGCACCGGCCGGTGAAGATTGGCCAGGCGCGCGTGGCCGAGCATCGCCTCGTCGCCCAGGGCCGCGCCGAGTTTGGTGCGCTGGCGCTCGTCGGCCTGGGGTCGGTGGTACGAGAGGGCGTCGCGCAACGCCCGGTCGGTGGTGTAGACGTTGTGCCCGGCCAGGGGCACGACCTGGTTGACCACCTCGTGCGTCGCAAGGGGCTCGTGACGGGTCGGGTCCATGACGAGTCCGGGAGCAGGCCGCGCGGTCAGACGAGCTTGACGACCTGCTTGCCGAAATTGCGGCCCTTGAGCAGCCCGAGGAAGGCCTCGGGCGCCGCGGCCAGGCCTTGGGCCACGCTCTCGCGGTACTTGAGCTGGCCCGACGCGACCAGCGTGCCGAGTTCCTTCAAGGCTTCGGGCCACAGGTTCATGTGCTCACTGACGATGAAGCCTTCGAGGGTGAGGCGGTTGGTCAGCAAGAGCTGCGGCTGCTTCAGCGGGATGGGCTCGCCGTCGTAGCCGCTGATCATGCCGCACAGGGCGATTCGGCCGAAGGCGTTCATCTGCGGCAAGACCGCATCGAGCACGGCACCGCCGACGTTCTCGAAGGCGCCGTCGATGCCGTTCGGGGCGGCCTCACGCACGGCAGCGGCGAGCGCTTTGGGGTCGCCATGGGCTTTGTAGTCGATGCAGGCGTCGAAGCCGAGTTCGTTCACCACGTAGCCGCATTTTTCCGCCCCGCCGGCGATCCCGATGACTCGGCAGCCGCGGGCCTTGGCGAGTTGCCCGACGACGCTGCCGACGGCGCCGCTGGCAGCGCTCACGGCAATCGTCTTGCCGGTGCTGGCTTTGCAGATCTGGGTCAGGCCGTACCACGCGGTGACCCCGGGCATGCCGACGGCACCGAGATAAGCCGACAGCGGGATGCGCGAGGTGTCGACCTTGCGCAGCACGCCGGGCGTGCTGGCATCGACGACGCTGTATTGTTGCCAACCCCCGAATCCCACCACATGATCGCCGATGGCGTAGGCCGGGTTGCGCGACGCCACCACCTCGCCGACGGTGCCGCCCTGCATGACCGCGTTCAAGGGCTGCGGCGCCGCGTAGCTCTTCGAATCGTTCATGCGTCCGCGCATGTACGGGTCGAGGCTCAGGTAGTGGTGGCGCACCAGCACCTGTCCGTCGTCGAGCTCGGCGACCTGACCTTCGACGAGTTTGAAGTTCTCGGCCACGGCCTCTTTTTCGGGACGCGAGACGAGGTGGATCTGTTGGTTCGTGGTCATGATGTTCTCGGTGGGTCAATCGGAGGTATCGAGCGGCTGCTTGCGTCGGCTGCCGCCGGGCAGCGCCTTGACGTACTTGAAGGTGCCGGTGGCCTGCGCCACGACCGCGCCGCTGTCGCTGACGATGCGGCCTTCGCAGAACGCCATCGACGCGGTCCGGTGCACCAGGCTGCCGAGCGCTCGCAAGCGGCCGACCGCCGGGCGCATGAAGGTGGTCTTCATCTCGATCGTGACCACGCCATGGGTCTCGGGCGCCTGACCGGCCTGGTTGGGGCTGCGTGCCGCGTGCGCCATCGCGACATCGAGCAGCGTCATGGACACACCGCCGTGGGCCATGTCGCGCGAATTGGTCAACTCCTCCCTGAGCGTCAAGGCGATCTCGGCCTGGCCCGCGTCGCACGCGACCAGCTCGAAGCCGAGCATCTCGACGAACGGGATGTGGATGCTGAAGGTCGACACGGCGGCGCTCCGGCGCTTCAGGCGGCGCCGAGCACCACGCTCACGCCGCCGTCCACGGCCAGCCACTGGCCGGTGATGTGTTTGCCGGCCGCGCTCGCGTAGAGCAGCGCGATGCCTTTCAGGTCGTCGTCGTCGCCGAGGCGCCCGAGGGGTGCTTTCGCAGCCATCTTCTCCTCGCCCAGGGCGGTGATCAGCCCGGCGGCCATCTTGGTCATGAAAAAACCCGGGCAGATGGCGTTGACGGTGATGCCGTGCGCGCCCCACTCGGCGGCCAGCGTCTTGGTGAAGCCGATGACCGCCGTCTTGGAGGTGTTGTAGGCGAGGGTCCGCATGTCGCGTGGATTGCCGTTCAGGCCGGCGATCGAGGCGATATTGATGATGCGGCCATGCCGGCGCGGGATCATGCTCGAGCGCGCGACCTGCTGCGACAAGATGAAGTAGCCGCGCACGTTGAGGTTCATGACCTTGTCCCAGGCCGCCACCGGGTGGTCCTCGGCAGGCGCGCCCCAACTGGCGCCGGCGTTGTTGACCAGGATGTCGATCTGGCCGAAGCGCGCCATCGTGTCGTCCGCGAGGCGCCGGGTTTCGTCCTCCCTGGCGCAGTCGGCGGCGATCCAGCCCGCGTCGATGCCGGCGTCGCGCAGCCCGGCGGCAGCCATTTCGAGGTCCTCGGCCTTGCGCGAGCTCAGCATCACCTTCGCGCCGGCCTCGCCGAGGGCCCGCGCGATCTGAAGGCCGAGGCCGCGCGAGCCGCCGGTGATGAGGGCGGTCTGACCGCGCAGATCGAAAAGTTGCTGGACCGGCGTATTCATACTTTTTCCTTGGTTTCTGCCATGCGCGACCGGATCCAGATCAGCACCAGGCCGGCGATGACGGCCGCGATGCCGGGTGCCGCCACGGTCCAGCCGAATGCGCGGTCCATTGGCCGGATCGAGAGGCCGAGGGCGAGCAAGGCCAGACCGACGTAAATGAGCGGCCAGATCCATTTCTGGACCTGCCCGGAACGGATGCGAGCCGGCTTGGACATGTTCAGAACCAGGCCTCGGCCATGGTGCGGCACGTGGGATCGCGGGTTTCGACGACCTGGAGCCAGGCGCCGATGCGCGGCAGTTCATATCGAAAGAAGTAGGTGGCGGCTGCCAGCTTGCCGTGGAGCAACGCGAGCCGATCGGGGTTCGCGTCGGCGACCTGGGGCGCGGCGCACAGCGCCACATCGAGCCAGATCCAGGCCAACACCGTGTGGCCGAAAGCCTGCAGGTAGGGCGTGGCGTTGGCCAGCGCTTCCTCGGGCTGACCGGTCGACCACGCCGAATGGGTCGCCGCGGTCAGGTGCTCGAGCGCTGCCGCGAGGCTCTCGGCGAACGGCGCCAGATCGTGCCGTGCACCGGCCCGAGAGACGGTCGCCCGGATGCGGGTCGCCAGCAGCTGCAGACCGGCGCCCCCTTGCATCACCACCTTGCGTCCGAGCAGATCGAGGGCCTGGATGCCGTGCGTGCCCTCGTGAATCATGTTGAGGCGGTTGTCGCGCCAGTACTGCTCGACCGGAAAGTCGCGCGTGTAGCCATAGCCACCCAACACCTGGATCGCCAGGCTGTTGGCCTCGAGGCACCACTCGCTGGGCCAGCTCTTTGCGATCGGGGTGAGCATGTCCAGCAGCAAGGTCGCCTCGGCCGCCGCGCCGGGACTGCCCGTGGCCTGCTCGTCGACCAACCTTGCGCAATAGAGTTCCAGGGCCAGCGCGCCTTCGCAGTAACTCTTCTGGGCGAGCAGCATGCGCTTGACGTCGGCGTGCTGGATGATGGGCACCTGGGGCCGGGTCACGTCCTTGCCGCCGACCCCCGGGGGGCGGCCTTGGGGGCGGTTCTTCGCGTAATCGAGGGCGGTCTCGTATCCGGCCAGCCCGAGCATGGTCGCGCCCATGCCGACCGCGATGCGCGCCTCGTTCATCATGTGGAACATGCAGCGCAGGCCTTCGTGCGGCCGGCCAACCAGATAGCCGATGGCGCCCGGCCCCCCCCGCACCGGATACCGCCCCTCGCCGAAGTTGAGCAGCGTGTTGGGGATGCCGCGATAGCCGAGCTTGTGATTGAGACCCGCCAGCGCCACATCGTTGCGCTCGCCGGTGAGCTGGCCGTCGGTGCCGACCAGTTTCTTGGGAACGATGAACAGCGAAATGCCCTTGGTCCCGGGGATCAGCTTGCCGTCGGGGCCGGGAATCTTGGCCAGCACCAGGTGGATGATGTTCTCGGTGAGCTCGTGCTCGCCGTTGGAGATCCACATCTTGTTCCCACGCAGGCGGTAACGCGGGCCGAGCGGATCCCGCTCGAAGTCGTCGCCGTCGGGCAGCGCGCGCGTCACCACGTCGGAGAGGCTGGAGCCGGCTTGCGGCTCGCTCAGGCACATCGTGCCCGAGAAACGTCCCGAGAATTCATGCGCCGCGAACACCCGACGCTGCGCCTCGGTGCCGTGCACCATCAGGAGGTTGGCGTTGCCGCTGGTCAGCATGCCGCCGCCACCGATGCCGATGCCGGCCTTCGCGAAAAAACCGTTGGCGGCGGTTTCGACGACGCACGGAAGCTGCATGCCGCCGAATTCGTAGTCCTGCGCTGCTGCCAGCATGCCTGAATCGGCATAGGCCCGGGCCGCGGCGTGGCTGGACTCGGGCAAGTGCACCACCTCGCCGTCGAACCACGGCTCTTCGGTGTCGGCCTGGCGATTGAACGGGGCGTATTTTTCGCGCGCGATCTTCTCGCACGTGTCCATGACGGACGCGAACGTTTCGCGGCCATGGTCGGCAAAGCGCGGCCGCTGCTGCAAGGATTCGACGTCGAGCCAGTCGTACAGCAGAAAGTCGACGGTCAGCCGGTAGGTCATGGCAGCGCCGCCCGGCCTCAGAGAACTTCGAAGACGCCGGCCGCGCCCATGCCGCCGCCGATGCACATCGTGACCACGACTTTCTTGGCGCCGCGGCGCTTGCCTTCGATCAGCGCGTGGCCGGTCAGGCGCTGCCCGCTGACACCGTAGGGGTGGCCCACCGCGATGGCCCCGCCGTTGACGTTGAGCCGGTCCATCGGAATCCCCAAGGTCTCCGCGCAGTAGAGCACCTGCACGGCGAAGGCCTCGTTGAGTTCCCACAGGTCGATGTCGTCGACGGTCAGGCCGAGGCGCTTGAGCACCTTGGGCACCGCGAACACTGGGCCGATCCCCATCTCGTCGGGCTCGCAGCCGGCCACCGCGAAGCCGAGGAAGCGTCCGAGCGGCTTCAGGTTGCGCCGGGCGGCGAGCGCCTCGTCCATCAGCACGCAAGCCCCCGCGCCATCGCTGAACTGGCTGGCGTTGCCGGCCGAGATCACGCCGCCCGGGATCGCGGGCTTGATGTTCATGATGCCCTCGTAGGTCGTCCCCGGGCGAATGCCTTCGTCGGCCCGGATCGTGACTTCCTTGGTCCGCAGGCCGAGCTGCGCGTCGGCGACCCCGGCCATCACGGTGCAGGCGACCATTTCGTCGTTGAACTTCCCGGCTTCCTGCGCCGCGGCCGCGCGCTGTTGGCTCTGGGCGCCGTAGCGGTCCATGCGTTCGCGCTCGATCTTGTAGCGCTTGGCGACCTGCTCGGCGGTTTGGAGCATGTTCCAGTAGATTTCGGGCTTGTGCTCGAGCAGCCAGGGGTCCGCGCCCATGTGGCGGTTGGCCTCGTTCTGCACGCACGAGATGCTCTCGACGCCGCCCGCGACGATCACCTCGGACTCGCCCGCGATGATGCGCTGCGCGGCCATCGCGATGGTCTGCAGGCCGCTGGAGCAAAACCGGTTCACGGTCATGCCGCTGGTGGTGACGGGAAGCCCGGCACGCAGCGCGATCTGGCGCGCGATGTTGCCGCCGGTCGCGCCCTCGGGGGTGGCGCAGCCCATGATGACGTCGTCGACCTCGGCCGGGTCGATGCCGGCGCGTTCGACCGCCGCCTTGACCGCAAAGCCGCCGAGGGTGGCACCGTGCGTCATGTTGAATGCGCCCTTCCAGCTCTTGGCAAGGGGGGTGCGGGCGGTTGAAACGATCACGGCGCTGGTCATGGAGATCTCCTGGTCGGGCAATGGCGGGCGGTTCAGGCGGCGGCGGCGGGAGCCGCGACCGTGCTGGACGCGAGATAGATGCTGTTCTTGGGACGGGCGAAGACGCGCCGAACCATCGGTTCGAATTCGCTCATCGGCAGGGTCTCGGCGCGGGCGTCGAACGCCGGGTTGTCGTAGAGCTCACAGAACTCGGCCGTGCGCTCGTAGTGCGGGTGACCCCGGAAGCCGTCGCGCAGGTGGCGGTCGAGCCCGATGTGGTGGAAGAAATAGTAGCCCTGGAATATGCCGTGGTTCTGCACCATCCAGAGGTTTTCGGCCTCGACGAAGGGCTTGAGGATGGCCGCGGCGATGTCGAAATGGTTGAAGGTGCCGAGGGTGTCGCCGATGTCGTGGAACAGCGCGCAGACCACGTATTCCTCGTCGCGCCCGGCTTTGAGCGCGCGCGTCGCGGTCTGCAGCGAGTGCGTGTAGCGATCGACGGGGAAGCCGCCGTAGTCACCTTCGAGCACCTTCAGGTGCGCCATCAACCGGTCCGGAAGCTGGCGCGCGAAAGGCGCGAACTCAACACCGATCTTGCGCCAGTCCTCCGGCGTGCTTTGCTCCATGCGGGTGAAGGTGGCACGATCGTTCATGGGGGTCCTCCGAAGTTCTCAGCTGAAGGTCTTGCCTTGGGCGGCAAGTCGGGCCAGCAACGGGGCCGGCTGCCAGAAGGTCGCATCGTCGTGCGGGTTGGCAGCGAAGCGCTTCATCGCAGCGACGACATTGAAGAGGCCGACTTCATCGGCATAGTTCATCGGGCCGCCGCGAAAGAGCGGGAAGCCATAGCCCGTGAGATAGACCATGTCGATGTCGGAGGCGCGCATCGCGATTCCCTCTTCGACGATCTTGGCCCCTTCGTTGACGAGGGCGTAGACCAGGCGGTGAACGATCTCGTCGTCGCTGATCTTGCGTGGCGCAATGCCGAGATCCTTGCGGTGCTGCTCGATCATGTCGACCACCACCGGGCTCGGGATCGCGTCGCGCTTGCCCGGCAGGTAGTCGTACCACCCGGCGCCGGTCTTCTGGCCGAAGCGGCCCATCTCGCACAGGAGATCGGCAGTCTTCGAGTAACGCAGGTCGGGCTTTTCCTGAGCCCGGCGCTTGCGGATATACCAGCCGACATCGTTGCCGGCGAGGTCGCCCATGCGGAACGGGCCCATCGCCATGCCCCATTTTTCCATCGCCTTGTCGACCTGCGCC
Organism: Pseudomonadota bacterium; assembly: GCA_030776545.1. Taxonomy (GTDB): domain Bacteria; phylum Pseudomonadota; class Gammaproteobacteria; order Burkholderiales; family Burkholderiaceae_C; genus LMDS01. The sequence continues at coordinate 11,963 of JALYHO010000096.1, read as the reverse complement.
GGAGTCGCGCCCTCTTCCAGCAGGAAGCCGGCCTGGCGCGAATACTGCTCGATCATGCGATTGCCGATGAAGCCGTCGCACACACCCGAGACCACGGTCGTCTTCTTGATCTTCTTGCCCACCTGCATGACGGTCGCAAGCACATCCTTGGCGGTCTTTTCGCCGCGGATGACCTCGAGCAGCTTCATCACGTTGGCCGGACTGAAGAAGTGCATGCCGATGACGTCCTGCGGACGCCTCGTGAACGCCGCGATGGTGTCGACGTTCAGGGTGCTGGTGTTGCTGGCGAGGATCGCCCCCGGCTTCATCACCTCGTCCAGGGTCTTGAAGACGGTTTCCTTGACGCCCAGGTCCTCGAACACGGCCTCGATGACCATGTCCGCGTCGCGCAGGTCGGCGTAGTCGAGCGTGGTCGTGAGCAGTGCCATGCGGGCATCGAGCTTGTCCTGCTTGAGCTTGCCCTTCTTGACCTGGGCGTCGTAGTTTTTCCTGATCGTGGCCAAGCCGCGGTCGAGCGCGTCCTGCTTCATCTCGAGCATGACGACCGGCACGCCGGCGTTGAGGAAATTCATCGCGATGCCCCCGCCCATGGTGCCGGCCCCGATCACCGCGATTTTCTTGATCTCGCGCGTCGGCGTGTCGGCAGGGACATCGGGAATCTTGCTGGTCGCGCGCTCGGCCATGAAGGCGTGGCGCAGCGCCTTGCTCTCGGGAGTGAACATCAGCGCGGTGAAGAGCTCGCGCTCGAGCTTCATGCCGGCGTCGAACGGCAGCTTGAGCGTGCCCGCGACGGCCTCGACGCACTTGAGCGGCGCCGGGAAATTCTTCGACATGCCGGCCACCATGTTCTTGACGAACTGGACATAGGCATCCGGGTTGGCGTGCTTGACCTTGAGGTCGCGCACCCGCGGCATCGGGCGCTTGGCGGCGACCTCGGCGGCATAGGCGAGTGCCCCGGTCATCAAATCGCCCTCGATGATCCTGTCGAAGAGTTTTTGCCCCGGCGCCTGCGCGAGCATCTCGCTCTTGACGGTCTCGCCGCTCACGATCATGTTCATCGCATTCTCGATGCCGAGCACCCGCGGCAAACGCTGGGTGCCACCGGCGCCCGGCAGCAAGCCGAGCTTGACCTCGGGCAGTGCGACCTGGGTCGCGGGGGCGGCGACGCGGTAGTGGCAACCGAGCGCCAGCTCCAGACCGCCGCCCATGCACACGCCGTGGATCGCGGCGACGATGGGTTTGCTCGAGGCTTCGAGGGCCAGGATCACGCTCAGCAAACTGGGTTCGGCCCCTGCCCGCGGGGTGCCGAATTCCTTGATGTCGGCGCCTCCCGAGAACGCCCGACCGCCGCCCGTGATGACGATCGCCTCGACGGCCGGGTCGCTCTCGGCGCGCTCGAGGCCGGTCGTGATGCCCAGCCGAGTGGCGTGCCCTAGGCCATTGACCGGCGGGTTGTCCAGCGTGATGACCGCGACGTTGCCGCGAAGTTCGTAGTTGGCGCTCATTGGTGGGGTCCCCCAGGGAAGGTCAGCGAAAAACGAGAAAAAGAACGATCGTTCGATTCTAGGACGGTCGCGAGCCGGCGCAATGTCGCTGCCGTGACAGCCTCCGGGCCCGGCCGGCGCGGACGAAGGTCGCGGTGGGTCAGGCGCGGCTCAGACCTCGAGCCATTCCTTGCGAATATACGCATCCGCGCGCAACGCCGACGGCGTGCCCTCGAAGACGATGCTGCCATGTCCCATGACGTAGCAGCGTTCGGAAATCTGCAGCGCGATGGTGAGCTTTTGCTCCACGAGCAGGACCGAGACGCCGCGGTCCTTGAGCGTGTTGAGGTACTGCGCGACGAGTTCGACGATCTTCGGCGCGAGGCCCTCGGTGGGTTCGTCGATCATGATCAGATCGGGGTCTCCCATCAGGGTCCGGCACAGCGTCAGCATTTGCTGTTCGCCGCCCGAGAGCACCCCGGCTTCGGTATGTTCGCGCTCTTTCAGGCGCGGGAACATGCGGTACATGTCGTCGAAGCTCCAGCGCGGCTTGGCCTTGCCGCCGCGCTTTTCGCCGAGCATCAGGTTCTGGTGCACGGTGAGCTTGGGGAATATGTCCCGGTTCTCCGGCACGTAGCCGATGCCGCGGTGCGCGATGTGGAACGCCGGCTGGCCCAGGATCTCCCGGTCGCGAAACCGGACCGACCCTTCGCCGCGCACCAGGCCCATGATGGTCTTGACCGTCGTCGACCGTCCCGACCCGTTGCGTCCCAGGAGGCTCACGATCTCGCCTTCACCGACTTTCATGTCGACGCCGTGGAGGATGTGGCTCTTGCCGTAGTAGGCGTGGAGTCCGCTCAGATTCAGCATGTCAGTGTCCTGCCTCCGCGGCCTGGGTCTGGGCCAGCAGCGAGCCGAGATAGGCCTCCTGAACCTTGGGGTTGGCACGAACCACCTCGGGCCGGTCGAAGGCGATGACCTCGCCGTAGACGAGCACGGCGATCTTGTCCGCCAGACCGAACACCACACCCATGTCGTGCTCCACGGTCAACAGCGTCTTGCCGACCGTGACCTCGCGTATCAATTCGATGAAGCGCGAGGTCTCGCTCTTGCTCATGCCGGCGGTTGGCTCGTCCAGCAGCACCACGCTGGCTCCGCCGGCGATGGTGATGCCGATTTCCAGCGCACGCTGCTCGGCGTAGGTCAGGTTCATCGCCAGGGTGTCGCGCTTGCGATCCAGGCGCAGGTCGTGGAGCAGCCGCTCGGCACGCTCGTTGGCGTCGTCGAGGCCGGCCAGGAACTTCCAGAAGGCATACCGGTAGCCCAGCGACCACAGCACGCCGCACCGCAGGTTCTCGAACACCGACAGGCGTCCGAAAATGTTGGTGATCTGAAAGCTGCGCGCCAGGCCGCGGCGACTGATCTCGAACGGGCGCAAGCCATCGATGCGCTGGCCGTTGAGCAGGATCTCGCCGCTCGTGGCAGCGAAGCGCCCGCTGATCAGGTTGAAGAGGGTCGACTTGCCGGCCCCGTTCGGACCGATGATCGCCACCCGCTCGCCGGGCGCCACCGACAGGTTGGCGCCGCGAATGATTTCGGTCTTGCCGAAGGACTTGCGCAGGTCGCGCAACTCGATCGCTGGGGCGGGCGTGTTCAAGCGGATGCCTCCCGGGCGCGGATGGCGGTCTCGATCTCGCCCTGCACCTCGCCCCAGCGCCGCGCGAAGGCGCGACGGGAGATTTCGAAGAGCGCACTGCCCACGGCGGCGACCGCCGCCGCGCCGATCCAGCTCGCCGGCGACTTCACGTTCAGGCCGATGCGCAAGAAGTGCATCTCCGGCCCGAGGGCCTCGTTCAGTTGCATGTGATAGACCATTTCGATGATCGCGGCGATGCCGAAAAACATCAGCGCCCCGGTCAATGCGAGCACCGCGTACCAACCGGCGACCCGGCCGAGCTTTCCGAACTTCCAGACCCGCAGGTTCATCATGATCAGGCTCGCAATGCCGCCCGGGGCGAACATCACCATCAAGGTGAACACCAGGCCGAGATAGAGCAGCCAGGCCTGCGTGATCTCCGACAGCATCACGAACGCCACGACCATCAGCACCGCGCCGATGATCGGCCCGAAGAAGAAAGTCGCGCCGCCGAGAAAAGTAAACAGCAAGTAGGCCCCGGAACGTCCCGCGCCGACCACCTCGGCGGTCGCGATCTCGAAGTTGAGTGCGTACATGCCCCCCGCGACCCCGGCGAAGAAGCCGGCGATGATGAACGAGAAGTAGCGCACCCTTTGGGTGTTGTAGCCGATGAACTCGACCCGTTCCGGGTTGTCGCGCACCGCGTTGAGCATCCGTCCCAGGGGAGTCCGGGTGAAGGCGTACATGGCCGCGGTGCACACCAGGGTGTAGATCGCCAGCAGGTAGTAGACCTGGATCTGCGGCCCGTAGGTGATGCCCAGCACCGGCTTGCCGACCACCCGGTTGGCGGCCACCCCGGCCTCGCCGCCGAAGAATTCCGGAATCATCAGCGAGGCCGCGAAGACCAGCTCGCCCACGCCGAGCGTGATCATGGCGAACGTCGTGCCGGATTTTTTGGTCGTCACGTAGCCGAGCAAGACCGCGAAACCCAGCCCCGCGAAACCGCCGACGAGGGGCAGCAGACTCACCGGCAACGGCAGCCCGCCGCCGACCGCCTTGAGCGCATGGATCGCGACGAAGGAGCCGAGTCCGGAATAGACCGCATGGCCGAAACTCAGCATGCCGCCCTGCCCGAGCAGCATGTTGAACGAGAGACAGGCGACGATCGCGATCCCCATCTGCGACAGCATCGTGATCGCCAGGCTGCTGGTGAAGAGCAACGGCGCCACCAGCATCGCCACGGCCGCGACGGCCCAGATCACCAGGTCACGTGGGCCGAGCGCGCCGTAGCGGCGGTCGGCCCGGCGCGCGAAGGCCGGCACCGAGCCGGTCGGGGTCGAGGGCGCATCCATGGTGTCAGCCTTCACGCGTGCCCATCAGGCCCTTGGGCCGGAAGATCAGGATCAGGACGAGAAAAAGGTAAGGCAGGATCGGAGCGACCTGGGCGATCGTCAACTTGAGCAGCGAGGCGTCGGCGAGACCCGGGCCCAAGGCCAGCCCGACCCCGCTGAGCGCCGTGCCGACGGAATAGTCGAGCGCGACCGCGAAGGTCTGGATGACGCCGATCAGGAGCGACGCGACGAAGGCCCCCGCGAGCGACCCCATGCCGCCGACCACCACGACCACGAATATCACCGAGCCGACCGTCGCCGCCATCGAGGGCTCGGTGACGAAGGTGCTGCCACCGATCACGCCGGCCAGGCCTGCCAGGCCGGCGCCCGCGCCGAACACCATCATGAAGACCCGCGGCACGTTGTGGCCGAGCGACTCCACCATTTCCGGATGGGTGAGCGCGCTCTGGATCACCAGGCCGATGCGGGTTCGCGTCAGCATCAGCCACAGCGCCGCCAGCATCACCAGGGCGATCAGCATCATGAAGCCGCGCGTGGCCGGGAACGGTGAACAGACGATGCGGACCGCCGCGTCGGCCGTGCTGCACATGGCCGCGGGGGCGGCTCCGGCGACCACGCGCAGCCCATCCAGCGAGGAGTGGATGAGGGTGAAGGCAGGACCGCGCAGTGCCTGCGGGGGCTGGAAATCGACCGCCGTGCGGCCCCAGATGAGCTGAACCAGTTCCAGCATCACATAGGACAGGCCGAAGGTGATGAGCAGCTCCGGCACGTGACCGAACTTGTGCACCCGGCGCAGGCAGTACCTTTCGAACGCGGCACCGAGCGCGGCCACCACCAGGGGCGCCAGGATCAACCCGGGCCAAAAGCCCACCAGCCGCGCGATCGTGTAGGCCACATAGGCGCCCACCATGTAGAAGCTCGCATGGGCGAAATTGAGGACGCCCATCATGCTGAAAATGAGCGTCAGCCCCGAGCTCAGCATGAACAGCAACAGCCCATAGCTCAGGCCGTTGAGCATTGATATCGTGAAGAACTCCATCGTGGTCGGTATCGGGCGGTCGAGGTCGAGATCAAGAGGCAGGCCGGGGGCCTACCCGAGCGGTGCGTGCCGAGCGAACGGCACGGCCCGCCCTGGAAAACCCGGCGGGCCGTGGGAGTATGAACGCGAAAATCAGCCGCCGGCTGGTCGTGTCATCTGGCAGCTCGTCGGCGTGCTGGAGACATACGGCTCGTAGGTCGCCACCGGGGCCAAGGTCATGCCGGTGTTCTCGGGTGAGTACGGGTACTTGGCATCGGCCTTCTGCCAGACCGTCATGTAGAGCGACTGCTGCAGCTGGTGGTCGGCCTTGCGCATTTCCGTATCCCCGCCGAACAGGCTCTTGACCTTCATCCCCTCCATCGCGAAAGCCACCTTGACCGGGTCGATCGACTTGGCCTTGGCCATGGCGGCGCCGAGGTATTCGAACTGGCGCACGGCCGCGCCGGTGTAGAGGTCGTCGTTGAACTTGGTCTTGAAGTCCTTCATGATCTTGTCCATCTCGCCGCCCATGTTGTAGTGGGCATAGGCGATCTGATAGACCTTGCCGGCGCCGTTGGTGCCGAGCGCCGCGGGGGTTCCGGTCACCCCGGTGTAGTAGGTGAAGAACTTGCCCGTGTAGCCGCCCTCGTTGGCCGCCTTGATCAGCAGCGACAAGTCCGAGCCCCAGTTGCCGGTGATGACGGTGTCCGCCCCCGACGCCTTGATCTTGGCGATGTAGGGCGCGAAGTCACGCACCTGGGCCAGCGGGTGGAGGTCTTCGCCGACGATCTCGATGTCGGGGCGCTTGCGCTTGAGGTCTTCCTTGGCGTAGCGCGCCACTTGCTGACCGTGCGAGTAGTTCTGGCCCAGCAGATAGACCTTCTTGATGTCCTTCTGGTCTTTCATGTAGGTGGTGATCGCCTCCATCTTCATGGTCGTGTCGGCGTCGAAGCGGAAGTGCCAGAAGCTGCACTTGCTGTTGGTGAGGTCGGGGTCGACCGCAGCCTCGTTCAGGAACACCACCTCCTTGCCCGGATTGCGCTCGTTGTTCTTGTTGATCGCGTCGATCAGCGGCACCGCCACCGACGAGCCGTTGCCCTGGATCACGTAGTGGATGCCCTGGTCGATCGCCGATTTCAGCGCGTTCAGGCTTTCGGTCGGTGAGAGCTTGTTGTCGACCCCGACGACCTCGAATTTGACGCCGGCCGGGTTGGTCGCGTTGAAACGCTCGGCCAGGAACTGTTGCGTCTTGAGCTGGTTGGTGCCGACCGGTCCCATCAATCCCGTCAAGGGGTCGATCCACATGATCTTGACCACCTGCCCGGCAAGTGGCTTGGCCTGCGCGAATACCGGGGCGTGCAAACCCACCAGGACCGCGCCCACGGTCAGGCCGAACACGTGTCGAGTCAGCGTACTGCTTGCAAACTTCATGGTCACTCCAGGGGTTAGTGGTCGCTGGCGAAGGTAACGGATGTGACTGCATTGGGGTTACAGGGACTACCCCGAAGCCCTGTCGCGCCCGGGACAGAACGATGCCGCGGCGCACCGCCTTGGTGACAAATTCCCTGCGATCGGCCGATCTCGCCACCCTCGTTAAACTCGGTCCGATGGAACTTGCCGTCTCCCCGAACCTTGTCGCCGCGGCGCCGCGCCGGGAATGGCCGAACCGGTTCCGGGCCCTGGGCGAGTCTTTCTACACCTCGGTGCAGGCGTCCCCCTTGCCCAACCCCCACTGGGTGGCGACCAGTCCGGACTGCGCGGAGTGGCTCGGTCTGCCGCCGGATTGGGACCGGCACGAGGACCTCGACGCCCTCGCGGTGTTCAGCGGCGAGCGCCTCTGGAGCGGGATGGCGCCCCTCGCGTCGGTCTACTCGGGTCATCAGTTCGGTTCCTGGGCCGGCCAGCTCGGGGACGGCCGGGCGCTCTGGCTGGGCGAGCTGCAAACGCCCGCCGGGCCGCTCGAGGTGCAGCTGAAGGGCGCTGGCCCCACCCCCTACTCGCGCCGGGGCGACGGGCGCGCCGTGTTGCGCTCCTCGATCCGCGAATTCCTCTGTTCGGAGGCCATGGACGCGCTCGGCGTGCCCACGACGCGGGCCCTGTGCGTCGTCGGCTCGCCCCTGCCGGTGCGACGCGAGACCGTCGAGACCGCCGCGGTCGTGACCCGGGTGGCCGCGAGCTTCGTTCGCTTCGGGCATTTCGAGCATTTCGCGGCCCTCGGACTCGAGCCGCAACTGCGCGCGCTCGCCGACTTCACCATCGCTCACCACTTTCCCGAGTGTGGCTCGGCCGCGAACCCCTATCTCGCGCTCCTGGAACAAGTGGCCCGGCGCACCGCTGCCTTGATGGCCGCCTGGCAGGCCGTCGGTTTTTGTCACGGCGTGATGAACACCGACAACATGTCCATCCTCGGCCTCACCATCGACTACGGGCCGTTCGGTTTTCTCGATGCCTTCGACCCTGGCCATGTGTGCAACCACTCGGACCACGAGGGCCGCTACGCCTGGTCGCGCCAGCCGCAGGTGGCCTACTGGAACCTGCACGCGTTGGCGCACGCGCTGCTGCCGCTGATCGGAGACACCGACGGGGCGCTCGCCGCGCTGGCGACCTACGAAGAGGCCTACGCCGACGCCTTGCTTGCGCGTTGGCGCGCCAAGCTCGGGCTGGTCGAGCGCGAGGCGGACGACCGCGTCCTCGTCGACGACCTGTTGCGCCTCATGGCGGCGGACCGTTGCGACTTCAGCATCACCTTCCGGCTCCTGTCCGGGCTGCGCTGCACGGCAGGCGGCTCCCCGGAGCGGCCGGCGCGCGACCTCTTCATCGACCGGGCGGCGTTCGACGCCTGGGCCGATCGCTACCGGTCCCGACTGGTCCGCGAGGGCAGCCGCGATGCCGAGCGTGCTGCACGCATGAACCTGGTGAATCCGAAGTTCGTGCTGCGCAACCACCTCGCCGAAGAGGTCATTCGGGCGGCCCAGGCCGGTGACTTCGCGCCGACCCGGCGCTTGCTGGCGGTGCTGCGCCAACCCCATGCCGAGCAGGACGCCGCCACCTCGGCGGCTTACGCCGGACTGCCTCCCGACTGGGCAGCGTCGATCGAGGTGTCTTGCTCCTCCTGAGGCCCTCTGCCGGGCGCGGTCGGAGGCGGCGGCGCGGGCCGGTTCGCGCCGCGCGCTAGACTTCGCGCCCACATGAAGATCATTCTCGACTTTTTGCCGATCCTGCTGTTTTTCGGATCGTTCAAGTACGCGGACCTGCACACCGACTGGGCGGCCCAATTCGCCACCCGGCACTTCGGGTTCATGGTCTCCGGTGGCGCGGTCGGCCCTGAGGAGGCGCCGGTGTTGCTGGCCACCGTCGTCGTCATTGCCGCGACCACGGCGCAGATCGCCTATTTGCTGGCCAGACGGCGCAAGATCGACCTGATGCTCTGGATCACCTTCGTGCTCGTCGTGGGACTCGGCGGGGCGACCATCTGGTTCCACAACGCGACCTTCATCAAATGGAAACCGAGCGTGCTCTATTGGGCCATGGGACTGTCGTTCTGGATCAGCCAGACCCTGTTCGGTAAAAACCTCCTGCAGACGCTGATCGGGGAGCAGCTGGATTTGCCCGGCCCCGTCTGGCAGCGCCTGAATGTGGCGTGGATCCTGTTCTTCGGCGTCATGGGGGTGCTCAACCTCTACGTCGCTTACCACTACTCGACCTCCACCTGGGCCAGCTTCAAGGCCTTCGGCGCGACCGGACTGATGCTCGTGTTCATGGTCGGGCAGGGACTCTACCTGTCGCGTCATCTCAAACCCGAGGCGGACACATCGCGTTCGGGCGAACGAACCCGTCCTGACCCGGCACCATGAGCGTCTCGGCCGAAGACATCGACACCGCGTTGCGCGCCACGCTGGCGCCCTCGGTCCTGGAGGTGATCGACGACAGCCACCTCCACGCCGGGCACGCCGGCGCCCTCGAAGGCCGGCACTACACCGTCAGGATCGAGGCCGCGCAGTTCACCGGGCTGTCCCGCGTGGCCCGGCATCGCCTCATATATGATGCATTGCAGCGATTGATTCCACGCGGTATCCACGCCCTGGCCATCGAGGCCCGCGCGCCCGGCGAATCCTCCCGTCACCCGTAACTCCCCTCCAGTTCATGAAGCACACCTTATTCGCAGCAGGCGCTGCCCTGCTGTTGTCCACGACCCTGATCCTGCCGCTGGCGGCCCAGGCGCAAAACATCGCCATCGTCAACGGCAAAGCCGTTCCCAAGGCCCGCGCCGACGCCTTGATCAAGCAGGTGACGGCCCAGGCCGCGGCGCAGAACCAGCAATTGCCTCCCGACCTCGACCAGCGGGTGCGCGACAAGTTGGTGATGGACGAAATCTTTACCCAGGAAGCCGAGAAAAAGGGCCTGGCCGGCACGCCCGAGTACAAGTCCCAAATGGAAGCCGCTCGGCAGACCGTGCTGACCCAGGCGCTTCTGGCCGACTACGTCAAGGCCCATCCCGTGTCCGACGCGGACGTCAAGGTCGAATACGAAAAGTTCAAGGCCCAGTCGGCCGGCACCGAGTACCGCGCGCGCCACATCCTGGTCGAGACCGAGGATCAGGCCAAGGCGCTCATCACCCAGATCAACGGTGGCGCGAGCTTCGACGAACTGGCCAAGAAGAATTCCAAGGATCCCGGATCGGGTGCCAAGGGCGGCGACCTTGACTTCGCGGCGCCGAGTGCCTACGTGCCGGAATTTTCCGCCGCGATGGTCAAGCTGAAGAAGGGCGAGATGACCCAGGAGCCCGTCAAATCGCAGTTCGGCTACCACATCATCAAGCTCGACGACACGCGGGAAGCCCAGTTCCCCCCCTTCGACGACGTCAAGGGGCAGCTCAAGCAGCGGATGGAGCAGCAGCGCCTGATCGACTACCGCCAGGAAGTTCGCAGCAAGGCCAAGACCGACTACAAGTTCAGCAACTGACCCGGCGCCGCGCGCTCCCGACCGGCGCGATTCGCCGCGGGTTCCTCTGGCCTCAGACGCCCGGCCTCGATGTGAAGCTGCCGCTCGCACCGTGCCGCGATGGCCGGGTCATGGGTCACGAGCACCAGGGTCGTGCCGGTTTCCCGGTTGAGCGCGAACATGAGTTCCATGACGGTCTCCCCGGTGGCGAAGTCCAGGCTTCCGGTGGGCTCGTCGGCCAGCAACACGGCCGGCGCCATGACGAACGCCCGCGCCAGCGCGACACGCTGCTGCTCGCCACCCGACAGCACTTTCGGGTAGTGGCGCAAGCGTTCACCCAAACCGACCCGGCCCAGCATGTCGGTCGCGCACTGGCGCGCATCGCGGCGTCCCTGAAGCTCGAGCGGCAGCATGACGTTCTCGAGGGCGGTCAAATTGCCGAGCAGCTGGAAGCTCTGGAAAACGAAGCCGACCTGTTGCGCGCGCACCGCCGCACGGGCGTCCTCGTCGATGGCGAAAAGGTCGGTGCCCGCGAGCCGCACGGTGCCGCTGGTCGGCGTGTCCAGACCCGCGATGATGGACAACAGCGTGCTCTTGCCCGAACCCGACGCGCCCACGATCGCGGCCGACTGCCGGCGCTGCAGGGAAAAATCGATTTCGTGCAGTATCGTCAAGGTGCCCGCGGAATCGTGCACTTGCTTGGTCACCCGCTCGACGGCGATGATGGGTTCGGACATGAGTGGATGGAATGAATGGGGGGTCCCGACGCGCGCCACGCGGCGTCGATGGCTCGCGCACTGTATCGCGTTGACCGGGTCCGGGGTGCTCGGCGCACCGGCAGCCGCCTGGGGTCAAGGGGCAAAACCTGCCGCGGCGCTCCCGGTGGTGCTGGTGGTGGGCGACAGCCTCTCGGCCGAATACGGGATCGCGCGGGGACGTGGCTGGGTCGCCCTGATGGCGGCGCGGATCGAGCAGCAGAAATTGCCGGCCCGCGTCGTCAACGCGAGCATCAGCGGGGACACCACCGCCGGCGGGCGCACCCGCCTTCCCACGCTGCTGGCCGAGCACAAGCCGGAACTCGTGATCATCGAACTCGGCGCCAACGATGCCCTGCGCGGCTTGCCGCTCCCGGCAAGCCGCGACAACCTGGTGGCCATGGCGAAGGCCGCGACATCGGCCGGCGCGAAAGTGGTGATCGTGGGATGCAGATCCCGCCCAACTACGGCCACCAGTACACGGCCGAGTTCGCGGCCATGTTCCCGTCGGTCGCCACGGACGTCGGCGCGGCGCTGGTGCCGTTCTTGCTGGCAGGGGTCGCGGACGCACCCAACGCCGGCACGCTCTTCCAGGGCGACGGCAACCACCCCTTGGCCGAGGCCCATCCGCGCATCCTGGAGAATGTCTGGCCGGTGGTGGCGCCGCTCATCGCGCACCCGGTCGGGCACGCGGCGCGCGGCTAGGGGGCGCTGCTTCACCCGTTCAGCGAGATCTTTCTTTCGAGTCGCCAGGGCCGGGCTGACCCGCCCCAGGGG
>JALYHO010000095.1 GCA_030776545.1 Pseudomonadota bacterium | reverse complement strand
CACCGAGGACGGCCGCGAGCACCACCGCCGGGCCGCGGCTGCGCAACTCGGCCCGGCGCTGCCACAACGGCCAGCCGAGCGCGACCACCGCCGGCCCGAGCAGCACGTGCACGAACTGCGCGCCGGCGAAATAGGTCGGATAGGGGGTGTGCGTGAAGACCAGCAGGCATGCCAGGGCCAGCACCGACCACAGCACGGGGTTCGCCCACGGCGCCCGTCCGGTGCGGTCGTACAGCGCGGCCCCGAGCACGTAGACGACGAGCGTCGCGGTCAGGCCGAAGAGCGGTGTCGACGCGAGATAGACCCAGAGCTGAACGAAGTCCGTCATGGTCAGGCGGTCGCGGAGTGGTGGCGCAGCAGACGGCGCAGCACGAGTGCGGTCACCGCCAGGCCGAGCCACGTCGACAGCACGATCACGGCGAGCAACTGCAGCCCATGGTGACTGACCAGTTCAAGGTGCGTGATGACGCCGACGCCGACCGGGACGAACAGCAGGGACAAATGCGACAGCAGGAAATCGGCTGTCGCCGACACCGGCGCGCGCACCCACGGCCAACGCAGTGCGACCAGCAACAGGACCAGCCCCACCACGGGTCCGGGGAAGGGAAGACCGAGGGCATGCGTCAGGCCCTCGCCCATGGCCTGCAGCAAAAGAAGAATTGCCAATCCACGCAACGCATTCATTCGGGCCTTCCGGTGCGGCACGGCGGAAGTGCCGCGGCGCGAACGATCTTATCCGTACTCTTTTGGCCCCCGCCGCTCAGCGGTACAGTCGCTCAGGTTCTTCGTGATCGCCCGCCGAGCCCAGCGAAACGCCCCCCATGAGCACCGTCCCCGTCCGTGATTTCGAGGTCTTCGATGCCGGTCATGTCGCCCTTCAGTCGGGGCGCACTTTCCGGAACATGTCGATCGCCTACAAGACGTTCGGCGCGCTCAATGCCGACAAATCGAACGTGATCGTCTACCCGACGTCCTACAGCGCGCAGCATCACGACACGCAATTCATGGTGAGCGTCGGCGGCGCGCTCGATCCTGCCAGGTATTTCATCGTCATCCCCAACTTGTTCGGCAACGGCCTGTCGAGCTCGCCCTCCAACACGCCCTGGCCGGATGTAGGGTCGCGTTATCCCGACGTGACGCTGTTTGATGCGGTTCAGGTGCAACGCAGGATGCTCGCGCAGCTTTGGGGCATCGAGAGGGTCGCTTTGGTGTATGGCTGGTCGATGGGGGCCATGCAGGCTTATCACTGGGGGGCGCTGTTTCCCGACGCCGTGGAACGCATCGCCGTGGTGTGCGGTGCGGCGCGTTGCGCCCCCCACAACCATGTGTTCATCGAAGGCATCAGGCACGCGCTGATGGCAGACCCCGCCTACCAGGACGGTGTCTTCAAGGAGCGCCCGGTGCGGGGCTTTCGTGCCATGGCACGAGCGTACGCGAGCTGGGCCATGTCGCAGGCGTTCTATCGTGATGAACTCTGGCGCACGCTCGGCGCCACCTCCCTCGAGGACTACCTGGTCACCTTCTGGGAAGCGAACTACGCGCGCCGCGATCCCGCCGACCTGCTCGCGCAGTTCTGGACCTGGCAGCGTGCGGACATCAGTGCGAACGCGGTCTACGGCGGCGACTTCCCGAAGGCGCTCGCCGGCATTCGCGCCAAGACCCTGCTCATGCCCGGTGACCAGGACCTGTACTTCCAGGTCGAAGACAACCGGCTGGAAATGCGGTACCTGAAGCACGCCGACATCCAGCCGATCCCCTCGGCCTGGGGTCATCGCGCGGGCCATCCGGTGAACCAACCCGACGATCGGGCGTTCATCGAGAGCCGCGTCAAGGCGCTGCTGGCGGCATAGCGACGGATCCGCGATCGCGCGCTCCGGACGCGGCGCGCTGCACACAGCCTACTTTGGTGCCGAGCGCGGCCCGCGGCGTCTTGGTCGCGCTCACCCTGCACTCGCAGGGTGCCGCGCACCCGACTCGGCGCCGCCGACTGGTGCGCCGCCGCCCCGACAGTCGAAAACGAGCGGGCGTTCCGCTGGCATGCATTCTGCTTGGTATACCGCAGTGTTAACGTTTTTCATATTCGTAATACCGACGTCACCAAGGAGAGTTTTCATGCACTTCAGCCAGTCAATGAACGCAGCACGGCGCCTGGTTTGCGCGGCCGCCGTGTGCTGGGCCGCCTCGGGTTTCGCGCCGGCTGCGCACGCTGCCGAGCCGCTCAAGATCGGGTATAGCGATTGGCCGGGCTGGGTGGCATGGCAAGTGGCGATCGAGAAGGGCTGGTTCAAGGAGGCCGGCGTCGATGTGAAGTTCGAGTGGTTCGACTACTCGGCATCGATGGATGCCTTCACTGCCGGCAAGATCGACGCCGTCCTGATGACCAACGGCGACGCCCTCGTCACCGGTGCCGGTGGGGCGAAAAGCGCGATGGTGCTGATCACCGACTACTCCAACGGAAACGACATGATCGTCGCGAAGCCGGGCGTCAACTCGGTGCTCGACCTCAAGGGCAAGAAGGTGGCCGTCGAGGTGGGGCTGGTGGAGCACCTGCTGCTGCGCAACGCGATGAAGAAGGCCGGCATGAAGGCGGGCGACATCACGATCGTCAACGCCAAGACCAACGAAATGCCACAGGTCTTGACGGCCAACGATGTCATCGCGGTCGGCGCCTGGCAGCCCATCTCCGGCGCGGCCATGAAGGCCTCACCCGGGGCCCGGCCCATCTATACCTCGGCCGACGAACCGGGCCTGATCTACGACGTGCTGGCGGTCAACCCCGCCAGCGTGAAGGAGCGCCGGGCCGAGTGGTTGAAAGTGGTCAAACTGTGGGACAAGGTCGTGGGCTACATCGCCGACCCGAAGACCCAGCCCGATGCCGTGAAGATCATGGCCGCCCGGTCCGGTGTCACCCCGGCCGAATACCTGCCGCTGCTCAAGGGCACCAAGCTCCTCACGCTCGAAGAGGGCCGCAAGGTCTACGCGAAGGGAAGCGACTACGGCTCGTTGTACGGCTCGACCGAGATCGCCAACACCTTCAACTGGTACAACAAGGTCTATCCGTTCAGTCAGAAGGTGGACAGCTACATCGATCCCTCCCTGACCAACGACAAGTAGGGCGGCAGCGGCGCGCACCAGGCGATTCAGATGGGCAACGCACCGAACAAGCCGACGCGCTCGCGGTGGGCCGACAGCGACGGGCATCGCAGGCTGCTCAACGTCTGCTCGTTCCTGTTGCCGATCCTGTTCTGGTGCGTGGTCAGCTATGTGCCCTTCGTCTGGCACCCCAAGGTGTTGGTCGAAGCGCCCGGCGGCGTCGACTATTTTCAAGTGGGCATGCTGGTCGATCGCGACGATTTCGCCCGGCAGTCCGCTGCGATGCGAGACCAGCATCGCCAGGTGCCGAGCGGCAACCCGGCGAACCCGATCTACCTGCCCGCCCCGCACCTCGTGGCCCAGGCCCTCTACACGGCCTTCGTGACGGCGCCCGAACAGACCGATGCGCCGTGGCTGCATGAAAGCCTGTGGCACAGCATCCAGATCATCTTCTGGGGGTTTCTCGTCTCGTCGCTGCTCGGTGTGCCGTTGGGCATCCTGGCCGGCAGCTACGCGACCTTCGGGCGGCTGACCGAGCCTTTCGTGGAGTTTTTCAGGTACCTGCCGGCGCCCGCGTTCGGCGCCTTGGCGGTGGCCGTGCTGGGCATCTACGACGGCCCGAAGATCGCGATCATCGTCATCGGCACGTTCTTTCAGCAGGTGCTGATCATCGCCAACACCACGCGCAAGCTCGATTTCACCCTGGTCGAGGCGGCGCGCACGCTGGGTGCCCGAGGCCTGCCACTGATCACCCGCGTCGTGATCCCCGGCATCCTGCCCGATCTCTACCGCGACCAGCGCATCCTGCTCGGCTGGGCCTGGACCTACCTGATCGTGGCCGAGCTCATCGGCAGCAGTTCCGGCATCACGTTCTTCATCACGCAGCAGGCGCGCTACCAGCACTTCGAGAAGGTCTACGCGGCGATCATCATCATCGGTGTGATCGGTTTCGGCAGCGATCTGCTGCTCGCCAGGCTGGGTCTGCGTCTGTTCCCCTGGGATCGAACCCGGGACCGGGCCTGAGCCGCGAAAGAAAAGCGATGACCTCAGACCCCGATACGCTGCCGAGTTACCGCGACCAGTCGCCGGCGGTTCGCGAACGCTTCGAGCAGATCCAGCAGCGCGAAGTCATTCTCGAAGTCAAGGGACTCGGCAAGTCTTTCGTCAGCGCCAAGGGCGAAACCGAGGCGCTGCGCGATATCGACTTTCGCGTGCACCGGCGTGAATTCGTCTGCGTCATCGGGCCCTCGGGCTGCGGCAAGTCGACCTTGATCCGGATCCTCGCGGGCCTGGAAACCCAGAGCCGCGGCGACGTCCTGATGGACGGCAAGCCCGTGACAGGACCCGGCCGGGACCGCGGCATGGTGTTCCAGGGCTACTCGCTGTTCCCATGGCTCACCGTCAAGCGCAACGTCATGTTCGGGCCGGAAATCGGCGGTGGTTCGCGCGGTGCCGCCGAAAGCCAGGCCCGCCAGTGGCTGGACCTGGTGGGCCTGACCCGGTTCGCCGACGCCTACCCGCACCAACTGTCCGGCGGCATGCGCCAGCGCGTGGCGATCGCCCGCGCGCTCGTCAACGAGCCGCGCATCATGTTGATGGATGAACCCTTCGGGGCGCTGGACGCGCAGACCCGGTCGAAGATGCAGTCGCATCTGCTGGACATCTGGCGCAACATCGATCTCACGATCCTGTTCATCACGCACGACCTGGACGAAGCGATCTACCTCGCCGATCGCATCCTGGTCTTGAAGCCTCATCCCGGGGAGGTCCTGGAGATGATCGAAGTGCCGGTGCCGCGGCCGCGCTCCGGCGCGCAATTCGCCCTTCCCGCCTTCCGGGCCACGAAGGCGCGGCTCGAGTCGCTGATCCATCCTCCACCGGAGCCGTCCGACGACGAGCCGTCGTTGGGGCACAACCCGATGATCCGGCTCACCGACGTGACGAACAACGTCGAGTAGGCCCGACCTTGCGCCACATTCGCCCGTCGCCACCGACCCCTCGGAACCCTCTCTCTGTCGTCGACAAGGACCTCACGTGAACCGCATCCCGGACATCGCCTCGCTGCAAAAGGAATACGAAGCCAAGGGCGTCAAGTACTGCATCGGTGCCTATGTCGACATCCATGGCGTGCCCAAGGGCAAGGTCGTTCCGATCCACCACATGGGCCACATGGCCGAGGGCTCCGAGCGCTACACCGGGTACGCCGTCGACGGGCTGGGGCAGGCGCCCAACGACGACGAACTCACGTCGGTTCCCGACTTCAGCCGCGCGAGCCAGCTCCCGTGGGAGCCCAAGATCCTCTGGGCGCCGGCCGACAACCACTTCAAAGGCCAGCCGTATCGACTCAACACCCGGGTGGCCTTGCAGGCGCAACTGGCCGAGGCACGCACGCTCGGATTCGGCATGCACCTGGGAATCGAGTGCGAAATCTTCCTGCTCAAGCAAGACGCCGCCGGTGCCTTGTCGGTCCCGGACGCCGAGGACAAGCTCGACAAGTCCTGCTACGACCTGCGGGGGTTCACCAACAGCTTCGGATGGCTGGACAAGATGGCCAGCGCCATCAATGGCCTGGGCTGGGACCTCTATTCGTTCGACCACGAAGACGCCAACGGTCAGTTCGAATTCGACTTCCAGTACGCAGACGCGCTGACCACCTGCGATCGACTGGTTTTTTTCCGCTACATGGCCAAGCACTACGCCCGCGAGATGGGCCTGCTGGCCACCATGATGCCCAAGCCGTTCGCCGACAAGACCGGCAACGGCGCGCACTTCAACATGTCGCTCTACGACCTGGCCGACGGGCGAAACCTCTTCGCCTGCGATCGCGCCGACGATCCGCACGGCATCGGCCTGACGCCGTTGGGCTACCAGTTCATCGCCGGCATCCTCAAGCATGGTCGTGCCTTGTGCGCCGTGCTGGCACCGACGGTCAACAGCTACAAGCGCCTGGTGCGCCGCGGCGCCATGAGCTACTTCTCATGGGCCCCTGTCTTCAATTCCTGGGGCTCGAACAATCGGACCAACTCGGTCCGCATCCCGGCGGGGGGTGGCCGATGCGAGTCACGCAATGCCGACGGCGCGGTCAATCCCTATCTGGCGGCCACGCTGTTGCTGGCCGCCGGGCTGGAAGGAATCCGCTCGAAGCTGGATCCAGGAATCCCGAACGAAGACAACCTCTACGCGATCTCCGAGGAAGCGCGCCGTGCGCGCGGCATCGAATTTCTCCCCCAGACGCTGCAGGAAGCGATCGTCGCTTTCGCCGCCGACCCCCTGGTGGAAAACACGCTCGGCAAGGAATTGCGCGATGAATTCATTCGCTACAAAACCGAGGAATGGCAGGCGTATCACCTGACAGTCGGTCAGTGGGAAATCGAACGCTACAGCTACATGTTTTAGCGAAGCGACGACACACGCCCATGCCAATCAAAAAAAAATCCAGCACCCTGGTCAGTCGCATCAGCCTGTCGCTCCCCGGGGCCTTGCTCGAGCAGCTCGACCAGATGGTGGCCATGCGCGGGTACGGCAGTCGGTCCCAGGCGGTGAGCGACATGGTGAATTCGGCGTTGGTCGAGCACAAGCGAAGGCTAGGCAACGAGGTGATGGTCGGGACCATCACCTTGCACTACGACCGCTCGGTGCGCGGCCTGCAAAAAGACCTCGCGGACATCCAATTCGAGTGCATCAATGAAGTCATCAGTTCCTTGCATGTGCAGCTGAGTCACGACCAGATCATGGAAGTGATTCTCGTGCAGGGGCATGCCGAAAAACTGCAAGACATCGCCAATCGAATGTTGACGCGTCGCGGTGTGATCACCGGCCAGCTCCGGCTCCTGGCAGCCGTCATTCCACCGATTCAGCCGCCGACATGAGGTGGCGAGTCTCGACCTTCGCGCGAATTCCGACCCCGATCCCTGCCTTTGTTCATCACCCCTTGGAGAAACCCGTGTCGACTACAACGAGATCCACCATTGCCCTGACCTTCCTGTTGGCCACCACCGCGGCTCTGGCCGAGGACAAGAGCCCCGAGCCCGACTACTCGGTCGCCTACAACATCGGCGCGGTCAGCGACTACCGCGTCCGGGGTATCGCGCAAACCGACTTCAGGCCGGCCGTGCAGGCGGGCATCGATTTCGCGCACAAGAGCGGCTTCTATCTCGGCACGTTCGCGTCCAACGTCAATTGGGTCAAGGACTTCAATGGCGCGACCAAGGGCAACGTCGAGGTCGATCTGTACGGCGGCTTCAAGGATGCGATCACGTCCGACATCAGCTTCGACACCGGCGTGATCCGGTACGAATACGTCGGGAACAACTCCGGAGCCGACGGAACACCCGGCGCAGGTGCCTTCGCCAACGCGAGCACGACCGAGGTGTACCTGATGCTGACCTACAAGATCGTCAATTTGAAATACAACCGAAGCGTCGGAAACTTCCTGGGAAATCTGAACAGTTCCGGCAGCCAGTATTTCGATCTGAACGCAGGTTTCGATCTGGGCAACAGCTTCACGCTCACTCCGCACATTGGTCACCAGATGATTCCGAACCAGGGCGACAGCGGCAACCTGGGGGACTACACCGACTATTCGCTGGCCCTCGCCAAGGACTTCGGCAACGGCGTCGTCGTGACGGCGACGGTTCTCGGAACCAACACCAAGAAGGGGGCCGGGACGTTCTACCGCGACATGGGCAACCGGGACCTGGGCAAGAGCACCGCCACCCTGGGCGTGAAATACACCTTCTAGTCGGCGGCACAACCCCGATGGCGAGGCTGCGGGACCGACACCACGGACCGCGGCCCCGCATCGACAACCTCCTTGCCCATGCAAACCTCGTTCGCCACCCTCAGCCCGCTCGCCGTGGCCGCAGTGCCCGCCCATTCCGCTCGATTTTCGGCCGAGCTGCTGCTCTGGCAGGAAAGCCTTCCCGGGGGCGCGCACTGGTCCGGGCGCGTGCGCCGCGGCACCACGCTGCGCTTGACCGACGTCAACGCGGGCGCGAATGTCTCGGCGATCTTCTACAACGCCGATCAGCCGGTCGAGCGCTACAACATGCCCGACTCGTTGAAGGCCCAGCACACCGCCTTCCTCGGCCCGGGCACCGTGTGCTATTCCGACATGGGGCGCATCCTGTGCTCCCTTCCCGAGGACACTTGCGGCTGGCACGACACGGTGTGCGGCGTACTGGACACGCCGCACATGCACGCCAAGTACGGTGCCTCCCGCTACCAGGAGCAACGCAACGCCATGATGCGCAGCGGGCGCGACGGATTTTTGATCGAGCTGGGCAAATGGGGCCTCGGCCAGCGCGACATCGTGCCGAACGTCAACTTCTTCAGCAAGGTCACGGCCGACGCCGACGGCGGTCTGCATTTCGACACCCGGCCGCGCCCACCCGGCCAGTACGTCGACCTGCGTTTCGAAATGGATACGCTCGTGGTGCTTTCTGCCGCACCGCATCCGCTCGATCCCTCGCCTGTCTATGCGCCGCCGCCAGTGGCGCTGACCGCCTGGCGCTCGGGTCCGGCGGGCGCCGACGACGTGTGCCGACGGCGCTGCCCCGAGAACGACCGCGGATTCATCAATACCGAACGGGGCTTCCTGTGATCGCTCCGCATCCCTTGGCCGTTTTTCCCGGGAGGTTTGGCCATGGCCGCACGCATCGTTGAGAGCACGCTCGACCCGGCCCGAGCGGTACGCGACGAGATCGTCGCGGCAGGCGAACCGTGGATGGCACGCGTCGGCCGTGGCCAGACCCTGCGCATCACCGACCTCGAGGGCAACCAGGCGGTCGACACGCTCTTCTACAACGCGGCCGATCCGACGGAACGCTACAGCCTCACCCACACGATCCAGGCCCAAAGCGCGCTCTACCTCGGCGTCGGCACGCAGATCATGTCGAGTGCCGGGCGGGCGATGTTGTCGATCGTCGCCGACACCTGCGGCCGGCACGACACGCTCGGCGGCGCGTGTGCGTGCGAGAGCAACATGGTCCGCTACGCGCTCGAGAAGCGCTTCATGCACAGTTGCCGCGACAACTTCCTGATCGCCCTGGCGCGTGACGCGCAAGGCCCGACACCCACGGGCCTCGGCAAGCGCGACCTCGTCTCGAACATCAACTTCTTCATGAACGTGCCGGTCACGTCGCAGGGCGGACTCACCTTCGAGGACGGGATCTCGGCACCCGGCAAGTATGTCGAGATGCGAGCCGAGATGGATGTGATCGTGCTGGTCTCGAACTGCCCGCAACTCAACAATCCCTGCAATGGCTACAACCCCACCCCCGTGCGCATGCTGGTCTGGGACCAGGGTCTGCACGCGACGCCGGACGACCGGCGGTCGTGAACGAACGGCAGGACGACCTGCACCTGGGTTCATCGTCACATGTTCAAGAAGATCCTGATCGCCAACCGCGGCGCGATCGCCTGTCGCATCATTCGCACCCTGAGCCGCATGGGCGTGGCTTCCGTGGCCGTCTATTCGGAGGCCGACGCCGGATCGGCCCACGTCGTCGCCGCCGACGAGGCGGTGTGCATCGGGCCCCCGGCCGTGAGCGCGAGCTACCTCGCGATGCAGCGCATCGTCGACGCCGCCCGACAGACCGGCGCGCAGGCGATTCACCCCGGCTACGGTTTCCTGTCCGAGAACGCTCAGTTCGTCGAACTGTGCGAACGCGCCGGCCTGGCCTTCCTGGGGCCGACGCCGCAACAGATGCGGCTTTTCGGCCTGAAGCACACCGCGCGCGACCTGGCCGCCTCGGTCGGGGTGCCGCTGCTTCCGGGCAGCGGCTTGTTGGCGGACGTCGCCACGGCCATCGCCGCCGCCGAGCGCGTGGGCTACCCGGTGATGCTCAAGAGCAGCGCCGGGGGGGGCGGCATCGGGATGCAGATGTGCTCGGGAGCCGATGAGCTCAGGGCCGCCTTCGACTCGGTGCAGCGTCTGGCGCAGGCCAACTTTTCCGACAGTGGCGTGTTCATCGAGCGCTACATCGCCGATGCCCGTCACATCGAGGTGCAGGTGTTCGGCGACGGCCGCGGCGAGGTGATCGCCCTCGGCGAGCGCGATTGCTCGTTGCAGCGGCGCCACCAGAAGGTGGTCGAGGAAACGCCGGCACCGGGGTTGCGCGACGCCGTGCGGGCCGAATTGCTCGCGACCGCGCGTCGGCTGGCGCGCGCGGCCGCGTATCGCTCCGCGGGCACGGTCGAGTTCGTCGTCGATGCCCGCACGCAGGAGTTTTTCTTCCTGGAGGTGAACGCGCGCCTGCAAGTCGAACATGGCGTGACGGAAGCGGTCACCGGCATCGACCTGGTCGAGTGGATGGTGCGGCTGGCGGCCGGCGACTTGCCATCGCTGGCCACGTTGGACGTGCGGCCACGCGGCCACGCGATCCAGGCCCGGCTATATGCCGAAGACCCGTTCAAAGGCTTCCAGCCCTCCACCGGCCTGCTGACCGACGTGCGCTTCCCCGCCGATCTGCGCGTCGACACCTGGGTGGCGCGCGGCACCGAAGTCGGCGCGCACTACGACCCGATGCTGGCCAAGCTGATCGCTCATGGCAAGGACCGGAGCGAAGCGCTTGACCGGCTGGCGCGGGGACTCGCGCAGACCCGCATCGGGGGGCTCGAATCCAACCTTGGCTACTTGCGTGCCCTGACCGGCTTCGCGCCGTTCGTGGAAGGGCGCCACACGACCCGCAGCCTGTCCGCGTTCAGCGCGCCGAGCCGGGCGCTGGATGTGCTGGCAGCCGGTGTGCAGACTTCCGTGCAAGACTGGCCGGGCCGGCTCGGCTACTGGGACGTCGGTGTACCGCCCTCCGGTCCCATGGACGCGCGCGCCCTGCGGCTCGCGAACACGCTCGCCGGCAACCCGGAGGGTGAGGCGGCCTTGGAGATCACCGTCGCGGGGCCGACGCTGCGTGCGCGCTGCGATCTCGAGGTCGCACTCGCCGGTGCCCCGAGCGAGGTGCTGCTCGACGACCAACCGGTCACGATGCACACCCGCCTCGCGTGGCGTGCCGGGCAAACGCTGCGCATCGGGCGGATCACCGGCGCAGGGGCGCGCGTCTACCTTGCCGTGCGGGGGGGGCTCGACGTGCCGCCCTACCTGGGCAGCCGCTCGACCTTCACGCTCGGCCAGTTCGGGGGTCACGGCGGCCGGGTCCTGCGTGCCGGCGACGTCCTGCCGGTGGGTCGGTGCGAGGATTTCCCGGTCGGACGGGCCCACGAATCGACGCCGCGTCTGGACGTGCCGGTCTTCGATGCGCACTGGCAGATCGGCGTGCTGGTCGGCCCGCACGCCGCGCCCGACTTCTTCACGCTCGACGACATGGACATGTTGTTCGCGACCGATTGGCAGGTCCACTACAACTCGAGCCGCACCGGCGTTCGCCTGATCGGCCCCAAGCCGGTCTTCGCCCGAACCGATGGGGGCGAGGCGGGGCTGCATCCCTCGAACATCCACGACAACGCCTACGCGATCGGCGCCATCGACTTCACCGGCGACATGCCGGTGATCCTGGGGCCGGACGGTCCCAGCCTGGGCGGCTTCGTCTGCCCCGCGACGGTCGTGCAGTCGGAGCTGTGGAAGCTGGGCCAACTGTCGCCGGGCAACACGGTGCGTTTCGTTGCGCTGACGGCGTCCGACGTGCCAGCGGTGGCGGGGACGCTCGACGCTGCCGTGTTGCAGCGCACGCCGGCCACGGTTGAGCGACCCGAGGTCGTCTATCGGCGCGCCGGCGACGCCTACCTGCTGATCGAGTTCGGTCCCCCGACGCTCGACTTGCGCATGCGTTTCCAGGTCCACGCATTGATGACTCTGTTGCAGACCTGGCGTGCCGAGGGTCGACTGGCGGGCGTGATCGACCTCACGCCGGGAATCCGCTCCCTGCAGGTCCACTACGACGGCACACGCCTGCCGCTCTCGCAGTTGCTCGAGCAACTGCGCCAGGCGCAGAGCATGACCGAGGCCGCCGTCGACATCCAGGTGCCGAGCCGGACGGTCTGGCTGCCGCTGTCGTGGGACGACCCGGCAACGACACTCGCCATCGAAAAATACATGCAGTCGGTCCGAGCCGACGCGCCCTGGTGCCCGAGCAACATCGAATTCATCCGCCGCATCAATGGGTTGCCCGATGTGCAGGCGGTCTACGACATCGTCTTCGCCGCGCGCTACATGGTGCTCGGTCTCGGCGACGTGTATCTGGGGGCGCCCGTGGCGACGCCACTCGACCCGCGGCATCGTCTCGTCACGACCAAGTACAACCCGGCGCGAACCTGGACCCCGGAGAACGCGGTGGGCATCGGCGGAGCCTACCTCTGCGTCTACGGCATGGAAGGCCCGGGGGGCTACCAATTCGTCGGTCGGACCGTCCAGATGTGGAACCGCTGGCAAGTGACCCGGGAGTTCAGGGACGGCACACCCTGGCTCTTGCGCTTCTTCGACCAGATCCGCTTCTACCCGGCAAGCGCCGACGACCTGCTCGCGTTCCGGCGGGACTTCGTCACCGGCCGCGCCAGCTTGCGCATCGACGACGGCATGTTCCGGCTGTCCGAGTACCAAGGCTTCCTCGAGGAGCATGCCGAGTCGATCGCCGCCTTCAAACGCACGCAGCAGTCGGCATTCGAGGCCGAGCGCGAGCGCTGGCGCCTGATGGGCGTGTCGGAAACGCCGCCGGAGCCGGACGCGCACGACAACCTGGCGCAAGCAGCGGCCGCGAGCGAGCACGACGGCGAGGTCGTCGCTTCGCAGGTCTCGGGTGGCGTCTGGGCGATCGCCGTGCGCGAGGGGGACCGCGTCGCTGCCGGGCAGGCGCTGCTCGTGATCGAGTCGATGAAGATGGAAATCACCGTGCATGCGCCGATCGCCGGGCGCATCGAGCGCATTCTTTGCAGCGACGGACAAGCGGTTCAGGCCGGTCAGCCGCTGGTGCTGATTCGCTGAGTGGGCATTGGACACCGCATGAGACTCGACCTTTCTGGGCGACTGCGCGGTCGTGGGCGGTCGGGCCAGCCGCTATATCGACCCCATTGCGGGCCCGGGCCATCGCCGACGCGATCGCGGGTCGGCCCGCCGGCGCCGCAGCCACTGCCGAAGCGGCGCCCCCCGTGCTGCGCGTCAAGACCAGCAGTTGCCCATCACGGTCACCGCTGCAGGCGCATCGGGCAGCGATGGATGCTGGCAGACGGACCGCGACGACGCAGACGCCCTGCGCATGCGCCGCCTCGCCGTCGATGGCAGCCTGCAGGCCACGATGGTGGCGGGCAGCCCCACGACGCTGAGGCGACGCGCGCCACGGCCGCACGCGTTGCGGTAGCGAGCGAGACCCCCAAGTTCTAGGGGGACGCATGACGCTAGGGGGGACGCGTGACGCCGCCCGTGCCTATAGTGACCTGGATCACTCTCTGCGGCCGAGGGATCCGACCGGCCGTGCTTCAGGCGGAGATTTTATGAAATCACTCTTGCGTGGCGCGTTCGTCGCTGGGGCCATGGTCGTCAGCTTTCCCGCGATGGCGGTTCATATCTATTGGACCGACTGGCAGGGCGGGGACAGCGATCCGGGCCCCGGCTTCCAGGCCAACGGCTTGATCACGACGTCGACATCGACCGTCGACGTGACCTACAGGAACGCGAAGGGCGTGGGTTTCTATCAGTCGAACGGCGGTACCGACTGGTGGGTCAACGGTTCGACGCGGACGCGCAACGACGCCATCTCGCCCTACACGAGCGCCGTGGTCGACAACAGCCCGACGGGAACCGACATCATCGCGCTGCAATTTGCGGGACCCCAGACACTGACCTTTTCCAAACCGATCGCGAACCCGGTCTTCGCCTTCGTGAGCCTCAACGGGAACGGCTATGCGTTCCTCAACCAGGACTTCAACATCCTCAGCGTCGGTGGCGTCGATGGCAAAGCCTGCGGATATTGGGGCTGCGGCGGCGTCACCAAGCTCGTCGTGCCGATAGGCAATGGCAACGTCCTCTATGAACTCAACGCCTCAGGGGTCGGCGGCGGCGAGCCGCATGGCGTGATCCAATTCACCGGAGCCTTCGACTCGCTGACGTGGAACAGTGCGACGAACGAATACTGGAATGGCTTCACTGTCGGCGTACAGGGGACGGCCGCCGAGGTGTTCCCCCCTGCCGTTCCGGAGCCGTCCACCGTCGCCCTCCTCGGGGCATCGCTGGCCGGTTTGCTGATCTGGCGTCAGCGATTTCCCGGGCGCTGACGCACGCAGCGGGTTGTGGTGGGCGGTCGCGCACCTCGGCAGGCGCGCCGTCGGCGATCGTGCGGCGGCAGTCCGGCTCGACGCACGGTCGGACGGCTCACGACCATCTCCCGTGGTGCTCGACGCGGCACCCTGACGCCGGGGCGGTCGCCGGTCTCTCGGACGAGCCGCGCGAGCGTCTGACATGCGAAACACGACGAGCATTGCCGCGTTGTAGCGTCCATCGCCCCAACAGGTCGAGCACAATCCCCCCATGAACACGCTCCTCCTTTGTTCCGCAACCTTGGTTCTGCTGTATGCCGCTCTCAGCCTCAATGTTTCCCGCATGAGACTAAGGCGACGCAAGTTTCCTGAGGTTGCGGAAGCCGACATGACCAAGGCCATTCGAGCTCATGGCAATGCAGGCGAGTACATACCCTTGTTTGTCGCCATTTTCCTGTACGTCAATTCAACCCAACCGAGCCCGAGCGCCTACCTGATCGCGGTCGCGGTGCTGGCGACGGCCAGCCGGGTTGCGCACGCCGCGGGCATGTTTCGGGTTGCCAATGTCACCGAGCGGCACCCACTTCGTTTCTACGGTGCGCTTGGTACTTACATCTCCCTGTTTGCACTGGGTGGACTCCTTCTGCTTCGTGCCTTCTAGCAACCAACCAACCCTGTGAAACGCAATGGCGCGCGATCCTTCGACGCGCCACATTTGCAGTGCAGTGCGGACGTGAAGAGTCCGTCGACAACTCCGGCACCTCGAGTCAATGTGGAACCGCCATGAACGTCCATCAACTTCTCGCCGTCCTTGCGCTCGCGGCTCTTTCTTCGGCCCAGGCCATGGCAGCGTCGCCTTGTGAGATCCCAGAGCATCGGGCGTTCGATTTCTGGCTCGGTGAATGGCAAGTCCGCACACCGGACGGCGCGCTTGCCGGGGTCAATCGCATCACGAGCGAGTACAACGGCTGTGTTCTCCATGAGCGCTATGACACGGGTCGCGGCTACAGCGGCGAGAGCTTGAACACCTACGACGCCGGGCGAAAAGTCTGGCACCAGACCTGGGTCGACAACTCAGGCACGTTGTTGGTTCTGGAAGGCACCCTTCGCAACGGAAACATGGTGCTTGAGGGGCAATCAGTCGGAACGGATGCGCAGGTCGTCAAGCACCGGATCACATGGACACCCAACGCGAACGGAAGTGTGCGGCAGCTCTGGGAATCCACGGATGCCAAGGGCCAGTGGAGCGCGGCTTTCGACGGCATGTACACGCGGAAGTGACTCGGTGACGCGGGCATCTGAGACAAGTCGGGGCGCACGATGACGATCGAGCGCTTCCAGGTTCACGGTGCCGGTGGTCGGACTTCAGCGCGGGAGGCGCGACGTGCGACGAATCGCCGACGCAAGAATCGACGCGGCATGGTCAGACGGTCTGCCGGTACTGCCGTGGGGTGACGCCGGTGGCGGCCCTGAACACGGTCGAAAAGTGCGAGTGGCTGGCGAAGCCAGTGTCCAGGGCAACGGTGGTCAACGAGGCGTCGGTGGTGCGCAACATTTCGCAGGCGCGCAAGAGCCGCCGCCCCTGGATGTATTGGTGCGGCGTCGCCTGCAGCGTCAGCTTGAACTCGCGGTGGAAGCGCTCGATCCCCATGCCGAGCAGGGCCGCCAGTTCGGACGCCGTCGGCGGCTCCTGCAGGCGCCTGTCGATGACGGTGTCCAGCGTCCGACGGGCGTCTCCCGACAACCCGGCACTGTCGGGGTGCCGCGCATCGCGTGCGAACTGGAGTCGCAGGACGCGATCGACGATGGTGCGGGAGACCGCGCCGCTGTACGCATGTCCCAACGGCTCGCCGCCGCGGAAGTGGGTCGTTAGGCGCCATACCAGTCGGCGCAGCGGCGGATCGGCGAACTGATAGTGGGCCCGCAGGCGCACCGGGCTTTCCGGCGCCGCGGCCTGGGCGTCGAGCCAGTCTGTCGGCAGCGCCACAACGAGGCTCTTGGTGGCGACCCGGTCGCTCCTTGCGTTCATCACCAGTCCCCTGGGGAACAGATCGAAGCGCAGCGGGGCCTGGTTAAAAACGATGTCCCGCCCACCGTCGTTGAAGACCTCGACGTGGGTGCCGGGGTCGTCGCGGATCACCAGCATCGGCGTCTCGACATCGATCTGGTAGAGGCCCGGATCCATGTTGCACTGGAGCAGCGGCAGGCCACTCCAGCGGGCGTCGGTGAGTGGTGTGGCGGACATCAGGCCCAAATGGTACGGCGGCGCCCGGCAAGGCTTCGGATTTCGTTCGGCGCCGACACGACGAAACCGGGTTTTCCCGATGACGATGCATCGTGAATTTGAAAGAAGTCGAGCGGGCCCGGGTTTTCAATGGGGCCCTGGGCGAATTGCAGGGCGCAGTTCGTCCATTCCGTAGAAGGAGACGAAAATGACAACTTTCTCGAACCTGTGGCAGGCGGCCGGTCGCCATCTCCCGCGCAGACGGGCGCTCGCAGCGATCACGGCGGCGGCTTTCGGCCTGGTCCTCGGCGCCATGCCTCCACTGGTGCGCGCCGACGACGGCCAGGACGGGCGCGGCAAGGAGAGCCATTGGGTCGGCACCTGGGCGGCGAGCCCGCAGTCGGTCGACGCCTTCACGCCGGCCAACCCGGCCTCGTTCGACGGCCAAACGATCCGGCAAGTGGTGCACGCGAGCATCGGCGGCCAGAAAGTTCGCGTGCGATTCACCAACGAGTTCGGCGCGGCGGCGCTGGAGATCGGCGCTGCACACGTCGCATTGCAAAGCACCGACTCGAGCATCGTCGCCGGCAGCGATCGGGTCCTGACGTTCGCCGGACAGAACACGGTCTCGGTCCCCAAGGGCGCGCCGATGGTGAGCGACCCGGTGGACCTCGCGATCCCGCCGCTGGGCAACCTCGTCATCACGATCTACCTGCCCGGCCCGACCCACGACGAGACATTCCATGCCCTCGGTCGGCAGTCGACCTACGTGTCCGGTCCGGGGAATTTCGCCGCAGCCCTGGCGTTCCCGACGGTCAGCACCACGCAGTCCTGGTATTTCATCTCGGCTGTCGATGTGTTGCCCAAGTCGCACGGCGTCGCGGTGGTCACGCTCGGCGATTCGATCACCGACGGTTTCGCGTGCACGGTCGACGCGAACCGGCGATGGCCGAACGTGTTGGCCGAGCGACTTCAGGCTTCGGAGCGATATGAACATATCGCCGTGCTGGATGAAGGCATCAGCGGCAACCGGGTCCTGCACGACATCATCGGGCCGAACGCGCTGTCCCGCGTGGACCGCGACGTCCTCGCGGCCTCGGGCGTCAAGTACGTCACGCTGCTGGAAGGCATCAACGACATCGGGTTCTCGGGGTTCATTCCCGGCGAGGCGGTGTCCGCAAGCGACATCATCGCGGGCTACCGGCAGATCATTTCGCGGGTCCATGCGAAGGGGCTGCTGATCTATGGTTGCACGTTGACGCCGTTCGGCGGACTCGGCGCGCCCTACGAAACGCCAGCCGGGGAAGTCAAGCGCCAGGCGGTCAACCAGTGGATCCGCACGAGCCATGCTTTCGACGCCGTCATCGATTTCGACCGCGTGGTGCGTGACCCCGCCAACCCGACGCACATCCGGGCCGCTTTCGACAGCGGCGACCATCTGCACCCGAACGATCTGGGCTACCGCGCGATGGCCGAATCGATCGACCTCGGGCTGTTCACGCGGGACGCCGATTAAAGGACACGAGGCGTGAGCGTCGGCTTTTGCTGCTCGACCATCTGTCAGCTTTCAGCTCAGGGTTCAAACCAGAATCGCGTGAGATCCAGGCGGTCGAGCATGCCGCCGTGACCCCGGATGCTCTGGCCACAGTCCTTGGCGTTGAGCGAGCGCTTGACGGCAGACAGCACCAGGCCCCCGAAGAAGCCCGTCACCACCACCGCGAGCGAAAGCAAAAAGGCATGCCAGGGTGCGAACGGCGTGAAATGGTGGAGCAACGATCCGAGTGCGCTGGCCAGGGCGCCGCCGCCGATCAGGCCTTCCCAGGTCTTGTTGGGACTCAGGATGGGCGCCATTCTTCTTTTGCCAAAGAGCTTGCCGCAGACGTATTGCAAGACGTCCGACATCTGCGCGATGAGCAGGAAATAGAGCAGTAGCACGCCGTTCCCGGCGTCATGGCCGGGGATGTGGAGCGGCATCAGAGCCGGGGCGTAGCTCACGCCGTAGACGCAGATCATGACGGCCCACTGGATGGCAAGCATCAGACCGGTCCAGCCCCGACATACGAAAGTCCGGCGGGCAC
>JALYHO010000094.1 GCA_030776545.1 Pseudomonadota bacterium | reverse complement strand
CCGCCCGGCTGGGACTCGACGCGGTCGAGATCCACGCGGCGCACGGCTACTTGTTGCATCAATTCCTCTCGCCGATTGCCAACACGCGCACCGACGCGTATGGCGGCAACCTGGACAACCGGATGCGGTTTCCGCTCGAGGTGTTCGACGCCGTGCGTCAAGCCTGTGCACCGGACTTGCCCGTGTGGGTCCGCGTGTCCGCCACCGATTGGGTCCCCGGTGGATGGGATCTCGACAGCACCGTCGCGTTCTCCCACGCGCTCAAGGCGCGCGGCTGCGCCGCGATCCACGTGTCCTCGGGCGGCGTCTCGCCCTTGCAGGACATTCCGGCCGGGCCCGGCTACCAGGTGCCGCTCGCCCAGCGCATCAAATCGGACGTGGGGCTGCCGACGATCGCGGTGGGCTTGATCACGCAACCCGAACAGGCCGAGGCCATCCTCTCGCGAGGCCAGGCCGATGCCGTTGCGCTCGCCCGCGGAATGCTCTACGACCCGCGATGGCCGTGGCACGCGGCGGCCACGCTCGGCGCGCAGGTGGTGGCGCCGGAGCAGTACTGGCGCTCGCAGCCTCGGGAGTTCAAGGAGCTGTTCGCCAATGCGCGCGCCGGCGCTCGTTGATGGGCCGCGGGGCGGCCTTGCGGCGACCTCCGCATCCACGTGACCGTCTTCAAAGATCGACGATGAGTCCTCCCCGTATCGCGATCGCCTTCGCGGCTGACAATTCCTGAAGGAGTTGCTCGCACCAGGCCGCGAACGGGACGGCCTGAAAGTGACGCGCATGGCACAGCGCCAGGTAGGGGGTGCGGTGCATCCAGGCGCCAAGCGCGGCACGCTCCAGTTGGTGGACCTCGAGCAAGTGGAACTTGATCAGGACCTTGGCGGCGTGGCGCGCGT
This sequence comes from Pseudomonadota bacterium, assembly GCA_030776545.1. Classification (GTDB taxonomy): domain Bacteria; phylum Pseudomonadota; class Gammaproteobacteria; order Burkholderiales; family Burkholderiaceae_C; genus LMDS01. Next base: position 5,229 of record JALYHO010000094.1, on the reverse strand, counting down.
GGCGCTGTGGGTTCTCGACGAACGCCGACAGGCGCCGGTGGGACCGGTCGAGGGCGCCTGCGACGTCGGTGAAGGGCGAGCCGTGTCCGGGGATCACGAGGCGCACGGGGAGGCGGGCGATCATGTCCAGCGTGTCGCGGACATCCTGGAACGCGGACTCGCCTTCGATTTCGGGGAAAACGACGCCGAAGCCGTTTTCCCAAAGCGCGTCGGCCGAGATCAGGATCTCCAGATCGGGTTGGTAGAACATGCAGGACTGCGGGTCGTGTCCCGGCGATGCGAGCACCTGCCAGCGCCTGGGGCCGGCGCGTAGCGTCGACCCGGCGGTCACGACGCCGGTGCGTCGAAACCGCGGGCAACGTTGTCCCGTGGCCTGGAAGGTCAGTGCGGCGTCGTCCCAGCGGTCGACCTTGTCGGCTTCCCCGGACGGGACGTCGATCGCGCAGCCGTATGCCGACTGCAAGGCGCAGTTCGCGCCGCAGTGGTCGGAATGCAGGTGTGTGTTGACGATGCGGTCGAGCGGCCGGGGGCCGAGGGCGTGCCTGACGAGCGCCAGGGTGAGTTCGGCATGGCTGACATAGCCGGTATCGACGAGCACGGTCTCGCTGTCGTCCGCGCCCGCGAACAAGACGTTGTTGGCCGACAGCCAGCCGCGTTCGAACACCTGCAGACCGGCTGCAGCGAGGAGGGGTGCCGAAGTCGCCATGCTGCACTTTACCGACCGGACGACCGGCGCGTGGGGGACTAGCATCGGACGATGCTTGCGCGACTCCAGCGTACCGTCTGTCTCACGCTCGGTCTTTTCGCCGCGGTCTGGGCCGCTGCGTGCGTGGCGCGCGGCCGGCCCGGTTGGGCCGGAGCGGTCGCCTTGCTGATCGTCGGCGGCTTCATGCTCCTCCTGGCGCTGGAGTTCGTCCTGCTGCGCCGGGTGCAGACGGCGCAGGCCGCTCCGATGCCGCGCGCCGATCAACTGGTGCGCGCATGGTGGGGCGAGCTGCGAACCGCCGCGGCGATTTTCTTCTGGCGCCAACCCTTTCGCGCCACGGCAGAGGGCGACTTCCTTCCGCATGCGCCGGGTCGACGTGGCGGCGTGGTGCTGGTGCATGGCCTCTTTTGCAACCGTGCTTTCTGGAACCCGTGGATGCGCGAGCTGCGCCGCCTCGACATTGCGTTCGTCGCCCCCACTCTGGAGCCGGTGCTGGGCTCGATCGACGGCTACACGCAGACGATCGACGCGGCGGTCACGGCTGTGCAGGCCAGCACGGGCGGCCCCATCGTGATGGTCGGGCATAGCATGGGGGGGTTGGCGATCCGCGCCTGGCTGGCCCAGGCGCGCAACGCCGAACGGGTGCATCGCGTCGTCACCATCGGCACGCCGCACCAGGGCACCTGGATGGCGCGTTTCGGGCGCGCCTCCAGTCGCGGCGAAATGGCGCTGGCCAGCCCCTGGTTGGCGCGCTTGGCGGCGCGCGAGACGCCCGCGCTAAGGGCCCGCTACACGTGCTTCTTCGGGCACTGCGACAACGTCGTGTTCCCGGCCTCGGCGGCGTGTCTGGCCGGAGCCACCAACGTCCACCTGGCGGCCACGGCGCACGTGCGGATGGCGTTCGACCCGCGCGTGTTCGAGGCGGTCTGCCGCGCGCTCGATCAATAGACCCGGTCGGACGGCAGCCGCGCATCGGCGCCGAGCTCGCCGCAGCTCGCGACGCGGGCGTAGATCGGCGCGAAGTCGGGTGCCGTGGCGTCGAACAGCTGGTCGAAGGAATCGATCACGAAGTAGGTCGACTGGAAACTGTCGATCGTGTAGCGCGTTCGCATGATGCGTTCGAGATCGAAGCCGAGGCGCTGCGGCAGGTCGCTGGTGACGCTGTGACGGAGTTCGCCCGCGGAAGACAGGATCCCGGCGCCGTAGGCCCGCAGCCCCTCGGGGGTCGCCAGCAAGCCGAATTCCACCGTGTACCAGTACAGGCGCGCCAGCAGTTCGCAGCAGCCCAGCTGCGCCGCCTTCAACCCGCCGGCCCCGTAGGCCTGAATGTAGTCGGCGAACATCGGGTTGAAAAGCAGCGGGACATGACCGAACAGATCGTGAAACACGTCCGGCTCGACCACGTAGTCGAATTCGTCGGCGCGGCGGATCCAGGCCGTGACGGGAAAGTGGCGCCGGCTCAGCAAGGAAAAGAACGCCTCCTCGGGGATCAGGCCGGGCACCGCCACCACGTCCCAGCCCGTCGCACGGTGCAGCTTCTCGCTCAACGCATCGAAGCGGGGAATGCGCTCGGGGGCACCGAGCTGTCGCACGGCGTCGATGAACTCGGTGCAGGCCAAGCCGGGGAGCTGGGCGGCCTGACGCTCGAAGAGGCGCCGGTAGAGGTCGTGTTCGGCAGCGCTGTAGGCGGACCAGTTCTGCTCGCAGGTGTAGTCGGTGCGCGCGGCGGCGTAGTCGCCCCGGGGGGGCCGGGTGCCCTGGCCGTATGTCACGGGCGCGGCACCGAGGTTGCGGGACTTGTCGGGCTGCATGGCTAGACGAGCCCCGACTCAGGTTCGGCCTTGAGCACGCCGCGTCGGACCTGGTCGAGTTCGATGCTCTCGAAGAGGGCGCGGAAATTGCCTTCGCCGAAGCCCTGATCGCCTTTGCGTTGAATGATCTCGAAGAAGATGGGGCCGATCACGGTCTGGGTGAAGATCTGCAGCAGCAGTTCGTTGGGAGCGCCGAGGTGGGTCGCGCCGTCGATCAGGATGCGCAGGCGCTTGAGCTCCTGGAGGTTTTCGCCGTGATGGGGCAGCCGGCGCTCGACCAGGTCGTAGTAGGTCTCGATCGTGTCCTGGAACGACACGCCCTGGCGCTTCATGCCGTCGATGGTGCGGTAGATGTCGTCCGTGCCCATCGCGATGTGCTGTATGCCTTCGCCGTGATAGAGGTCGAGGTACTCGGCGATCTGGCTCTTGTCGTCCGAACTCTCGTTGATCGGGATGCGTATCTTGCCGCACGGGCTGGTCATCGCCTTGCTTTTGAGGCCGGTCAGCTTGCCTTCGATGTCGAAGTAGCGGACCTCGCGAAAGTTGAACAGGCGCTCGTAGAAATCCGCCCACTCTTTCATCCGGCCGCGGTGGACGTTGTGGGTCAGGTGGTCGATGTAGGTCAGGCCGTTGCCCACGGGCGATGGGTCGGCGCCCGCGATGGGGACGAAATCGACGTCGTAGATGCTGATGTTGCCGATCGCGCCCGGGCTCGCCCCGTCCTTGCCGTGCCACCGGTCGACGAAATAGATCAGGCTGTCGCCGATCCCCTTGATCGCCGGAATATTGAGTTCCATCGGGCCGGTGTGGTTGTCGAAGCCCCAGGCCCCCAGCTGGAGTGCGCGTTCGTAGGCCATCTTGGCGTCCTTGACGCGAAATGCCATGGCGCAGACGCTCGGGCCGTGTTGGCGCGCGAAGCGCTGGGCAAAGGAATCCGGTTCGGCGTTGATGATGAAGTTCACCTCCCCTTGGCGGTAGAGCGTCACGCGCTTGGTGCGGTGTTTGGCGATCGCCGTGAACCCCATGGCCTCGAACAGCTGCCCGAGGGCGATCGGATCCGGAGCGGCATATTCCACGAACTCGAAGCCGTCGGTGCCCATCGGGTTGTCCCAGGGTGTGAATTGCATGCGCCGCTCCTGATGCGTGTGGGATCCTTACTCTAGGTTCAGCAAGTTGCAGGTTTCTTGCAAATTTGCGCGCAAAACGGGCGACGGCGCCGCAATACTGCAAAATCGTGGTCATGGAGCACGCAGAACCGCTGGATGCGATCGATCGACGCATTCTTCGCGCGTTGCAAACCGACGGGCGGATGGTCTACGACCAATTGGCGGCCCAGGTGAGCCTGTCGCCTTCGGCGACGCTGAGACGCGTCAAGCGCCTCGAGGAATCGGGTGTCATCGCAAGCTACGTCGCCCTGGTCTCGCCGGAGCGGGTCGGGCTGGCTCTCACCGCCTACCTCAATGTTCGTCTCGAAAAGCATTCCGAAGTCCACAAGCGCAACCCGATGGACTTGTTCCGGGCCGCCGTGCAGACCTGGCCCGAGGTCGTCGAATGCGCCGCCTTGACCGGCGAGATGGACTATCTCCTGCGGGTGGTGGTGCAAGACATGGCGCACTACACACGCTTCATCATGGACACCTTGCTCAAGCACCCGAGCGTCGAGGACTGCAAGACCAGCTTCGTCCTGGACCGGGTGAAGAACACGACCGCGATGCCGGTGTGAAGGTCCCGGCCGCGGCCGTCCGGTGCTCAGGCCTCCCGGACGAGGTTGAGCGTCGCCTGGGTCGACAGGTTCAGCAAGTCCGCGATCTCGTCGATGTCGTCCGGCAGCGCCGGGTTGTCCCAGCCGTTGGCGCTGTGGCGGGCCAGGCGCAGGGCGAGCGTCACGCAGCGCACCTTGGCATGGTCCGGGTGCCGATCGTCGTTGATGCTCACGAGCAGTTCGGGCAGCCGCCAGGCCTTCATCAGGGCCTGCTGGAGATCGGCCAGTTCGATGCCCAGCACCGCGTGCTGCGCCGCCGCGGAGCGCAAAGCCGGGTCTGATTGCTGTGCCGCCCGGATGCGCAGCGCCAGTGCCGGGGCATGGCACCACAGGAGCATTTCCGAGAAATCGTGCAGCAGGGCCGCCGTGTGGATGATGGCGGCGTCATGGTCCATGCGGTGGACCGCGAAGGAGAGGGCGAAGTTGGCGCCGCGGTGGGCACGCCGCAGGGTGTCGGCAAGTCCCTGCATGGCCTCGGGTTCGCCGCCGAGGTGGTCTTCGACGGTGGGCTGCGTGCCGAATTCGCGGAAGAAAGGCGAGATGCCCATCAAGACCAGCGCCGAGATCACCGTTTCGACATCGGTGACGCAGCGTTGGCTGCGGTGCGTAGCCACATGCGCCAGCACCTTGAGGGTCATCAGGGGGTCGTGCGCCAGGGTCTCGCCCAGACTGTTGGCGTCGACCTCGTCCTCGTTGATGCGCAGCGCCTCGAGTGCCTCGGCGGTTTCCGCAAGCACGGGTATTTCCGCCGCGCAGAAGTGCGCGGTCCAGGCAGCCAGGTCGCGCAGAGGCTGCGTCAGTTTCGGGACTGAGGGCGGGGTCATCCGCTGAGTATCGGCCAGCCTGCCGGCCCCCTTGAGGTCGCGGCATCGCGCGCTGGCCGTCGGTGCGAACACCATCACAAACGACGCACGCCTTCCAGCCAGCCGACCAACGTGCCGTCCAGATAG
>JALYHO010000093.1 GCA_030776545.1 Pseudomonadota bacterium | reverse complement strand
GCACCGCGGTGCGCTGGTTCGCCAGCGACAAGGTCTGGGCCGTCACCACCGCCAGGTAGGTCGCCGTGCCCCCCCGGTACTGGGCGAGCGAGAGCCGTTCGGCGGTACGGCCGGCCTCGACCGCCTGGACCTGGAAATCGGCCTCGCGATCGAGGACCCGCAGCGTCGCCAGGTTGTCCTCGACCTGTTGGAAGCCGGCGAGCACGGTTTGCTTGTAGTTCGCCACCGCGGCGTCGTAGGCGGCCACGGCCTGGGCGTCGTGCGCCTGGCGCAAGCCGCCATCGAACAAGGTTTGGGCCAGCGTGGCGCCGAGCGACCAGACCCGGCTCGGCGTGTCGAAAAGCGCACCGATGGCGGCACTGCCGAAGCCGCCGCCCGCGCTCAAGGTCAGGCTCGGGTAGTAGGCAGCCCGGGCCACGCCGATGTTGGCGTTGGCGGCCGCGGCCCGGCGCTCGGCGGCAGCCACGTCGGGGCGGCGCTCGAGCAGTTCGGAGGGCAAGGCCGTCGGCGCCGGGGGCAGCGGCAGCATCGCAGCGCCCGGCATCAGGGCGGCCAGACTGAAGTTCGCCGGCGGACGGCCGGTCAGGATGGCGATGGCGTGTTCGAGCTGGGCGCGGGCCGCGTCCAGATCGGTGGCGCTCGCCTGGGCACTGGCGAGCTGGCTCTGTGCCAGCGCGACGTCCGAAGCCAGGGCGACCCCCGCAGAGCGTTGCGCCTGGGTCAGCTTCAGCGCGCGGGCGTAGGCGTCGATGGTGGCGGCGTAAAGATCGCGCTGCCGGTCGGTCACCCGCAGCTGGAAATACGATTGCGCCAACGCCGCCTGGATGCTGAGGTGCGCGTTGGCCAGATCGTCCGCGCTGGCCTCGGCGCTGGCGTTGCCGGCTTCGATGCTGCGCCGCACACCGCCCCAGAAGTCCGGCACCCAGCTCGCGCTGAGACCGGCGCTGAAAGCGGCGCCCTCGGTGACTCCGTTGCTCGAGCGGGCACGCGCGCGCTGCGCGCCGAAGGAGCCGCCCGCGGTGGGATAAGACGCGGCGCGAGCGGCGTCGGCGAGCGCCTGGGCCTGCCGGTAGTTCGCTTCGGCCAGTCGCAGGTTCTGATTCGCGCGCTCGGCGTCTTGCATCAACTGATTCAGGGTCGGATCGGCGTAGGCCTCCCACCAGGGTTGCCCGCTGTCGACGCTGCCGGGCTCGGCCGTCTTCCAGGTGCCGGTGTCCTTGTAAGCGCCCGGCACCTCGACCGCGGGGCGAACGTAGTCGGGCCCGACCGAGCAGCCGGCGGCGAGCGCCACCGCAGCGGCAACCGGCAGCGTCCAGCGCCGCCAGCTCGCGGAGGGATTCAGAATGGGCATGAAGTGCGGAGGCCGGAGGACTCTGGGATGCGTCGGCGTGCAGTGCCGGCGCACACGGAGGACTGTAGCGATGCCACCGGCCTCGAAGGTGACGCCAAGCTGACCATTTTGTCAGCTTCGGGCGCGGGCTCCGCCCGGGTCCCCTCGGGAGGACCCGCGTCGCGGTCAGCCGCCGAGCAGCTTGGCCATGCGGCGTTTCGCGAACCGCGTCACCACCGCCTGCTGCAGACCATTGCTCTGCGTGTAGATCTTCGTCCCTTCATCGGCGCAGGCCGTCTGGCGCGCCGCGAGTTCTTGCGGCGTCAGACGCTTTTGCGCCTCGAGCGCCTGATCGGCGAGCGCGCGCGCCTGCTGCTGGTCGGTCAGGCCGTGCAGGTAGCTGTCGCCGACGAACGCGGTTCCAGAGACCAGCCGCTCCATCAGGAGCGCGCGTGACGCCTCGTTGCCGGCCTTCACCTCTTCGGCCAGCGACTCGGTCAAGACCTCGAGCGCCGCGACGCACTGGGCAGCGTGCAGGTCACGCGGCGACGGGTCGGCAGCGCGCGCCCCCGGCGCGCACACGAGCCCGATCATCACCAGCGGGGCGCTCACTCTGAATTTCATCGGCAGTCCCGCTCAATCCGGGGCGCGGCCGTGACGGCGGCCGGCGTGCGCCTGCTGGTGGCACACCTTCAGGTCGGCCGCGCTGTTGGCGGCATTGACGCAGTCCCGCATCGTCGTCAGCGCCGCCATGCGGGTCTCGATGTGCTTGGCCATGTCGGCCTTGCGAGTGGCGAAGTCGCGGGACGCGGGGGCTGACGCAGGCGCAGACGCCGCACCGACGGGCGCCGTCTGGGCGCCGGCCGACAAGGCGCTGGCCATCGAGACGGTCAGGGCGGCGAGAATCAGGGTGGCTTTCATGGGATGCTCCATCGACGTTGAGAGTCTTTCCTCAACGCCTCCCGGCGGGGCCGGTGGACCGGCTTTGCATCCGTTCACGCGCTCCGGGTGCTTCTTCACCCGGGCCGGGGGCGGCGCAAGGCGCGTCGTCATGCACGTTCCTTGAGCGCCGCGGCACGATCCCGCAGCAGCTGGCGCTCCGCGACGTTGTTCGTCACCGCTGCCGCTCGTTCGAGTTCGGCACCGGCTTCGGCACGGCGTCCCAGTTTGGCCAACAACTCGGCACGCACGCTCGGGAGCCAGGGATAACGCAGCAGCCGTGGATCGTCGCGCATGCCGTCGACGAGGGACAAGCCGGCCGCCGGGCCGAACGCCATGGCCACCGCGACGGCCCGGTTGAGGGCCGCGACCGGGGATGGAGCGACCTCGTTGAGCGTGTCGTAAAGCGCGACGATACGGACCCAGTCGGTGTCCTCGGCGCGAACCGCCCGCGCATGGCAAGCCGCCAGCGCCGCTTGCAGCGCGTAAGGTCCACGGGCGCCACCCAGCGATTCGGCCCGGTCCAGGGCTGCCAGGCCCTCGCGGATCAGCAGCGGATCCCAGCGCGACCGGTCCTGCTCGAGCAGCAGCACCGGCCGGCCGGCCGGGTCCAGCCGGGCCGCGGCACGCGAGGTCTGGATCGCCATGAGAGCAAGCAGTCCGTGGACCTCAGGCTCCTGCGGCATCAGGCCGTGCAGGACCCGGCCGAGCCGGAGCGCCTCGGTGCAGAGTCCCGGCCGCATCCAGCCGTCCCCACCGGTGGCGGCATAGCCTTCGTTGAAGATCAGGTAGATCACCTCCAGAACCGAGTCCAGCCGGGCGCAGAGAGCGGGCCCGCGAGGCACCTCGAACGGGACGCGCGCCTCGGTCAACGTGCGCTTGGCCCGCACGATGCGCTGGGCGATGGTCGGTTCGGGCGCGAGGAATGCGCGTGCGATCTCGTCGGTGCTCAGGCCGCCGAGCAAGCGCAGGGTCAGTGCCACGCGGGCGGGGGCCGGCAGCACCGGGTGACACGCGGTGAAAACCAGGCGCAGTAGGTCGTCGCCGATGTCGTCTCGGCGCGCGTCATCGAGGGCGTCGACGAAGTCGGGCACGACCTGGCTCCCGAGGGCATCCAGGTCGGCACCGAGCTCCTCGTGCTTGCGCGCGTGCAGCGCATCGGCACGCAGCCGGTCGAGCGCGCGATTCTTGGCCGTTGTCATGAGCCAGGCCGCGGGATTGTCCGGCAGACCGTTTACCGGCCAATGTTCCAGCGCCGAGACCAGGGCGTCGTGGGCCAGTTCCTCGGCCACGCCGAGGTCGCGCACGAGTCGCGCCACGTGCGCGATCACGCGTGTCCCTTCGACGCGCCAGACGGCGTCGATCGTGCGGTGTATCGCCGCGGGCCCAGGGGGGCTCTGCAGTTCCTTGATCATCGTCGGACCGGTCTGGCTGCGCGTGCCCGCGAACTACTGCCAACAGGGTCCGGTTTCCCGAACCTCGACCGAGCACCATGCCGCCGCCGGGCATTGCGCGGCGATCGCCAACGCCTGTTCGCGGGAAGCGACGTCGAGCAGGAAAATGCCGCCGATCATTTCCTTGGCTTCGGCGAACGGACCGTCGAGCATGCTGACCCGTCCGTCGCGCACCTCGACCCGGGTGGCCGGGGTGGCCAGCGACTCCACCGCCTGGAGCACGCCGCGCGCCTTCAAATCTTCGGCATAGGCCAGCATCTCCTCATAGGCTTGCCGACCGGCTTGCTGCGTGCGCGCCTCGCGCTGGCGCGTCGGTTCCACGACGATCAGAAGGTAGGCCATGCACAACTCCTCGCTCGACTCCAGGCGATCGGCATTCTGCCGTGAATCGGGGCCACGGAACCGGATGGGCCCATGCCGGGGTCAGCTGCCGAGGGTGTCTAGCCGTTGCAAGAATGCCTGCAGCGAGGGATCGGCGGGCGTCCGCAGGGCCCCTGCGATGGCACGCTGGACGAGCCGCGAGAGCGTCGCCGCCTGGGGGGTGATGGGCCCGAAAAACAAGGGGCGGTCGCCGAGCGCAAGAAGCAGGGTAGGAAAATTTTCCACCTCGACGTCGTCCAGCAAGGCGGCGTCGTCCTCGATGTCGATCCAGCTAAATACCACGTGGGCGCCGAAAGCGGCCGCGGCGTCGTCGAACACCGCGCGGTACTCGGTGCACGCACCGCACCACCCGGCGCACAGGCAAATGGCTCGCAAGCGTCGTTCGTTCATCCCGCGAGTGTGCCGTGTCGCCCGAAAAATCTCCGAGGAGCGGTCAGGACAGCAAGCGCTGCCGCGCCCGGTGGATGCGGACGAACAGATTGTCCTCGCTGATCCCCAGCTGCCGACAGACCGCCTCGGTGGGGAGTTCCTCCAGGACCCTCAGGCGGATGGCGTCGCGCAGTCCGGGTGGCAGCGCGTCGATGCGCGCCAGGGTTCGAACCAGGAGCTGGTGCTGCTCGGCGAGCTGGTCGGGGCGAGGTCGGGGGCAGGCCGGCTCGAACGCGGAGCTCGACATCTCCTCTTCGTCGGACCATCCAGCATCCAGCGAGTCGGTGCCTGCGCTGCGGCGCACCGAGTCGACGATCTTGTGCTTGAGCACGGCCACCAACCACGAGCGCAGCGCGGATCGGCCGGCGAAGACCGCACGGCCGCTCAGCACGGCCTCGAACACGTCGTGGACGGCATCTTCGGCGAGCAGCGGGTCGCGCAGCCTTCTCCGGGCAAAGCCGACCAGGTAGTCGCGGTGCGCGAGCATCTCCTCCCAGGAGACCGACACGGGAAGATCCGGGCGGGCACGAACCGGCGGCGGGGCCAGCGGAGGGGTGCGGATGGGCAGGCGTGCGGTTTGCATTGAGGAGATCCCGGCGGCGACGATGGTGGAGACTGTCGTCGCTCGACCTCGCGCCAGCCTCACCAAACCTCACAGGAAGATCACAATCCGCAATCTCCAGCGTAAGAAAATCGGGTTCCAACCGACCTCCTGCCCATGGCTGCCCGCATCCTCGTCGCCGAAGACCAGACCGATATTCGCGACTTGCTGGTGATGAACCTGCGCAGTGCCGGCTACGACGTGGCCGCGGTGGACGATGGCGAGCAGGCGCTGCAGCGCCAACTGCACGCCCCGGCCCAGCTCCTGGTGCTCGACCTGATGTTGCCGCGCATGGACGGGCTGGAAGTCTGCAAAGCGCTGCGCGCCCAGGGCCATGCAGCCCCGATCCTGATGCTGACCGCCAAGTCGACCGAGCTCGACCGGGTGCTCGGGCTCGAACTCGGCGCCGACGACTACCTCACCAAGCCCTTCTCCCTTGCCGAGCTCTTGGCGCGCGTCAAGGCCTTGCTGCGCCGCGCCGACCTGCTGGCGGCGGCACAAGCGGCGCTGCCGACGCAAAAGAACGCAGTTCCAATCCGCAACGGTGAGCTCGAGATCCTGCCCGCCAAGCGCCAGGTGCGATGCCAGGGCCGCGCCGTCGAATTCACGGCGCTGGAATTCGACCTGCTCCTGCATTTCGCCAGGCACCCGGGCCACGTCTTTTCGCGCTCACAGCTGCTGGACGCGGTCTGGGGCTACAGCCACGAAGGCTATGAACATACAGTGACCACTCACATCAACCGGCTTCGGGCCAAGCTCGAGGCCGATCCCATGCACCCGGCCCTCATCCTCACCGCACGCGGCGCCGGCTACAAAATGCGCGACCTCGAGTGACCCCCCCTCGGTTGCGGGACCCTGCGGCATGACGGTTCGCTTCAAGCTTGCCCTGACGATCTTCGCGACCGGTCTGGTGACCGCGTTGCTCATGGTCGCTGCGGTGATCTGGGCGTTCCAGCGCTTCGAGCATGAAACCGCTTATCGCCGCGGCATCGCTTTTCTCGCGCGAGTCACCGCGACCCACGACTTTCTGTACGAGAGCTATCTGAGCGATCCGGCGCAATTCCGTAGCCTGCTGCGCAACATGGTGCTGTTCGAACCCGACACTCAGCTCTATTTGCTGGATTTGCAAGGCGGCGTTCTCGCGGCCAGCGGCGACGCCCAACTGGCCCCTGGCTTTCGGGTCGCCCTCACTCCCGTCCTGAAGGCGATCGGGCAGCCCGACGCGGCCTATGTGATGGGCGACGACCCCGAGCGCATGGACGCGCACGCCGTGGTCGCGGTGCAACCGGTCCGGCGCGCGACCATGAGCGCCCGCGACCCGGTGCTGGGCTACCTCTATCTGGTGCTGCACACCGCCCCTCTGCCCGAAGGGCGGTGGGCGGCCCTCCGGATGAGTTTCGGGCGTCCTGCATTGGGGTTGATCGTCGCCATCGTCGGCTTCACCACGCTGGTGGCGGTCTTGATCACCGCCTCGGTGACCCGACCCTTGAGGCGCTTGACCGAGGCCGTTGCGACCATTTCGCAGCGCGGCCTCGACGCCGGCCAACCGAGCCCGCCTCCGGCCGCCTTGCCCCCGGTCACCCGAGACGAATTCGGGCAACTGACGCGGACCTTCGAGATGATGCTGGCGACGCTGCGCCGCCAGTGGGGGGAATTGCGGCGGCTGGACCATTTTCGTCGCGAGGGCGTGAGCAACCTCTCGCACGACCTGCGGTCACCGCTGACCGCCACCGTCGCCTGTCTCGAAACCCTGGAGGTTCGCTGGTCGGCCGACCCCGCCCGTGTCGACGACCAGCGGCTGGTCGAGGTCGCCCTGCGCAACACCCGCAATGCCGCGCGCCTGGTTCAGGCGCTGGGCGACCTGGCCAAGCTCGACGAGCCCGAATTCAAGCTCCGGCCCCAGGCGGTCGACCTGAGCGAATTGCTGGACGACATCGCCTTGCGCTTTGCGCAACGCGCGAGCCAGCTCGGCCTCACGGTCGCGACGGCGCCGTGGGGGTCCGGGGGGGCGATTCCGTTCGCGAAGGTCGACGTCGAGCTGTTCGAGCGGGCGGTCGCCAACCTGGTCGACAACGCGTTGAAATTCTGCCCGCCGGGCGGCCGGGTGACGCTGTCCGCGCGCTGCGAGGAGGGTCGGGTCAGGGTCGAAGTCGCCGACACCGGTCCCGGCATCGCCGAGGCCGAACTGCCGCATCTGTTCGATCGGTTCTATCAAAGTCGCGCCAGTGTCGCGCCGTCGACCGGGGCGGGCGGCCGCGGACTGGGCTTGGCGATCGTCAAGCGCATCGCGGAGCTCCATCAGGGCGCCGTTTCGGTGCACAGTACGCTCGGCGACGGGACCCGGGTGGTCCTGGACGTGCCGTTGGCAACGGCCTGATTCCCGCGCCACGGGTCCGTTCGGTTCCACCTCGGTAAACCCCTAGTGCACCGAGTTCGGGATCGTCCTAAAGTCGCGCAGCTCGCAGTAGGCACCGGTGTGGTGCCTTGCAGGACGGGGCCGAGGGGACAAACGAGGTGTCGACGTGTCATGCACGTCATCGACGACAGGCTGCAATCCGAGCCGAAGAAGATGTAGCCGAAGGGCGCCAGGTCGAACTTGGCGCCCTTTTGCTCGTCTGGGGCCCCGGCAGATGAGTTGGCCGTGTCGCGGCCCCACAATGGCGGTACATCCCGCACGGAATCGCCCATGCCTGTCGATCCGCAACTGCGCTCCCTGAGCGTCGACATTCCCACCCAGCCCGAAACGCTGGTCAAACTCTCGTCCCTGCTCCTCGACGAGGAAACCAATTTGAACGCCGTGTCGGCCCTGATCATGGGCGACATGGCCCTGGCCGCAGCGGTCCTGAAAGCGGTCAACTCGTCGCTCTACGGCTTGCGAGGCCGCGTCCAGTCGGTGCAGCAGGCGATCACGCACCTGGGCACTCGAGAGGTGGCGTCTGTCACGTTCGCCATGGGCCTGAAGGCGGTCTTCCCGCCCGCACCCGAGCTCGAGCCCGTCTGGGAACGCGCCAGCGTCAGGGCGCTGCTGATGGGACGCATCGGCGCCGCGCTGGGCGTGGATCCGTGGGCGGCACACTCTGCCGGCCTGTTCGAGGAGTGCGGCAAGGCGGTGTTGTTCCGCCATGCACCCGACCGCTATCGCAAACTGCTGGCCGAAGCCACGGACGACGAAGAACTGCTTTTGCTGGAGCATGCCGAGTTCGGCGTCAGTCACGACGCCCTGGGCGCCGCCTTGTGCGAGAGCTGGGGCCTCAATCCCGCCGCGGTCGCGAGCGTGCGCTTCCACGTGATCGTCATCGGCACCGGCGAGCTGCCGATGCATTTGCCCAGACGCTCCATCTGCGCGCTCTCAGTGCTCGCGCATGCGCTGATGACCGATTCTGCATCGGTGGACGAGGTCGCCCGGCGGATCGCGCCCCAGGCGGGTCTCGACGCCGACCTCGTATTGCGCGGCGTGCGACGCGTCCAGGAACAAATCGAGGCCGCGATGGCCAGGGATGCCGCCAACCCCTGAGCGGGGTTGGCGCGGCGACGCTCTGTCGCCACGGGCATCTCAGTCGGCGTAGAGGCCCTCGTGGCGGGCGGCGGCCGCATAGAGGTCGGACGCGAAGCCCGGATCGCTTTTCGAATAGCCGTAAGCGAGCTGGCGCACTTCGGAGGCTTCGATCGCAGCGCGCTCGGCGCGGCTCAGCTGGCGGGTGCGGGAACGTCGCCCGCCGGGGATCAGGTCGACCAGGGCCGCGAGGGCGAGGTGCGTGAAACGGGTGCGTTGAACGTTGGTGTGGACGATGGTGGTCATGGTCATTTCCTCGAAAGATGAAAGGTGGATCGGCCGGTCAGGCCTGCCGGGTGCGGGCGCTGGCCGCACGAAGTTCCTTGGCGAGGTCGGGCTGGTGGCTCTCGCACTGACGGGCGTAGTCGAGCAAATGGCGCTCGGCTCGGGCCCGGCCGCTCTCTTCGAGCGTCTGCCAAAGGGCCCGGAGTACGCCGTGGAACCATGCGCCCATGCCCCGGTCGGGCCGCGGAGTCGACAATGAGGTCAGGGTGGGATTCATGTAGTAGGGTCCTCGCTGCTAGGGTCCATACCAGACCCGATGGCGCAATCCTAGGGTTTACCCGTATGATTGGCCAATCAATCTTGTGAATCGTCGTTATCACCGCGGCGAATGACGATGGCCACCGCCCTGAACTTCCGCACCCTCGACCTCAATCTGTTGCGCGTCTTCGACGTCGTGATGGCGGAACGCAACCTCACGCGGGCCGCCGAACGACTCTCACTCACGCAGCCGGCGGTGAGCAATGCGTTGAAGCGCCTCAAGGAGGCCGTAGGTGAGGACTTGCTCACCCGTGAAGCGTTCGGGGTCAAGCCGACGCCGCGCGCCGAGGCGCTCTGGCCCGAGGTCCGCGCGGCGCTCGGTCACCTGCGCGCGGCGTTCTCGCCCGAGTCGTTCGACCCGGCGGCCGACCCCGCCACGTTTCGGATCGCGATGTCCGACGCCACCGCGGCCTTGTTCATGCCGCCCTTGGTCGCGAGAATTCAGGCCGACCGGGCGCTTGCCAACGTCAGGGTCATTCCCCCGCGGACGCGCGACCCCACCGACCTGCTCGAGCGCGGCGAAGTCGATCTGGCGGTAGGCTATTTCCCGGAGGCGGCCGAAGCACTCGCGAGCCAGGGCCACGAGTCGGCGTTGCGCCAGATCCGCCTGCACGACAGCGACTATGTGTGTGTGATGCGAGAGGGCCACCCCCTGGCGAGCGGCGAGCTCACATTGGACGCCTACTGCGCCGCCGACCACTTGCTGGTGAATTTTTCGGGTCTCCCGTACGGCCGGGCCGACCAGGCGCTTGCTGCGCTCGGCCGGAAGCGCCGCATCATGCTGACCGTGAACCAGTATTTCACCGCCGGCCGTGTCGTCGCCAATAGCGATCTCGTGACGGTGCTGCCGGAATTTTTCGTCGGCGCGACCGGCTACCGCGAGCAGGTGGTGACGCGCGCATTGCCGTTTGCCCTGGAGGGGCTGCACGTCGCCATGCTCTGGCACCGCCGCAACGATCGGGACAGGAGCCAGCAGTGGCTCCGGGCGCGGTTCCTCGAGGTGGCCGTCCCGCCAGCGGTGCGCGGCGCCACTCCCTAGACCGTTCCCGGCGCGACAATACGGTCTCCTTTCCGTCACGCCGACGTTTCGAGACGACCCATGCCGCAGAACACCCCGCCTCCCTCGCATGCCGCGCGACCCCAGGACCTCACCGATCAGGAGTTCGCCGAACTCGACGACCTGCTTCGGGAGACCCCGGAGCCGCTCGAGCCGCTCGACGTCGTCATGCTCGACGGCTACCTCTGCGGCGTGATCGTTCAGCCGGTGCTGCTCGAACCGGCGACATGGCTCGCCCACGTGTTCGATTTCGACGGTCAGCCGCTCCCGAACGACGTCGATCCGGTCTGGCTCGAACGAATCACGGGCTTGATCATGCGCCGCCACGCCGTGTTGAACCGGGCGATTGCCGAGGACGGCTGGTTCGACCCCCTGGTGCTCGAAGCCGATGACTCCGCGACCGCGTCCCCGCCGGCAGAAGAACCGGAGGACGAGCTGATGGCCGGATTGCCCCCGGTCTCGCGCGCCCTGATGCCGTGGGTGGTCGGCTTTCACCATGCCTCGGAGGCCTTCCCCGACCTCCACGAGATGCCTGACGAGGCGGTCCACGCCGCCCTGGCGCGCTTGTATCGGCACCTGCCCCAAGCCACCGACGAGGAGCGCGAAGTGGTCGCCACCCTCGACCTGGAAATGCCACTCCCCGACCTGGATGCCGCGCTCGAAGACCTCGTGCTCGCCGTGGCGGATCTGCAAGACCTCACGCACGAGCAACGCTACAAGGTAGAGACCTTCAAACGCGACACGCCGAAAGTGGGCCGCAACGATGCTTGTCCGTGCGGCAGCGGGAAAAAATACAAGCTCTGTCACGGCGCCGGCTGAGCCGCGGCCGCCGTTCTATTTGGTGCGGAACGGCGCGAAGAACTGGTCCGCGAGTTCCTCGGGAAAGCCCGTCGCGTCAGTGGGTCGCAGATCGCTCATGTCGCGCTTGAAATCGTAGCTGCGCTGGCGCCTTTGTGCGTCCTGGTGACTGAAAAGCTGCTCGTTCACCGATTTGCGTATCGAGGTCATCTGCGCGAGCATCTGGGTGCCGACCTGTTCGATGCCGCCGATGATCTGGCTCGCGTTCGTGGTCGAAGCGATGGTCATGCTCGGGATGGCCTCCAGGAACGGGGCCAGCATCGCCTGCTGCGACGTTTGGCCGAATTGCTGAGCAGCGCTGCTGGCGGCGAGAATTTCCTTGGGATCGATCATTGGTGTGCTCCGTGAGGATTGCGGGGGAAAAGCGCCCGGATTCGAGGCGCGGGGTGGGACTCATGTCAGGGTGGGCGCCGAACGAACGCTTCGGCGGGCCCCCACCCTAGCGGGGGCAGCGGAAGCCGGACAACAAGTCCGACCAGATGGGCGAGGGCGTCGTGGCTGCCTGCCACTCGAGCTGGACGCTGCCCAGGCTGCTGCGGTGGCGGGTTTCGCGCCGTTCAGCCGTTCCTCCCGGTTCGCGCCCGGCGTCGAAGAAGCGCCACAGGGCCCAGGGGCCGTCGAACGACAGGATCTCGGTGCGACCATCGATCGCGCGCAGCTTGAGCCGAATGCTCAGGTTCGCCGCCTTGCTTTGCCAATCGATGCGCGTCGGCGCCGACAGGCCATGGGCGTAGCGCAGTGTTTGGTCGCCGACATCGAGTTGCGCTTCGGCCAGCTGCGGGTCCATTTCGACGAATCGCATCAGGGTCGCGACCCGCAGGCGGCCGCTTTCGTCGAGCGTGGCGGCCCGGATGCGCTCGGCCGCCTCGTAGGACCGCAGGATCTCGGCGCCGATCAACGGCCCGGCGTTGCCACCTGCCGGTTGCCTGGCGCGCCACGGCGACGCGGCGGTGTCGACGTAAGGCGCGAGTTGCTCCTTGAAATGGGTCGCCATGACGCCCTGCGGCCCGAACAGACGCTCGTAGTCCTGAACGCCCGCGTCGGTCCTGGCATTTCTGATCAAGGGGTAGCGGCCCGCCAGCCCTTGGTCGCAGAGGGCGCGGGTGGCGCCCGCCGCCCCTCGCGTCAACATGCCGCTCGATTCCTTGGCCGTCATCGAACTGCCGTTGTTGATGAGGTCGAGCATGATGCCGCGAACCGGCTCGGGCTGGCGTCCGGCGTCGCCGCGCAAGCGCGAGAACGCGTCGTACTCGGGCATGACCTGGCCGGCCTGCATGGCGCCGTTGACGAGCCCCAGTTGTCTGGACACCGGCTCGAACAGGCGTGCCATCGGGTTGTTGGCGCCGCCGCTCTGGGTGAGTTGCGTGGCCAGGGTGCGTATGGCGCTGAAGTGATCCTCGACGACTTTTTCGGGCGCCAAGGTGACCCGGTAGTGTTCACCTGCGACCTCGCCGACGACGGCGCGCCTGCCTTTCTCGATGTTTTGTTTCTGTCGGTCGATCCAGCTGTCGACGTCGCCTTCGTAGTTTCCTGTCAGCGAGGTTTCGCGCCCGGCAAAACGCAGCAGCTGGGCCAATGGCGATTGCGGGTCGATCAGGGTGGCGGCAAGCTGGGACGCGTCGTCCAGGCCCGTGAAGCGGCGCACCGTGACGTCGTTCAGGAAGGCCTGCCACTTCTGGACATAGTCTTGGAGAAATTGGTTGCGCGTCGCATCGGCGAGCTTTTCGACCGTGCGCTCGATCTCGAAGGCGTTGCCGGTCAGGCGTTCGTCGCGAAGGACCCAGCTTTCCTCCTCGAGGATGGCGCGCGCGCTGGGGCTCAGGCGCGGCAAAAAGGTGTCGAGATATCCTGCCCGGGTGTACCACCCCTGCACCACCGGGTCGGTGGCGGGCAGGTTGCTGCGCATCCGCAGACTGAGGGAGGACCCGTAGCCGGCGGCCCGCGCCAACGAGATGTCGCTCACGTTCGGCGGCAGGCCCTGGCTGCGAATGTGCTGCAACACCCGGGCGACGCTCGGCGTCTGGGCCGCCTTGACCCGTGCGCTGCGCACCAGCTCGGCATTTTCGGGGGTCGCGGGCAGCGCGGGCAGTGCGAACAGGGCGCGCGCGTGCTCGATCAGGACGCGTCGATCCTCATCGGCGTATTGACCGCCCGAGAGCGACTCCCAGCGCGCCGAGATCCAGCGCTCCAGCTCGTCGGGCGACCGGCGCTGGGGGCGCGAGAGCATCAGATAGATTTTCAAGGTCTGGTAGAGGTCACCTGGGCTGCCGGCGACCTGCGCCACCAGCGTTTGTTGGACCGCGTTGTAGATTTCCGGCATCAGCGTGCGCTCGAGGTGCCGATGGTAGGTTTCGTTGGCGATCACGGCGACGCGCCGATGTTCGACATAGGTCGTGGGCATGAGCTGCGAAGCGGTCTCGGCCTGCTCCCTGGCATAGCGCATCTGGGTGGCGGCATCGATCAGGGCGCTGCCGGCACTCACGCCGTCCGCCCGGCCCTTCGCGAGGCGCTTGGCTTCGGTGAACTGGGCCTGCAGGCGCTCCAGGTTGTCGCGCTCCCTGAGGTACCCCGCAGCGATCCATCCCAGGCATAGCGCGGTTGCCGTGGCCAGCGCTCCCCAGCGCATCCCCGCGCCGAGCCGGGCCCGCCAGGAGCGTCTCCCGGCCGGCCTTGATCCGCCCTCCGGATACGTCGTGGCCTGTCGGTACAGGGGGCTCCAGAGCTGGCTGAGAAGGCGCGCGGGAAGCTCGTCGGGCGAGACCCCCTGGTCGACCGCCACCGGGGCGTCGTCGACGATTTGCGCCACCGAGCCGAACCACACCCCGCGCAGGGCGGCCGAGGCTTCGGCGTCGCCGGGCGCGATCGCCCACTGCAACAGGTCGAGCAAAGGTCCGCGCAGCCGGGCCAGGGTCTCGACGAAACGCAGCTGCTGGACATTGAGGGAGATGTCGCCACTGGCGGGCGCGGCGAACAAGACCTGCTGCTGAACCCGCCGCTCCAGGTCCAGCAGGGACTTGCGCCAGGAGGCCGTGGCGAGATCGCCGCCTTCACCGTCGGGCCGGGCGTCCAGCGTCATGCCCAGGCCCAGCCCCCATCGGTCCACGTCCATCATCGAAAGAAAGGACACCGCCCCGTCCAGTCGGTCCAGTCCGGTGAGCGCGATGAAGACATCGACCCGCTGGTCCAGCAGGTCGCAGACATCGGCCAGGCGGCCACGCAGGGACTCGGCCAGGCGCTTGCGGGATTCGGGTGGCGTGTCCAGCAGTTCACGCACGGCCACGCAAATCACGACACCGTTGAGCGCAGGCCGCGACCGCAACCTCCGCACGCCATGCAGCAAGCGGAACCATGACCGTGCGCCCGAGTCGTCGTCATGCGGGAGGGTCCATCGCCCATGGGTGTCCAACCATACCGCGTCGTCAGAGATCCAGGCTTCGATGTCGGCCTGGCGCTGCTCGTCGCGCCACGGCGTTTCGGTGGCGGCTCGCAGGCCTCCTCCGTGCAGCGTCGCACCCATGGCGAGGCTGGTCTTGCCGCTGCCGGGCGCGCCGAGCAGCAGCAGCCAGGGCAGGAA
>JALYHO010000092.1 GCA_030776545.1 Pseudomonadota bacterium | reverse complement strand
GTTCCAGGACGAAGGTCGGTTGGGCCAGGCGGGTCAGGGCGTGTCGGCCGCGGGCGCCATGGACCGGGCGGCGATGCGCGCGGCCAATCGCCTGGTCGGCAACCCTTCGGACGCGGCCTGCATCGAGATCGCCTATGGCGGCTTCCAGTGGCGCTGTCGCGGGGAGGTCGTCGTGGCGGTGACGGGAGCCGCCGGGCCGATCGAGCGCGTGACCGCCGCCGGCCGGCTCGCGTCCGTGACTCGGTACGAAGCCGTCGGCCTGTCGGACGGTGACCGGCTGACGCTCGGTGAACCGACTGCCGGCATCCGCAGCTATCTGGCGGTGCGCGGCGGCTTCGCGGTGACGCCGGTGCTGGGCAGCTGTTCCACCGACACGCTGGCGCAGGTCGGACCACCGCCGATTTCCGGGGGCGACGTGCTGTGGGTGCGGCCCCTGTCGCGGGGCGTGGTCGGCGCCGCCGAGACCTGTCCCGACACGCTGCCCACCACCCGAGAGCCGGTCATGCTCGATGTCGTCCTGGGTCCGCGCACCGACTGGTTCACCCCGGAGGCCATCGAGCGCTTCACGAGCCAGAACTGGAGCGTCACGCCGCAATCCAATCGGGTCGGGCTGCGTTTGGAGGGGGCAGTGCCCTTGGCCCGCGCGGTTCGAACCGAGCTGCCGAGCGAAGCGACCGCGCTCGGGGCGATTCAGGTGCCACCGAGCGGACAGCCCGTGCTTTTCCTCGCCGACCATCCGCTGACCGGGGGCTACCCGGTCATCGGTGCGGTCGCCACTCACCACCTGGACCGCGCCGGGCAGATCCCGATCGGGGCCCAGGTGCGCTTCAACCCGATCCGCCCGTTTCGGCGGCTGTCCATTCCTGAACCGCGGGTCCGTCCATGAAGAAGGTCCTCATCGCCAACCGGGGCGAAATCGCCGTGCGCATCGCGCGGGCCTGTGCCGACTATGGCGTGAAGTCGGTGGCGGTCTATGCCGACGCCGATCTCGACGCACTGCATGCCCGCGTGGCCGACGAGGCCTACGGACTGAACGGCAGCCGTCCCGCGGACACCTATCTCGACATGACCAAGCTGCTGGCGGTGGCCGAGCAGAGCGGTGCCGACGCGGTGCATCCCGGCTACGGCTTCCTCTCGGAAAGCGCCGCCTTCGCCCGAGCCGTGATCGACGCCGGACTGCGCTGGATCGGGCCGCCGCCCGCCGCGATCGAAGCGCTCGGGGACAAGGTGGCGGCACGCCAGATCGCCCTCCAGGTCGGCGCACCGCTCGTCGTCGGCACGCCCGGACCGGTGAGCGGGCCCGAGGAGGTGCTCGCGTTCGCCGAGCAGCACGGCTTGCCGATCGCGATCAAGGCGGCCTTCGGCGGCGGCGGCCGCGGCCTGAAGGTGGCCTGGCGCATGGACGAGGTGGCCGAACTGTACGCATCTGCGGTGCGCGAAGCGGTGAATGCGTTCGGCCGCGGGGAGTGTTTCGTCGAGCAGTTCCTCGACCGCCCGAGGCATGTCGAAGCGCAGGTCATCGCCGACACCCAGGGCCGGGTGGTCGTGCTCGGCACCCGCGACTGCTCGCTGCAGCGGCGCAATCAGAAGCTGGTGGAGGAAGCGCCCGCCCCGTTCCTGTCGGACGCGCAACGCGCCCGCATCCATGCGGCGGCGCGCGACATTTGCGCCGCAGCCGGCTACGTGAGCGCAGGCACGGTCGAATTCCTGCTGGGTCCGACCGGCACGCTGTCCTTCCTGGAGGTCAACACGCGGTTGCAGGTCGAGCACCCGGTGACCGAAGAGACCTTGGGCATCGACCTGGTGGTCGAGCAACTCCGGATTGCCGACGGCCTGCCGCTGTCCATCGACGAGACGCCCGTGCCACGAGGGCACGCCTTCGAGTTCCGCATCAACGCGGAGGACGTGGGTCGCGGGTTCCTGCCGACGCCTGGACTCGTGCGCCTGTTCGAGCCGCCCTCGGGGCCCGGCGTTCGCCTGGACACGGGCGTGACCACCGGCTCCACCGTCGCCGGTGCGTTCGACTCGCTGATGGCCAAGCTGGTCGTCACGGGCGCAACGCGCGCTCAGGCGATCGCCCGCGCGCGCCGCGCGCTGGCGGAGTTCCGCATCGAAGGCGTGGCGTCGGTGCTGCCCTTCCATCGCGCCGTGATGGCGCATGCCGACTTCACCTCGGCGGAAGGGTTCCGGGTCCACACGCGGTGGATCGAGACCGACTTCGCCAACACGCTCGCCGCGGTCGGGCTCGCCCCGCCGGCCGAGGCGCAGGCGCTGCTGCGTACCGCTGTCGAGATCGACGGGCGCCGCGTGACGCTGGGACTGCCGGCGCAGTTGCTGCGCGAGTGGCAGTCGGGGTCGCCCGACACGCCCCCCGCGCCGGTCGAAGCGGCGCCACTGGATCCCGGGGCATTGAACGCCCCGATCGCCGGGACCCTCCTGGCCTGGGCGGTCGCCGATGGCGACATGGTCGCAGAAGGGGCCACCGTCGCCACGATCGAAGCGATGAAGATGGAGATGCAGGTGGCGGCCCATCGGCCCGGCAAGATCTCGCTGCGGGTCGCGCCGGGGGGATTCCTGAGCGCCGGCACCTTGCTTGCTGACATTCGCTGAAAGGTTCGCACATGAATCTCACGCCCGGCCCCAGGGTGCTGCTCACCGGCTTCGAGCCTTTCGACCAGGATCGCGTCAACCCCTCATGGGAAGTCGCGCGCGCCCTCGATGGCTGGTGCTGCGAAGGCACCGACGCAAGCGCGGCCCGGGTCGTCGCCGTGCAGCTTCCTTGCGTGTTCGGCCGCGCCATCGAGGTGCTGGACGAGGCCCTGACCGCCTGGCGGCCGACCCTGATCGTCGGCCTGGGGCTGGCGGGCGGACGGGCCGAATTCTGCCCCGAGCGCGTCGCCATCAACCTGGACGACGGCCGAATTCCCGACAACGCTGGCCACCAACCCATCGACGCGCCAGTCGTGTCCGGTGGTCCGGTCGGCTATTTTTCGGGCTTGCCGATCAAGGCGATCGTTCGGGACCTGCGGGCCGCGGGGCTGCCGGCATCGATCTCCAACACGGCCGGAAACTTCGTCTGCAACCACGCTTTCTACGCGCTCATGCACTTGCTCGCCACCCGGCACGCCGATC
The DNA here is from genome assembly GCA_030776545.1 of Pseudomonadota bacterium. Classification (GTDB taxonomy): domain Bacteria; phylum Pseudomonadota; class Gammaproteobacteria; order Burkholderiales; family Burkholderiaceae_C; genus LMDS01. Next base: position 1,176 of record JALYHO010000092.1, on the reverse strand, counting down.
TGGGCGCGCGTGGTGGTTTCGTGCACGTGCCGGCGCTCCCGGAACAGGCGGCACGCCGGCCCGGCCTGCCGAGCATGGCGCTCGACGACCAGATCCGCGGGGCGCGGGTGATCGTCGCCACGGCATTGAGCGTGCGAAACGACCTGCGCGAAACCGGGGGACAGCTGCAATGAGCGCGCGACGTGTCGGCGCGAGGAACCGCCGCAGTCACGCGGTAGGGACGCGCCAGGCACCGGAGTGCCGTTCCATTTCATGTTGCATCGCCTGCTCGCGGCGAAGCGAGCGAACGACTAGCGGACCGGACACTCGCTGCTCTGATTGTCCAGGCCTTCTTTTTCGACTTTGAACGTGGCCCCGCCAGCGGTCGGCAGGGTCAGGACATACACCGTGTCGAAATCGCTGCCCTGCCAGGTGCTCACGACCCCGGGGTCGGCACCGCGCGTCTTCAGGATCGAGCGCGCCAGTTGTTCGAGTTCATGGTGCTCCCAGGCCACGTACAGCGTCTGGCCCTCGTGCGCGGGCTTCAGGAGCTCGGTTTGCAGATGGGCGATGTCGTTCCAGGCCCAGGCGGTGTTCACCGGCAGGCCGACGCGAATGGCCGTGGGTTCGACGGTCGCGAGCGGGCGCAAATAGTTGTAGGCCACGCCCTCGTCGGTCTTCGTCATGCCCGGGTTCGGCGCGAAGATCGCCGCGGGCGTGCCATACGCCGGGATCAGTACGCCAGGCAGCGCGAGCGCGCGATTCAGTCCCTGGCAGCTCAACTGACCGAGTCCCGCCGACGGCTTCTCGCCATGGCGAAACATCACCAGCTTGACGTCGGCCCACACCGGCATGGCCCACACCAGGGCGGCGCATCCCAGGGCGAGGGCCCGTCGATTCTTCATGGCAGCTTTCAGGAAATCAAACCGGTTGCGGCTTCGCCAGCGCCTGGAGGGCGCTGTCCAGTCGAGGGTAACGGAATCGGTACCCGGCCGCCACCGCGGCGGCTGGCGTCACCGCCTGCCCCTCGAGCAGCAGCGTAGACATCTCGCCGCCCAGCCACCGCAGCGGCGTCGCAGGAACGCGCAGCCACACGCGGCGCCCATACACCGCCGCGAGCGATCGAGCGAAGTCGCGCTGCGTGGGGCACTCGGGCGCCACGGCGTTGATCGCTCCGGAGAGGGTCGGCTGGTCGAG
>JALYHO010000091.1 GCA_030776545.1 Pseudomonadota bacterium | reverse complement strand
GCCGGTCGAAGACGTGTTCTCGATCTCGGGCCGGGGCACGGTGGTGACGGGTCGGGTGGAGCGCGGCGTGATCAAGGTCGGCGAGGAAATCGAGATCGTCGGCATCACGCCGACGCAAAAGACCATTTGCACCGGCGTGGAGATGTTCCGAAAGCTGCTCGACCAGGGTCAGGCGGGCGACAACGTCGGCATCCTGCTGCGCGGCACCAAGCGAGAAGAAGTCCAGCGCGGCCAGGTGCTGTGCAAGCCGGGGTCCGTCAAGCCGCACACCCACTTCACGGCCGAGATCTACGTGCTCTCGAAGGAAGAAGGCGGCCGCCACACGCCGTTCTTCAACAACTACCGGCCGCAGTTCTACTTCCGCACCACCGATGTCACCGGTGCGGTGGAGCTGCCCAAGGACAAGGAGATGGTCATGCCGGGCGACAACGTCAGCATCACCGTCAAGCTGATCAACCCGATCGCGATGGAAGAAGGCCTGCGCTTCGCCATCCGTGAAGGCGGCCGCACCGTCGGCGCCGGCGTGGTCGCCAAGATCCTCGAGTAATGCGTGACGGCGGGACCGGCGCGCCGCGTCGACCCCGCCCTTCACTTCAACGCGGCCTGGAGGCGACTCAGCCGGCCGCAACGCTCTTTCAAGGAACCGTCATGCAAAAGCAAAAGATCCGTATTCGCCTCAAGGCCTTCGACTACAAGCTCATCGACCAGTCAGCGCTCGAGATCGTCGACACCGCCAAGCGCACCGGCGCAATCGTCAAGGGCCCGGTGCCCCTGCCGACCCGCATGCAGCGCTTCGACATCCTGCGTTCGCCGCACGTCAACAAGAGCTCGCGCGACCAGTTCGAAATCCGGACGCATCAACGCCTCATGGACATCGTCGATCCCACCGACAAGACCGTCGATGCCTTGATGAAGCTCGACCTGCCCGCCGGCGTCGACGTCGAAATCAAGCTGCAGTAGGCCCCACCGGAGAAGGCGCTTGCCGCGGCGCCTTTCAGTGCTAGAATCGAAAGCTTTTCCCGTGAGAGCTCCTTAAAGGGGCCGTTCGGAGGCCCTTTTGGGCTGACGATCCAGGGATCAATCAACCCGACCAATCGATGTCGGGCTCGTGAACAAAAGCTCGCTCCCTGGCCATGCCGGGTTCGGGCTGGAGAAAAACCATGACGACAGTCAATCCAGGCCACCGCCTCGGTTTGCTGGGCCGCAAGGTGGGCATGATGCGCATCTTCACGGACGATGGCGACGCCATTCCCGTGACCGTGCTCGACGTGTCCAACAACCGCGTCGCCCAGGTCAAGACCGAGCAGACCGACGGCTACACCGCCATCCAGGTCGCTTTCGGCGTCCGCAAGGCGTCCCGCGTGTCGAGGCCCGAAGCGGGCCACTTCGCCAAGGCCGGCGTCGAAGCCGGCGAAATCCTCCAGGAATTTCGCGTTCCCGCCGACGTCGCGGCCGAGTACAAGCCGGGCGCGCAAGTCGCGGTCGGTGGCGTGTTCGCGGTCGGGCAGATGGTCGACGTGCAGGGTACCTCGATCGGCAAGGGCTTCACCGGCACGATCAAACGCCACAACTTCAGCTCGCAGCGCGCCTCGCACGGCAACAGCCGTTCGCACAACGTGCCGGGCTCGATCTCGATGGCGCAAGACCCGGGCCGCGTGTTTCCGGGCAAGAAGATGTCCGGCCACCGCGGCGACGTCACCAAGACCACCCAGAACCTCGACATCGTCCGCATCGACGAAGCCCGCCAGCTGCTGCTGGTGCGCGGCGCAGTGCCGGGTGCCAAGAACGGCCATGTGGTCGTGAGCCCCGCGATCAAGGTCAAGGCCAAGCGCGACGCAGCGAAGGGAGCGACCTGACATGCAGCTCGAACTCTTGAACGAACAAGGCCAGGCCACTTCCAAGGTCGACGCCCCGGACACCCTGTTCGGCCGCGACTACAACGAAGCCCTGGTGCACCAGATCGTCGTGGCTTTCCAGGCCAACGCGCGCCAGGGAACCCGCGCCCAGCTCGACCGCACCATGGTCAAGCACAGCACGAAAAAGCCGTGGCGCCAAAAAGGCACCGGACGCGCTCGCGCCGGCATGACCTCGTCGCCGCTGTGGCGTGGGGGCGGACGGATCTTCCCGAACAGCCCGGACGAAAATTTCACCCAGAAGGTCAACAAGAAGATGTATCGCGCCGGCATGGCCGCGATCTTCTCCCAGCTGGCCCGCGAGGGGCGCCTGGCGGTGGTGGACAGCCTCACCGTCGACACCCCCAAGACCAAGACGCTCGCGGCCAAGTTCAAGGCCATGGGCCTGGATTCGGTCCTGGTCATCACCGACCGGCTCGACGACAACCTGCTGCTGGCGTCGCGCAACCTCATCAACGTCCTCGTGGTCGAACCGCGTCACGCCGACCCGCTGGCGCTGGTCCACTTCAAGAAAGTGCTCGTGACCAAGGCGGCCGTCGAGCAGCTCAAGGAGATGCTGGCATGAGTACCGCTGCCCACACCACCGCAGCCACCACCCCTGCCAACGCGAAGCCCAAGCACGGCGCGGACCGGCTCGCCCAGGTTCTGATCGCCCCGATCGTGTCGGAGAAGGCGACGCTGGTCTCCGAGAAGCACAACCAGGTGCTCTTCAAGGTCATGCGCGACGCCACCAAGTCCGAGATCAAGGCCGCGGTCGAGCTGATGTTCAAGGACCAGAACGTCGAGGTCCTGGCGGTCTCCACCGTGACCCAGAAGGGCAAGGTCAAGCGCTTCGGCAAGTCCATCGGTCGTCGCGACCACGTCAAGAAGGCGTATGTGTCGCTCAAGAAGGGCCAAGAGCTCAACTTCTCCGGGGAGGGCGCGTAATGCCCGTCATCAAGATCAAACCGACTTCGCCAGGCCGCCGCGGCGTGGTGAAGGTGGTGCACCCGCATCTGTACAAAGGCAAGCCCGAGGCATCGCTGCTCGAGCCGCAAATGCAGAACGCGGGCCGCAACAACAACGGCCACATCACGATTCGCCATCGTGGCGGTGGTCACAAGCATCACTATCGCGTGGTCGACTTCGTCCGCAACAAGGACGCGATCCCCGCGAAAGTCGAGCGCATCGAGTACGACCCGAATCGCACCGCCCACATCGCGCTGGTTTGCTATGCCGACGGTGAACGCCGCTACATCATCGCGCCGCGCGGGCTCGACGTGGGTGCGACGATCCTGAGCGGTGCCGAAGCCCCGATCAAGGCCGGAAACACCTTGCCCATCCGCAACATCCCGGTGGGCTCGATCATCCACGCGATCGAGATGCTTCCTGGCAAGGGCGCCCAGATCGCGCGGTCCGCAGGCACCTCGGCGACGCTGCTGGCGCGCGAAGGCATCTACGCCCAGGTTCGCCTGCGCTCGGGCGAAGTCCGCAAGATCCACATCGACTGCCGCGCCACCATCGGCGAGGTGTCCAACGAAGAGCATAGCCTGCGCCAATACGGCAAGGCCGGCGCGATCCGTTGGAAGGGCATCCGCCCGACGGTTCGCGGCGTGGCCATGAACCCGGTCGATCACCCTCACGGCGGCGGTGAAGGCCGAACCGGCGAAGGGCAGGCTCCGGTCTCGCCTTGGAACACGTTGACCAAGGGCTATCGCACTCGCAACAACAAGCGCACGCAGACGATGATCGTCTCGCGGCGCAAGAAGTAAGGGGAACGGCCATGACTCGTTCACTCAAAAAAGGCCCGTTCGTCGACCATCACCTTCAGGCCAAGGTCGAGAAGGCGGTTGCCACCAAGGACAAGAAGCCGATCAAGACCTGGTCGCGCCGCTCCACGATCCTGCCCGATTTCATCGGCGTCACGATCGCGGTGCACAACGGCAAGCAGCACGTGCCGGTCTACATTTCCGACCAGATGGTCGGCCACAAGCTCGGTGAATTTGCGCTGACGCGCACGTTCAAGGGGCACCCGGCCGACAAGAAGGCCAACAAGAAATAAGGATGACGACGATGGAAACCAAAGCTATCGTCCGTGGCGTTCGCCTGTCCGCTGACAAGGGTCGGCTGGTGGCCGATCTGGTCCGCGGCAAGAAGGTGGACCAGGCGCTCAACATCCTGACCTTCACCCCGAAGCGCGCTGCCGGGATCATCAAAAAGTGCCTGGAGTCCGCGATCGCCAACGCCGAGCACAACGACGGCGCGGACATCGACGAACTCAAGGTCAAGACGATCTATGTCGAGCAAGGCGCCACGCTGAAGCGTTTCTCCGCACGGGCCAAGGGCCGCGGCAACCGCATCAGCAAGCCGACCGCGCACATCTACATCACCGTCGGCAACTAAGGGCACGAACCATGGGACAAAAGATTCACCCCACCGGGTTTCGGCTGCCGGTCACGCGCAATTGGGCGTCGCGTTGGTATGCGTCGAACAAGAACTTCGCGACCATGCTGGCCGAAGACCTGCGCGTGCGCGAGTACCTGAAGGTCAAGCTGAAAAGCGCAGCCGTCTCGCGCATCCTGATCGAGCGCCCTGCCAAGAACGCACGCAT
>JALYHO010000090.1 GCA_030776545.1 Pseudomonadota bacterium | reverse complement strand
GAGCGTACCGGCGCTGGTGGCGCCTCCCACCCCACCGCCGCCGCCACCCGTGCCGACGCCCGGCGAAAAGGCGATGCGAGACGCCTCGGCGTCGGAGCGTGCCGGCGACTTGCCGCGGGCTTTGGCGACCTACCGCACGGCCGAGGCGATGGGCCAGGCCGGTGCAGCCCAGAAAGTCGAGCAGATCCGCACGACGTTGGTGAGTCGGTATACGCTGGCTGCACGCAACGCTTTCACGAAGCAGGAACTCGACGGCGCGATCGCGAACTGGCAGCACGTGCTCGACCTCGATCCGGCCAACACGACGGCGCGTTCCGAACTCGACCGTGCCAAGAGCATGAAGGTCAAGCTGGGCGGGGTGAAGTGACTCGGGGTTCCGGTCTCGGCATTTCGTTTGGGCTTGAGCTTGTCGATGCTGCGTGCCGAACACAATAACGGTACGGGTGAGCGGTTAGAGGCCGTTTGTGCTTGGTCACCCGCCCTTCGCCAAGCTCGGGGCGAACGGGGGGTGGGGTGACAAGACCGCTGAACCTCACGCGGATGGGGGGTGACAGGACCACCGTCCATACCCGATCCGTACCGGCTTCAGCTTGCCGAAACGGCCGGAGCCGAGAGCCGCCGGGCGAACGCCCTGGCGTCGGGCAAGCCCCCGGCCACATCGACGGCGCTCGGCGCCTGGCCCTCTTCCTGGCACCACCACATCGAGCAGCCCGCGAGCCGTTCCTGCAAGCGCTGCGCGGCCAGGGCATGGAGCCAGCGAGCGATCGAGCCCCGCGGGCCGAAGGCATGGTGCTCGCCTGCTTCCCACCATTGAATCGAGACGGCTGCCGGTGCGCTGGCGGCGGGCCATGGCGGTGCCTCCGCCAGGGCCTGCTCGAAGCGCGCGGTGGTCTCGCCTTCGACCAAGGTGCGAGCAGTCGCCCGGGCCAGGTGGTCGAGCCAGGCTTCCAGGTGGTCGAACCCGAGCCGGTCGAGCGGCGGGCGCGCGCGCCGCTGGGCGACGAGCAGGGGAAAGTAGCGACCGACGTTGTCGCAACTCGGCATCAGCACTCCGAACCACCAGTGTCCGTCGGCCACCCCGGGCGCCCATGCGAAGCGCAGCAGCGGTGCGGTCAGATAGGTTTGCAGCCACCGCTCGCCGAACTGCTCGCGCCCCGCGATCAGCACCTGCGAGAGCCAGCCGTCGCACAGTTGCACGAATTCCGGCGGCAACCGGCGCCGAGCGAAGTCGCCCAGGGTCGACATCTTGCCGAACCAGCCGGGTGCCTCGTTCAGAGACTCGAGGGGCACGAGAAGTCCTTCAGCTCGTTGAGCACGAACGGGTTGCGCACGCTGCTGGTGGTGACGTCGAACACCGCCTTGTGTCCGTCGACATCGAAGGTGGCGCGAAACTTCTCGGGCGAATTGCCGGACTCGATGCGCACCCGATCGAACATCCGGAACATCGCCCACGGCCCGTCGGTCGTCATCCCGGCGTTGCTGCTGCCGCCCCGGGTCGAGACCTGAACCCGAATCTGCTGGCTCCCGCGCGGCCCGGGCCACGCCACGGTGACGGGGATCTGAGGCCCGTGCTCCCACTGGACCAACTGGCCGTCGACATCGATCAGGAAGCGAGTGATGTCGTTGTCCATGTCGACCGGCTTGAACTCGAGCCGCATCGAGAGCGTGCCACCGGGGAAAAAGGTGTCGCGGATGACGGCGGCGCGCTGGAACTGCGGCAAGCTGCCGGTGTCGCTGCCCAGCGGCGTGCCGTTGACCGGCTTGAAGCGCCAGTTCGGCCGCGCCGCGGTGTCGATGTAGGGTGCGAGTTTGTCCTGTACGAGGTGGTCGAACCTGCCGCCCGGACCGAAGACCTGCGCGAAGTCGGCCGGTGTCGTGTCCAGGGCGGCGTGCCGGTCGACCGGGTAGCGGCGCGCGATCGCCTGGGCGCAGAACTCGCCCACCTGTGCCCGCACTTCCTCGCTCAGGTTTTGGCGCATCAGGATCTGGGCGACGTTGGCCGTGCTGCTGCCGAGCGCGGTCACCATCGTGCGGGCCGGCTCGGGCAGGCGCGGGGCGTCGGCCTTGACCTTGTCGGGCACCGGCGAGGGCGGCGGCGCGGCCTTGCTGTCCATCGCCGTCTTGACGACTTGCAGGTAGGCGTAGACGTCGCCCATCAGCACGACCGTCTCGTCGACCGGCGCCTTGCCCCCCTCGGGCGCCGTGACGAACTGCCGCAAGGCCGCGAATCGATCGTCGACGATGCTCTCCGGCGGCTGGCCCGAGGCCAGCGGTTTGGGCGCCGCGATGATGTCTCGCAGCGTCTTGCGCCCTTGCGCGATGAAGTCACTGGCCTGATTGCGCGCCTTGCCGAGCGCCGTTTTGTCGGCGGCGCCGCCGAGCGTGGTCTCGCGCGACAAGGCCCGCATCAGCACCGGAAACGGACTGTCGGGAGCCGACAGCACGCGCGCCGTCTGAATCGACAGCGGCAAGCTCGTCAAGGGCACGATGCGGATGTCGGCGATGAAGGTTTCCCAGGCGCTGGCGTAATCGGTGAGGTAGATGCGACGCACGCTGTCGGCCAAGGTTTCCCCCGGGTCGATCGCGCCCGCGATCCGGGTCGCCGCGGGCGGGTTCAGGCCCAACACCCAGCCCTGCTCGTCGGCCAGCTCGGCGCTGACACGGTCGACTTCGCTCTGGAAGCCCTTGTGATAGCCCACGGTCGAGAACAACCCCGGCACGCCCTGGGTCAGCGGCTTGCCGCTGGCGCGAGTGAACACCAACGCGGCATTCGTGCCCGCTGCCTTGCCGATCGTGAATTCGGGGTAGTCCGAGCCGAGCCCACGCAACCGCATGCGGTTGTAGACGCGCTGCGGCAAGGCCACGCGGCTCAACTGGGCACGAGTGGCTTCGACCAGAGGCAAGTCGGCCGGCACCGGCGAGACCACTGGCCCTTCGGCCAGCAGCGCGTCCAGGTGTTGGCTGAGCTGGCTGCGCTGCGGCGTGGTGAGATCGCGAGCCAGGGTCGTGTCCCAGTCGCTTTCCACGTAGCGCTTCAAGGTGGCCGCATCGAAGTGCCCGGGGTCGCGCAGCATCAGGTAGTTCTTGAGTGCTTCGTACTGCGATTCGCCCACTTCACCGCCTTGCCCGCCCTGGCGCAACTGCTCTTCGACTCGCAGCGCCAGCCGCGGCAGGACGGCGTCGACCAACATGTGGTCGTAGGTGGCACGGGCCGCGCTGTCGAGCTTGCGACCCTGAAAGAGACCGAAGCCGAGCGTCCACGGCACTGCTTCGCCGGTGCCCGGGCTGGCGAGCCGGCGGGTGGCTTCCAGTGCAGGCACGATGGGCAGCAGGTCGGGCGTGTGGCGGTTGGGCGTCGTCTGCACCAGCTGGCGCACCGCGTCGACCCGCTCGGCCACGTCGGCGACATAGCGCCGGTTGTTGGCGTAGCTCACTGCCCAGGCGGCCACCGACGCGGCGCTGACGAGCGCCACCAGCGCATACCCGGCGACGGCCAACCGGGTCCGACGGCGTTCCCATGTCAGGTTGGTTCCGGCCAGACCGCTTTCGGCGAAGACGACTTCGCTCAGCAGGCGCGCCAGGAAGAAGCTCTTGCCGCTCGACTGGTTCGGCGGCAGGACGGCCCGCTCCAGTCGATAGTTGCGCGCCACCGACCCGAGGATGCGGTCGATCGGCGTGCCTTCCTGGGTTCCACTGATGAAATAGGTGCCGCGCCACATCGGTTCGGCCTCGTACGCGGTGGGCGTGAAGACGTTGTCGACGAATTCGTGCAGGAGCGGTACGACGGCCGCGAACTGGCTCGGGAACGCAAAAATCGCGGCGCGCCGCTGTGGGTCGCGTTCGGTTTGCAGGCGGTCGGGAAGGCCATCGGTCAGGCGCTGTTGCAAGCGTTCCAGCTCGGTCTTGAAAACACCCAGGCGCGCGGCCGAGTCGGTCGTGGACGAATCGCCCTCCAACCCGTAAGTGGTTCCCCAAGGGGCGCTGCGCTGGTCTTTGTCCAGGGTCGCGAAGTAGTCCATGAACCCGGCCATCAGGTCGCATTTCGTGACCAGCAGGTAGACCGGCAAACGGATCGACAGCCCTTCGTGCAGTTCCTGCAGGCGTGCGCGCACCGTGGCCGCATGCTGGGCGCGCTCGGTGGCGCTGCGGGTCAGCAGGTCGGGCAACGCGACCGTGACCAACACCCCGTTGACGGCCTGGCGGGGGCGCGCGCGTGCGAGCAGTTTCAGGAAGCCGACCCACGTCTGGCGGTCGCCCTGCGGGTCGCTGTCCTGGGTGGTGAAGCGGCCCGCGGTGTCGATCAGCACCGCCTGGTCGGTGAACCACCAGTCGCAATGGCGCGTGCCCCCCACGCCGCGCACCGCGTGGTCGCCGACGCTGGACGCAAGCGGAAACTTGAGGCCGCAGTTCTGCAGCGCGGTGGTCTTTCCGGACCCCGGCGCGCCGATGATGAGATACCAGGGCAATTCGTAGAGGTAGCGCCCGCCCAGCCGCGCCGACCATCCGGACAGCAGGCTGTCCTTGCCGAACCGGGCGCGCTTGAGGGTCAGCAAAGCGCGTTCGAAGCGTTCGCGTATGGCAGCCAGGTCGGCGCTCTCGGCGGGCGTGGACGCCGAAGGCTCCGGTGGCCTGGCCATCAACTGCGCCACGGCCGCGCTGTTGCCGCGCGCCGCCCGCCACGATCGATAGAGGGCGGTCGCCAGAACCACCGCGACCGACGTGGCGATGACGATCCAGCGCGAACGCTCGCTTGCCAGCGGCTCGTTCCCCGCCACGGCCACCAGCGGTCCGACCGACCACACCACGAACCCGAAAGCGAACAGGACGACCGCCAGCAGCACCCAGCGGTTGAAGATCAGGCCGAGCAGCTTTTTCATGGCCCATGCGCCGGAGAGGACGCCGGCACGCCGGCGGCGGCCTTGGCTGCCGGGTAGAGCCCGCTCATCAGGGTCACCTCGACCCGCCGGTTCAGGGCGCGGTTGGTCGTGCTGTCGTTGGCGATCAACGGTTCGCTATCGGCCCTGCCTTCGGCCCGGATGCGTTCGGCCGGCACCTTGTGGGCGACGAGCAGGTCGCGCACCGTTCGTGCGCGCGCCTCCGAGAGGTGCCAGTTGGATGGAAAGCGCGCCGAGCGCATCGGCGAATTGTCGGTGTGACCGGTCACCAGCACCGGTCCGCCCGCCAGCACCAGGGCGTCGCCGATGCGGCCCATCAGGGCCTCGCGGTCGGGCTCGAGCGTGGCGCTGGCGGGTGCGAAAAGGCCATCGCCGCGGAGCGTCACGACGCTGCGATCGACCTCGTCGCGCACCGTCACGAGGCCTGCCTTGATGTCGGCTTGCAGGAACTGCGCAAGCCGTGGTGTGGGCGCCGGCTGCGTCGCGGCGGGGACCGGCGAAGGCAGGCGCAAGCCCTGGATGTTCGCGAACACCGGGTCGGATCGATCGTTCAAGGCCAGCGCGAGGGCGAGATGCACCCCCACCATCGCCAAGCCCGCGAGCGCTGCCGTGGCGACCAGTGGGAGCCAGCTCAGCGCCGCGTGACGCGGCGCGACCTGGGCGCGCCAGTGGTCGGCGAGGGCCGGCGGGTAGGCGCCGCGCTGCTCCCTGACGATCTGCGCGAGCCGGTCGCGCACGGCTTCGAGCTGGGCGTGGCCATTGTCGATGACGCGATATCGGCCTTCGAAGCCCAGCGCCAGCGCGCAGTAGATCAGCTCGAGCAGGTCGCGGTGCAGGACGGGTTCGGCCGCCAGGCGGGCCATCAGCTGAAACACCTTCTCGCCGCCCCAGGCTTCGTTGTGAAACAGGGTCAGCAGGCTGTGTTGGGCCCAGACGCCCGAGCCGCCCCACGGGGTGTCCGCGGCGGCTTCGTCGAGCAGCGTGCAGAGGATGTAGCGTGCAGCCATCACCCGCTCCGGCGCAATGCCGGCCGCGGTCGCTCGCGCGGCGAAGTCGCGGACGCCTTGCGCCAGCGCATTGCGCAGCGCACCGGGGTCGGGGACGTCCCGGGTGGCGCGCAGTTGCGGTGCGACCAGCAGCAAGCGGTGGGCGAGGGCGACCAGCGGGTTCAGGCCGGTGTCCGGCGCCGCCGGTTCCTGGAGCGTCTCGCGTGGCGGCTCCCCGTTGCGTCGCGGACCGCCGCTGTGCCCGGTCGGATTGGGCTTGATGAAGGTGTGAGGCTCGTCGAGCTGGGCGAACGGATCGGTGATGCGTGAGGGCTCCATGGGCGACTCCGAACCTCACTGGCGGATCGCCCAGAGTTCGAGCTCGAGGCCCGGAAACTCGCCCGCGACATGCAGCGCCAGGCTGCCGCTGCGCTCGATTTGCTTCCAGAGGTCGCCGGCGCGGTCGAGTTCGAAATAGTGGAAGCCGGCGTGAAACGGCAGCTGCCGTGGCGCCGTCGGAAGCAGGCGCAAGCTCACGCCCGGCAACTGGAGATTGACCAGGTCGCGCAGCCGATCCGCCGGCCCGAGCTTGGATTGGGTGGGAAAGCGCTGGCGCAATTGCTCCGAAGGCAGTTGCGCATTCACCGCGAGGACGAAGTTGGAGGTTCGCGCCAGCTCGGCATCGGGGAAGACGCCGGTGCGCACCCCGCGGCCCCGTTCGGCCAGCTCGATCTGCAGCGCGTTGCGCTCGAGCACCACCGAGAGCATGCGCCGCAGGGCGTCGATCACCGGCGCGAAGGTGCCGCCCAGGTCGATGTGCCGGTAGAGCGGGAAGTCCGGCGGACGTCGCAGCTCGCTCGCGAAGGTCGAGAGGTCTCCGGCCAGTTGCAGGCAGGCCAGGTGGAAATCGTTGGGATGCACATGGGGGCTGCCCGCATGCTGCCGGAACACCGGCTCGGCGCGGTTGAGCGTTTGCAACATCAGGAAGTCGGCCATCTCCGACAGGCCGTGACCGAGCTGTCCCATGCGTGCCGCGAGGACCTGCGCGCGCTGCTGGATCAGGCCGTGCAGCAGGGTGGCCGTCGCCGAGAGCTGCGCGCTCGCCTCGATTCGCGTCTGCGGTGCGATATAGGCGCGATCGAGCACCACCTGGTTGTCGGCGCGGCGTTCCAGCACCCGCACGACGCCCAGGCGCGTGTAGAGATCGCTCGCGTCGTTCCCGGCCAGCAGCACCAGGTTGAGCGCGCCGGTCTGGATCGGCTCGGGCTCGTCCACGCTGTTCGTGTTGTCTCGCAACTCCTCGTCGGCGGCACGGAAGCGACGTGGCTCGTGGGGGGCGCTGTCGCCGAAATCGATTTCCGTGACGCCGGCGCGGGCCACCGGCGCGGCCAGATAGACGATCGCCCCTTGCACATCGGGCTTGAGGTCGAGCGGCACCGGCGCGGCGTCCAGGGCGGGGATGCAGAACGGGGTGCCGTCGGGCAGCACGCCGCTCGCCCGCAGGATCCCGATCCGGCCGAGCGCGAGCGGACCCTCGTCGAGCACCAGTTCCGAGTATCCCCAGGCGTGCGGGCCGGTCGCGCGCACCCGAAAATCGACCAGGTGTTCGACATGGCGCGCTTCCTGTTGGAAGTGATGCGGCTGCAGGAACATGCCCTGCGACCAGACCACCTTGCTGCGCCAGCTCATCGAACGGTCCGAGTCACTTGACCATCACCGCGGTGATGGCCAGGTGCTGCGCGATGATGGCAATGCGCTGCTTTTGTCCCGGCAACAGGGCCAGCACGCCGCGCCACTGCGCATGGTCGATGTCGCGATAGGCCGCGAACACGCCGACATAGCGGGTCTCGGGGGCTGCGACCTTGTTGATGGGGCGCGAGTCACCGGGGTTGAGGATCACCTCTTCGCGCGCCACCAGGTCGGCACCGAGCTCGGCCTGGTCGCGCTGGTAGAGCGAGATGAAGTCGGCCTTGTTGAAGGCCGTCGTGGCCTTGAGTTCGTAGACCCGCACCAGCAGCGGCGAGGGCTTCGCGCTGACGCTCGGGTTGATGTCGGCGCTGGCGGTGATCGCACCGGTGAGCTCGGTCGGCGGAGGCGGCTTCGGCGCCCCGCACGCGCTGACGAGGCAGGCCACGACCACCGGCATGGCGCGCCAGACGCCGCACCACACCTGGCGCGTCGCGGGACGGACACTACGCATTGCGCGGCTCTTCATCGGGGCTCTCCAGTGCATGGAGAATACCGAGGCGGGTCTGGGTTCCGGGGTGACTAAGGTAATCACTGAAGAATTGCTGCGCCATCCTTCAGTGGGTGTCTGAATGGTGTGGGCCGGACCGGCGAAGCCGGATCCTGCCCACAGGGGGCCGCGCTGCGTCTGACCTCGCGCGGGGGCCCAGGGCCTGGTTGCGGCTAACCTGCCTGTGCGGGCAGCACTATGCGACCCGTCCGAACCACCACACCGACAAGGCGGCCGCCAACACCACGAGCGCCGCGCCGGCGGTGGCGAACAACGCGGTGATCTCGGTCTCTTTCTTCTCGACGATCAAGCGGGTCGACAGGCCCTGGTAGACCTGCTTCAGATCGGCCGCGGTGCCGGCGTAGAAGTAGTCGGCGCGGGTCATGTTGGCGATGTTCTTGAGCGTCTCCTCGTCCAGCCGCACCCGCATCGACCAGCCCTCGAAGCCGATCGTCTCGCCCTCCTTGGTGCCCACGCCGACGGTGTAGACGCGGATGCCGTGATCGGCCGCCATCTTGGCGGCCTCCACGGGGTCGGGGCCGGTGGTGCGTTGGCCGTCGGTCAGCAAGATGATGGCGGCCGAGCCGTAGGAGCCGGGCGCGACCGGGGTGAATACCGGGCGCGGCTTGTCGCCCAGGGCCGGGGGCATGTCGCTTTGGCCGGTGATCTGCGAGAGGTCGATGCCGGCGTCGGGAAAGATGGTCGCCAGCGACAGCACGATGCCGCTGCCGATGGCCGTGCCACGCTGCAGCTGGAAGCGGTCGATCGCGGCGACCACGTCGTCACGACTGAGGGTCGGCGCCTGCACCACCGCGGCGGTCCCGGCGAACTGCACCACCGCGATCCGCACCGTGCGCGGCAGGTCGGCGACGAAGGCCTTGGCGGCGTCCTTGGCGGCGGTGATCCGGTCCGGTGCGACATCGGTCGCCCGCATGCTGCCGGAGACGTCGATCGCCAGCACGATGGTTTTCTCGGCCGAGGGCAAGGCGATGACCGCCGTCGGACGCGAGGCGCCGAACAGCAGCGCGGCGATCGCGATGAAGATCAATGCCGGGGGCAGGTGACGTCGCCACGCCTGACCCTTGCCCATCGCCTCCTTGACGAGGACCAGGCTGGCGTAGCGGATTGCCGTTCTTCGGCGCCGGCGCAGGAGCCACCAATACAGCAGCGCGATCACGGGCAATGCCAGCAGGCCCCAGAGCATTTCGGGCCAGAGGAAGTTCAGCGGAAGTTTCGGCAGGTCGATCATGAAGCCGCCCCACCCAACACCGACAAGTGTCCCGCCGCGGCCCCGCCGGCCCGGCCCCGTCCCCCGCTCCAGTTGGCCATGCGGCTGCGCTGCTTGCGCAGGTCGACGAAACGCAGGATGGCGTCCATCAGGTCACCGTCCGTGGCGAGTTCGAGCGTGTCGACTCCCGCCCGCGCCAAGCCGGTTCGCAATTCCGCCTCGCGCCGCGCCGCGGCGGCCTTGAAACGGGTTCGAAAGCCCCGGTCGTGGGTGTCGACCACGAGTTGCTCACCGCTCTCGGCGTCGCGCAGCGTCATCAGGCCGAGGTCGGGCAGTTCCATCTCCAGCGGGTCGACCAGGCGCACTGCCGTGACGTCGTGACGCATCGACAACTGCCCCAGCGCGCGCTCCCAGCCCGGCGCGCTGATGAAGTCCGAGATCACGAACAGGCTGCTGCGCCGTTTGATCACGCCCTGCGCCGTCGTCAGCAGGTGCTTCAACTGGG
Source organism: Pseudomonadota bacterium (assembly GCA_030776545.1). Taxonomy (GTDB): domain Bacteria; phylum Pseudomonadota; class Gammaproteobacteria; order Burkholderiales; family Burkholderiaceae_C; genus LMDS01. The sequence continues at coordinate 10,883 of JALYHO010000090.1, read as the reverse complement.
TCGCCCCAGGGGCGGCCTCCGGGCGGGCACCCATGCGCTGCAGCAGGTCGAGCACTTGGGGCCGGCCTCGACGCGCCGCGAGCACGGTGTCGACGCGGGTGCCGTAGAGCAGCGCGCCGATCCGGTTGCCGTGCCGGGTCAGCAAGCGCGCGAGCACGCCCACGAAGTCGCAGGCGAGGCTGCGCTTGGTGGCCGCTTCCGAACCGAAGTCGACGCTCGCGCTCAGGTCGACCAGGAACCAGGCGGTCAGATCCCGGTCTTCGGTGAACTGGCGCACATAGGGCTGGTTCAGGCGCGCCGTCACGTTCCAGTCGATGTGGCGGACGTCGTCGGCGTGCTGATATTCGCGCAGGTCGGCCAGGTCGAGCCCGGCACCGCGAAACAGGGTCCGGTAGTCGCCCTGCAAGAGCCCGTCGAGGCGCCGGATGACGGTCCACTCGAGGCGCTTCAACAGTGCCTCAGCCGAGTGGCCGGGTCGCAGGTCCATGGTGCTCGGGCGCGTCGAAAGTTCAGGCGCCGGTCGTGGCGAGCGGCTTGTCCGGCACCGGGATCTTGCCCATCACGCGTTGCACGATCGCGTCGGCGGTGACGCCCTCGGCCAGCGCCTCGTAGGACAACACCAGGCGATGGCGAAACACGTCGCCGACCAGTCCCGTCATGTCCTCGGGCAACGCGTAGCTGCGCCCGCGCATGAAGGCCAGCGCTCGCGCCCCCTCGATCAGACCGATGGTGCCGCGCGGGCTCACGCCGTAGGTGAGGTGGCGTGCCACGTCGGCCAGGTCGTAACGTTGCGGACGCCGGGTCGCGCTCACCAATCGAACCGCGTAGTGCACCAGGGAGGGGTCGACATAGACCTTGCGGCATTCCTGTTGCAGTTCGGCGAGCTGCCCCATGCTGGCCACCGCCGCCACGACGGTCGCGGGGCCGGTGACGCGCTGGGCGATCACGAACTCTTCGTCCTCGGTCGGATAGTCCACCAGGACCTTCATCATGAAACGGTCGACCTGCGCCTCGGGCAAGGGATAGGTGCCCTCGGTTTCGATCGGATTCTGGGTCGCCATGACCAGGAACGGCGCCGGCACCAGATGGGTCTCGCCGGCGATCGTCACCTGGCGCTCCTGCATGACTTCCAGCAGCGCGCTCTGGACTTTGGCCGGGGCCCGGTTGATCTCGTCGGCCAGCAGCAGGTGGGTGAACACCGGCCCCAGCGCGGTCGCGAACTCGCCGGTGCGCGGGTTGAAGATGCGCGTGCCCACCAGGTCGGCCGGCACCAGGTCGGGGGTGAACTGAATCCGCTTGAAGCTGCCGCGCAGGGTCTGCGCGAGGGTTTTGACCGTGAGCGTCTTGGCCAGCCCCGGGACGCCTTCGACCAGCAGATGGCCTTGCGCCAGCATGGCGACCATGACGCGTTCGAGGAAGTGGTCCTGGCCGACGACCACGCGTTTGACCTCGTAGAGGATCTGCTCCATCAACCCCGAGGCGTGGGTGCTGCTGCTGGCGAGGTCGGCGTGGTCCATGCGGTTACGGGTGCGTCGTGGAAGGCGAAAAACCGGGCGGAGCGAGCCGCTCAGAACGGCGGCATCCCGACCGCGGCGGCGGCGTTTTCGATCGGAATGGCGAAACCGATGCCGATGAAGGTGCGCTGGTGCGACGGGTTGAGGATGGCCGTGACGATGCCGACCACCTCACCATCCATGGTCACGAGCGGCCCCCCTGAATTGCCCGGGTTGGCCGCGGCGTCGAACTGGATCAGGTTGGTCAGCGTCTGCTTGCCCTCGGGCGAGCGGAATTCCCGCTTCAGACCCGACACCACCCCGGCCGACGCCGAGGGGCCGATGCCGAAGGGAAAGCCGACCGCCATCACCTGGTCCCCGGGGGCGAGGTCGGACGTGCTGCGCAAGGTGGCCGCCTCCAGGTCGTCCGGGATGACCTTGGCGCGCAGCACGGCCAGGTCGTTCTCGGGCTGGGTGCTCACGACGACCGCGTCGGAATTCGTGCCGTCCATGAACGTGACCTTGACGCGTCGGGCGCCGTGGATGACGTGCAAGTTGGTGAGGATGGTGCCGTTGTCCACGACCACCACGCCGGTGCCGATGCCGCGCTCGAACGTGCCGTGGTGCGAGGACGAGGGCGGCAGGTTCGACGCCCCGGGAGCCGGGTGCTCGGGCGCTGCCGAGGCGTCCTCTTCGGTGTCGCTGCCATCGTCGCCTTCCGTCATCAGACCGACCACGCGCACGACCGAGGGAATGATCGCGTCGTAGGCAGAAGCCACTGGTGACGGCAAGGGCTTGTCGGCGATCGACTTGCGCATGGCGCTGTCGATTTGCGCCATCGTGAGCACGGGGCGCCGTGGCGGCGCGTGGAGCGCAACGGCCGTGGCCAGCACCAGCAAGACCGCCGCCGCCCAGAGGCGGCGCTCGTGCCGGCGCAGCACCCGTCCCATCCGCGCCCGGCGCGTCGTCGCGGGGGATGGGGAGAGGGCGGCCGTGCGGGGGGGTGCGGACGGATGCTCCGCCGTCGACAGGCCCGGATCGGGCACCGCAGCGCCTTGCGCGGCGGGCCCGGGTGACCGCGAGCGGCTGTAGAGCGGAGCCTTCTTCATCGTCTTCATCCCGATCGAAACGGCCGCGAATCCCCTGCGCGAACGCAGTCCGGTTGCCGACGGTGCCGAGTGGGCCCGTCTCTCGCGCTGCTACGGTAGCACGCGGGGGCGATCCTGTCTCGCCGACCCCCGCCAGGGCGCGCCGCCCGGTGCATCATCCGGGCATGTGGATCGATACCCATTGCCACCTCGACGCCCCGGAGTTCGCCGCCGACCGGGACGCAGTGGCCGCGCGCGCGGCAGGTTGCGGCGTGAGCCAGATCGTGCTGCCCGCGGTCGCGGTGAGCAACTTCGAGACCGTACGCCAGCTCGCCGGCCGCTATGGCCATTTCTATGCGCTCGGCATCCACCCGCTGTGCGTCGACGGCGCCGCCGATTCCGACCTCGAACGCTTGCGCGAGGCATTGCAACGCGCGGTCGGGTCCGAGCCGCGCGATCCCCGACTGGTCGCGGTCGGCGAAATCGGGCTGGACCACTTCGTCCCCGGAAGCGACCGCGACAAGCAGGCGCGCTTTTGCCTGGCGCAGCTGCGCCTGGCCCGCGAGTTCGATTTGCCCGTGATCCTGCACAGCCGGCGCGCCGTCGACACGCTGCTCAAGCAGCTGCGGCAAACCCGGCCGCGCGGCGGAATCGCCCATGCCTTCAACGGCAGCGAGCAGCAGGCCAAGGAATTTGCCGCATTGGGCTTCAAGCTCGGCTTCGGCGGCGCGCTGACCTTCGATCGTGCCTTGCAGATCCGGCGCCTGGCGCGCACCGTTCCGCTCCAAACGGTCGTGCTGGAAACCGATGCGCCGGACATCCCGCCGCAGTGGCTCTACCGGACCGCGGCCGATCGCAGCGCCGGGGCGCAGGCTCGCAACGAGCCCGCCGAACTGCCGCGGATCGCGACGACGCTCGCCGAGCTGCGAGGCCTGCCACTGGCCGAACTGGCCCGCATCACGGGTGCCAACGCGCGCGCGGCGTTGCCGGGGCTGGACCGATGCGGTTGACTGATACGCTCACCGTCGGCCGCGTGGCCCGCGGTCCTCGAGACTTTCGGTGCCAACCTCCGCTCATGAAATCGACCCCTCGCCCCCTCGCGCCAGCCACCATTTCCGAAGCCGAAGGGGTGCGCTACCTTCACCTGGGCACCCCCTGGGTGCAAGGCGCGATGCGCATCCGAAAGTCGCTCAGCCTCGAGCTCGACTACATCCAGCGCATGATGGCGTGGATGCTCATGCGGCCCAGCGCGGCGCTGACCCACGGCCGCGCGGTTCAGCTCGGCCTGGGCGCCGCGGCGATCACGCGGTTTTGCCACAGCACCCTGCGCATGCGCTGCACGGCGGTGGAGCTCAACCCGAGCGTCATCGATGCATGCCGGATGTGGTTTCACCTGCCGCAGCATTCGCCGCGCCTGGAAGTCGTGCAGTGCGACGCGGCCGCGTTCGTCGGCGATCCCGACCGGTACGAGACCGCGCATGCCCTGTGCGTCGACCTCTACGACCACGACGCCGCCGGCCCGGTCCTCGACAGCGCCGACTTCTACGCCGGCTGCCGGCGGCTGCTGGCCGACGGCGGTGCCATGAGCGTGAACCTGTTCGGTCGGGATGCCAGCTTCGAACGCAGCGCCGAGCGCATCGCCCAGGCGTTCGGGGCGCAGCAGGTGGTGGCCTTGCAGCCGACGCGCGAAGGCAACACCGTCGTGCTGGCTCTCAAACAGGTCGAGATCCCGGACCGCGCCGAACTGGCGCGCCGCGCGGATAACATCGAGCGCCGCTTCAAGCTGCCGGCCAAGAAATGGCTGCGCATGCTCAGGCCCTTGCCACCCGCGGCGGCCGCGCCACCGATCGCACCGAACGGAAACTGATTCGATGTCCAGCAAATCCGCCGCGGCTCGCCCGCCACCCGCTTCCCCGGCGGTGCCCCCCGGGGGGCCGCACGCGGGTCGGCTCGACTGGTCGCACCTGGTCCAATGGCTGCGTGAAGACGGCGTGATCAGCGCCGAGGATGCCGAGCAGACGGCGCGCCGTTTCGCCGGTGGAAAGAGCGCTCAGCACCCGCTCGTGCGGTTGGCGAGCGTGAATCTGCAACGCCAGGGCAGCGGCGCCGCGCTCGACGTCGAGGCCCTGACCGAGTGGCTGGCCGGACGCTGCGGTCTGCCGTATCTGCGCATCGATCCGTTGCGGGTCGACGTCGGCCGGGTCGCCGAGATCATGTCGATCAACTATGCCGAGCGCAGGCGTGCCTTGCCGCTCACCGTCGGCCTCAACGAAGTCGTCATCGCCACCTGCGAGCCGCTCGATCTGGCCTGGGTGCCGGAGATCGAGGCCCACGTCCGCAAGGCGGTCAAGCTGGTGGTGGTGAGCCCGGCCGACCTGACGCGCTACACGACCGAGTTCTACACCCTCTCGCGCTCGGTCCGCAATGCGATCAAAAGCGGCGAGACGTCCGCGCTGGCGAGCTTCGAGCAACTGGTCGAGCTGGGCAAGACCACCAAGCCACTCGACGCCAACGACCAGGGCGTCGTGCAGGTGGTCGACTGGCTGTGGCAGTACGCGTTCGACCAGCGCGCCTCCGACATCCATCTGGAGCCACGCCGCGACCTGAGCGTGATCCGCTTCCGCATCGACGGCGTGATGCACACCGTCTATCAGCTTCCGCCCGGGGTCATGAACGCGATGATCGCCCGCGTCAAGCTGCTGGGCCGCATGGACGTGGTGGAGAAGCGCCGTCCGCTCGATGGGCGCATCAAGACCCGCAACCCCAACGGCGCCGAAATCGAGATGCGTCTGTCGACCCTGCCCACCGCCTTCGGTGAAAAGATGGTGATGCGCATCTTCGACCCCGACGCCACGGTCAAGACGGTGGACGCGCTCGGCTTCGGCGCCCACGACGCCAAGCGCTGGGAGCACCTCGTGACCCAGCCTCACGGCATCATCTTGCTGACCGGGCCGACCGGCTCGGGCAAGACGACCACGCTCTACGCCACCCTGCGGCGGCTCGCGACCGACGAGGTCAACGTCTGTACGATCGAAGACCCGATCGAGATGATCCAACCGGCGCTGAACCAGACCCAGGTGCAGTCGTCCATCGATCTCAATTTCGCCGAGGGACTGCGGGCGCTCATGCGGCAGGACCCCGACATCATCATGGTCGGCGAGATCCGCGACCTGGAAACCGCCGAGATGGCCATCCAGGCGGCCCTCACCGGTCACCTGGTCTTCAGCACCCTGCACACCAACGATGCGCCGTCGGCGGTGACCCGGCTGGTGGATCTCGGCGTGGCCCCCTACCTGATCGGCTCGACCGTGATCGGGGTGCTGGCGCAGCGCCTGATCCGCACGCTCTGTGCCAACTGCAAACAACCCGACGAAGGCCTCTCGCGCGAGAAGCTCGACGAGGTGGTCAAGCCTTGGCGTCTCAACGGCGCCGTCAAGCCCTATCGGCCGGTCGGCTGCCTCGAGTGCCGCATGACGGGCTACCGCGGCCGCGCCGGCCTCTACGAACTCCTGACCCTCACCGATGCGGCGCGCGGCGCGATCCACCCGACCACCGATGCCAGGAAGCTGCGTCAGCAGTCATTGCTCGACGGCCTGCGTCCCTTGCGGCTGGCCGGTGCCATGAAGGTGGCCGAGGGCCTGACGACGCTCGACGAGGTGCTGCGGGCCACGCCGGCCTGGGAGGCATGACGCCTGCCAGCGGGCCCGGGCGGGGATGCGCTGTCCGCGGCGAGCCGGGGCGGCACGACGCCGCACACTAAAATCGGCGTCACAACGAAGGGGGGCGGGATGCACATCAAAAGTCAGCGCGACTTCGTCTCGGGACTGCTCTTCATCGGCGTCGGGGTGGCGTGCGCCGTGGGCGCGTCGACCTATCCGATGGGTTCGTCCGCCGTTCCGGGCGCCGGCTTCTTCCCGCTCGTCCTGGCAGTCGTTCTGATGGTGCTCGGCACGGCGGTGCTGTTCAAGTCGCTGACGATCGAGACCGAGGGCGGCGACCCGATCGGACCGATCGCCTGGCGGCCGGTCGTGGCCATACTCGGCGCCGTGGTGGGGTTCGGCCTGGGCCTCGAGCGGATCGGTCTCTTGATGGCCGTGCCGATCCTGGTCTTGGTCGCGAGTTTGGCGGCACGCCCGTTCGGGTGGCGGGGCGCGGTGGTGAGCGCGGCGTTGCTCACCGCGGCGTGCTGGGGGCTGTCGAACACGGCGCACGCGCCGGGCCTGCCCTGGTGGCCGGCCCCGGGCCGCTGACCGCAGCGCCTGCCGATGGAGTCATGGAACCACCTGGCGCTCGGGTTCGGCGTCGCCTCGACCCCCTTGAACCTGCTCTATGCGTTCTGCGGGAGCGCGCTCGGTACGTTGGTCGGCGTGTTGCCGGGGCTGGCGCCGGTCGGCGTGGTCGCGATGCTGCTGCCTGCCGTCCTCTCGCTCGATGCCACATCGTCGCTCGTCCTGCTCGCCGGCGTCTACGTCGGCGCCCAGTACGGCGGCTCGATCCGCGCCATCCTGGTCCCGGCGAGCGAGCGGGCCGGCCCGGCCGCGACCGCGGTCGACGGGGTCCAGATGTCCCGCCAGGGACGTGCGGCGACCGCGCTGGCCATCGCCACCCTGGGCTCTTTTTTCGCGGGCTGCGTGAGCACGGCCCTCATCGCGGCCGGTGCGCCGCTGCTGGGCGGGTTGGCGTCTCGCCTCGGGCCGACCGAGGTTTGTTCCCTGATGGTGCTGGGGCTCGTGGGCGCGGCGGTGCTGGCCTCAGGTTCGCTCGTCAAGGCCTTGGCCATGATCGTCCTCGGGATGTTGCTGGCGCAGCTGGACGCGGGCCTGAAGAGCGGCGTATTCCGCCTGGCCGACGAGCTGCCGCGCTGGGGACCCGGACGCGGCCTGTCGGTGCTGGCCATCGGCATCTTCGGAATCGGCGAGATCATCGAGCGCCTGGGGCACCACCAGGCGCGGCGCGAGGTCGTCTCGACGCCGCAGGCGCCGGGCCGGTGGGTGACACGGGAGGATCTTCGATTGGCGTGGCCCGCCGCGTGGCGCGGCACGGCGCTCGGGTCGCTGCTCGGCCTGCTTCCAGGTGGCGGTGCTTCGCTGGCTTCGTTCGCGGCGTACACGCTCGAGAAGGAACGCGCCGGCCCGGGCGGCCGGTTCGGGCGGGGCGACATTCGCGCCGTGGCCGGCCCCCGCTCCGCCAGCAACGCCGGGGCCCACACCGCCTTCCTGCCGGTGTTCACCTTCGGCTTCGCGCCCAATGCAGTGACGGCGCTGGTCCTGGGGGCCATGACGATCCAGGGCGTCGAGACCGGTCCGCAGTTCGTGCGCGACACGCCGCGACTTTATTGGGCGCTGGTCGCGTCCCTGTGGATCGGCAACGCGATGCTGGCGCTGCTGAACGTGCCGTGGCTCGCGCTGTGGACCCGCCTGTCGGCGGTGCCCTATCGATGGGTGTTCCCGGTCGTCCTGGCGCTGTGCGCTGTCGGGCTCGCCACGCTCGGGAACCACGCGTTCGAGGTCTACCTCGCGGCAGCGTTCGCGCTGCTCGGCCATGTCTTTCACAAGCTCAACTGCGAGACCGCGCCCTTGCTTCTCGGCTTCGTGCTCGGGCCGCCGCTCGAGTCCAACCTGCGGCTCGCGCTCGCTCGATCGGCCGGCGACTGGAGTCCGTTCATCGTCCACCCCCTGTCCGCGGGTCTGCTCGGGGGCGCGGTGCTGCTGATGGTCTTGGTGGCTTTGCCCTCCTTGAGCAAAAGGCGCGAGGGCACATTCCTGGAAGAGTGAGATGCCGGGCCGCGCTCCGTAGAATCCGCCGCCATGTCGAGCCTTACTCCCACCGCGACGACCGCGGTCCGCGAACGGCCCCTCTGGCCCGGCCTGGCGCTGGCCTCGTTGGGGGCGATTGCCTTCTCGGGCAAGGCGATCATCGTCAAACTGGCTTACCGCCACGGCGTCGATGCCGTCACGCTGATCACCTACCGGATGTTGTTCGCGTTGCCGATGTTCCTCGTGCTGGCCTGGTGGTCGGGCCGAGGCCGGCCGGCGCTGACACGGCGGGACGGGTGCGTGGTGATCGCGCTCGGCTTCACCGGCTACTACCTGGCCAGCTTCCTCGATTTTGCCGGACTGGCCTACATCAGCGCGAGCTTCGAACGGCTCATCCTCTACCTCAACCCGACGCTGGTCCTGGCCCTGGGCATGGTCTTTTTCAAGCGCCGCGTGACCCGCAAGCAATTGCTGGCCCTGGGCGTGAGTTATTGCGGGGTGCTGCTGGTGTTCGGCCACGAGCTGTCCGCCCCGGGCTCACAGGCCGTGCGCGGTGCGGGGCTGGTGTTCGCGAGCGCGGTCAGCTATGCGATCTATCTGGTCTGCAGCGGCGAGGAGGTTCGGCGGCTGGGCGCCTTGCGGCTCACGGGCCTGGCCACCACCGTGGCCTGCCTCTTCTGCATCGTCCAGTTCCTGCTCCTGCGTCCGCTGAGCGCGCTCCAGGTCGCGCCCGAGGTCATCTGGCTGTCCGTGCTCAATGCGACCCTGTGTACGTTCGCTCCGGTGCTGATGGTCATGATGGCCATCGAGCGCATCGGCGCGACCTTGGCCGCCCAGACGGGCATGATCGGGCCGCTCTCGACCATCCTGATGGGCGTGGTGATACTGGGCGAGCCCTTCACGCTCTGGATCGCAGCGGGCACGCTGCTGGTGCTGGCGGGCATCTGGATGCTCGCCAGGGCGCGCTAGGCGCAGCCCGGGAGAGGGACACAGGAGAACGCGATGGATCTGGGCATACGAGGCAAATGGGCACTGGTTTGTGCGGCTAGCCGGGGGCTGGGCAAAGGCTGCGCCCGCGCGCTGGTGGGCGAGGGCGTCAACGTCGTGATCACGGCGCGCGGCGAGGACGCGTTGCACGCCACGGCGACCGAACTGCGCGCACTCGGCGGGGGCGAGGTGCGCGCGGTCGCCGGCGACATCACCACCGCCGCGGGACGGGACGCCGCGCTCGGGGCCTGCCCCCAGGTCGATATTCTCGTCAACAACGCCGGCGGGCCGCCGCCGGGGGACTTTCGGGAATGGGATCGCGAGGCCTGGATCAAGGCCCTCGACGCGAACATGCTGACCCCGATCGAGCTGATGAAGGCGACCGTCGACGCCATGGCCGCGAGGGGCTACGGCCGGGTGGTCAACATCACGTCGGGCGCTGTCAAGGCGCCGATCCACGTGCTCGGCTTGAGCAACGGCGCGCGCAGCGGACTGACCGGTTTCGTGGCCGGGCTCGCGCGCAGCGGCATCAGCGCGCACGGCGTGACCATCAACGGCTTGCTGCCCGGCGCCTTCGATACCGATCGACTCCGCACCACCCTGCGGGCCGGCGCGGTCCGGGCCGGTCAGGACCCCGAAGCGGCGTGGCAGGCGCGGGCTCTGTCCATCCCCACCAAGCGTTTCGGGACGGCGGAAGAGTTCGGCAGCGTGTGCGCATTCATTTGCAGCGTCCAAGCCGGCTATCTCACGGGGCAAAACATCTTGCTCGATGGCGGCGCGTACCCGGGAACGTTCTGACCTGTACGGTCTTGTCGCCCCCGCGGTGCAGCGATGCCCCGCTTCGGACTAAGATGCGGGCCCTTTCGTGAACCGGCGCGTCGGCGCCTCTTGCATGGCCACCGTCGCCCCCACGATTCTCGCCCCGCGCCCGACGCCCGAGCGCGACGGCGCCGCCCTCGGGGTGCTTTCCCGCATCAGTGCCTCGCATCTGATCAACGACATGATGCAGTCGTTGATCCTGGCGATCTACCCGGTCCTGAAGTCCGAATTCCGGTTGAGCTTCGGCCAGATCGGCCTGATCACGCTCACCTACCAGCTCACGGCCTCGCTGTTCCAGCCGCTCGTCGGTCTCTACACCGATCGCCGGCCGACGCCTTACTCGCTGCCGGTGGCGATGAGCTTCACGATGTCAGGCCTGGTGCTGCTCGCGTTCGCGCCGAGCTTCGGCGTGGTGCTGATGGCGGCGGCGCTCGTGGGAACCGGCTCGTCGATCTTCCACCCTGAATCGTCGCGTGTCGCGCGCATGGCGTCGGGGGGCCGGCATGGCCTGGCGCAATCGGTGTTTCAAGTCGGCGGCAACACCGGCACCGCGCTGGGGCCGCTCCTGGCGGCGGCCGTCATCGTGCCCTTCGGCCAGCGCAGCGTCGCGTGGTTCGCGCTCGCTGCCCTGGTGGGCATCGTCTTGCTCTCGCAGGTCAGCCACTGGTATGCCGGCCAGCACGCCGCCGGCCGGGCGACGTCGCGCGCGGTGGCGTCGCCGCTCGGCCGCAGGACCGTCG
>JALYHO010000089.1 GCA_030776545.1 Pseudomonadota bacterium | reverse complement strand
CGGCCGCAGCCACGGCCCTGGCGACGACCCACAGCGCCCCCGCATCCGCGGCGGCGGCGCCCATGAGCGTTTCGGTCGCTGCTGCGGTGACCGCTCCCGATTTCGCCCAGGAACTCGGCCTGCGCCTGAGCGTGCTCGCCAAGGATGGCATCCAGCAAGCCGAACTGCACCTGAACCCTGCGGACATGGGGCCGGTCTCGGTCCAGATCGTGATGGATGGCACCCAGGCTCATATCGCCTTCGGCGCCGACATGGCGGCGACGCGGCATGCCATCGAAGCGGGCCTGCCTCAGCTTGCCGGGGCGCTGGCCGACGCCGGCTTCACGCTGGCCGGCGGCGGCGTCTCGCAACACGCCGGTGGGCGCGGAGGCGAAGCCTCCGACCCGTCGGAAGGCCAGGCGCCCTCCCGGGCCAGCCCCACGACCGTGCAACAGGTCGCCGCCACGGCGCGCCGGATCGTCAGGCAAGGGGGGGTCGACTTGTTCGCCTGATCCGCAGTGGTCGGCCACGCAAGCGCGCCACTGACCCCCCTTTCCCCCGCTTATCCCCGCTTCGTCCGGGGCGCACTGTTTCGATAATTTCCTTCATGCCGCCCCTCGCTCGGGCGTCTCGAGAACCATGAAGGAGTGACGATGTCCGCTGCGGCCCCTACCCTCGACGCCGGCGCCCCCGCGCCAGTGAAGAAGGGCAAGAAAAAACTCATCATCCTCATCGCGATGGTGGTGTTGTTGCTCGTGCTGGTGGGTGGTGCGGCGGTCTTCCTGCTCAAGAAGAAGGCCGCGTCCGAGGCCGACGGCGCCGACGACGCCACCCCGGCGGTCGCGCACGAAAGCGCCAAGCCCGACCTCAAGCACCCGCCCACCTTCCTGCCACTCGACCCGTTCGTGGTGAACCTGGCCGACAAGGACGCCGACCGCTACGCGCAGGTCGGCCTGACCTTCGAGGTCGCCGACGCTCATTTCGCCGACGAGATGAAGGCCTTCATGCCGGCGATCCGCAACGGCATCCTGATGATCCTCTCGCACAAGTCCTCCAAGGACCTGCTCGACCGCGCCGGCAAGGAGCAACTCGCCGCCGAGATCCTGCGCGACTCCTCGCGCACCATGGGGCTGGAAGTCGACGACGCCGACGAACCCCCTGCCCGTGCCGACGCCGACAAGCCCGCGGCCGACGATGCGCCGGTCAAGCCGGTCAAGGCGAAGAAAAAGAAGGCGGCGCCATCCGAGCCGAACCCGATCAAGCACGTGCATTTTTCCAACTTCATCGTCCAGTGAGCCCGGGACGACCCTCATGAATCAACAGATTCTTTCGCAAGACGAAGTCGATGCGCTGCTGCAAGGCATCACCGGCGAAAGCCAGAAGCTCGAACAGGAGCAGGTCGAGACCGGCGCGATTCGCAACTACGACATCGCCAGCCAGGAGCGGATCGTGCGTGGGCGCATGCCCACGATGGAGATCATCAACGAGCGCTTCGCTCGCAACATCCGCATCGGCCTCTTCAACTTCATCCGCAAGAGCCCGGAAATCGCCATCGGCAGCATCAAGGTCCAGAAGTACAGCGCCTTCCTGCGCGAGATCGTGGTGCCGACCAACTTCAACATCGTGAGCGTGCGTCCGCTGCGCGGCTCGGGCCTGATCGTGTGCGATCCCACGCTGGTCTTCGCGGTGATCGACGCCCTGTTCGGCGGCGCCGGCAAATACCACACCCGCATCGAAGGCCGCGACTTTTCCCCGACCGAGCAGCGCATCATCGTGCGGCTGGTCGAGGTCATCACCACCGAATACAAGAAAGCCTGGACCGGCATCTACCCGCTCGAGCTCGACTACCAGCGCTCCGAGATGCAGCCGCAGTTCGCCAACATCGCGACGCCGAGCGAGATCGTGGTGGCGACCAGCTTCACGCTGGAGATCGGCGACACCAGCGGGACGATTCACTTTTGCGTGCCCTATGCCACGCTCGAACCGATCCGCGACGTGCTTTATTCGACCATCCAGGGCGACGCGTCCGAGCCGGACCGGCGCTGGGTCAACCTGATGAAGCAGCAGATCCAGTCGGCCAACGTCGAGCTGATCGCCGAGCTGGCGCACGCGCCGGCCACGGTGGAGCAACTTCTCTCCTTCAAGGTCGGCGATTTCATCGAACTCGACCTGCGCCAGGCCATCCAGGCCAAGGTCGTCGGCGTGCCTGTCTTCGACTGCCACTACGGCACTTCCAACGGCAAGTACGCACTCAAGGTCAATCAACTGCTGACCAACACCGAACAGGGTTGGCTGGGGGAACATCATGTCAGCTGAAAACAGCGCCGCCGCCGACGACAACGACGCGATGGCGGCCGAATGGGCCGCCGCCCTGGCCGAGTCCAAGCCCGAAGTCGCCTCCGAGGTGCAGGACCAGGTCTCGCCGGCCTCGTTCCAGAACTTCGCGCCGACCGGGGCGGCGGGTGCCGGCAACGACATCAACATGATCCTGGACATCCCGGTGCAGCTCACCGTGGAGCTGGGCCGCACGCGCATCCCGATCAAGCACATCCTGCAGTTGGCGCAAGGCTCGGTGGTCGAACTCGAGGCGCTCGCCGGCGAGCCGATGGACGTGCTCGTCAACGGCTATCTGATCGCCCAGGGCGAAGTGGTGGTGGTCAACGACAAGTTCGGTATCCGCCTGACAGACATCGTGACGCCGAGCGAGCGCATGCGCCGCCTGAGCCGCGGCTGACACGAGGGTCGCCGCGCCATGATTTCCAGCGGACTGAGCTCGCTGCTCTGGTTCATCGCCATCATCGTCATGATCCCTGTGGCGCTCTGGCTGCTCAAGCGCACCCCGATGGGCGGCGCCGGGGGTGGCAACCTGATGCGCAGTGTCGCGGCGCTGCCGCTCTCGGCGAGCCAGCGCATCGTCACGATCGAGGTCGGCAACGGCGAGTCCCGCCGCTGGCTGGTCTTGGGGGTGACCGCGCAAAGCATCACGACGCTGCACACGATGGATCCGCAATCCGAGGCCTCGGACCCCGCCGCCGGTCCGTTGCCGACCCCCTTCGCGCAGCTGTTCGGCAAGCTGCGCCACGACCGGGGCGCCCCCGATGGCCGCTGAACTTCCACTCGTCATCGCGCAAGGCGCCGCGGGCACCAGCTATTCGGTGCCGGTGCAGACGCTGCTCTTCTTCACCGCGCTGAGCTTCCTGCCCGCCGTCCTCCTGCTGATGACGGGCTTCACCCGCATCGTCATCGTGCTGAGTCTCTTGCGCCAGGCGATGGGAACGCAGGCCGCGCCGCCCAACCAGGTGGTGATCGGCCTGAGCCTCTTCCTGACATTTTTCGTGATGGGGCCGACGATCGACAAGGTCTACAGCGACGCCTACCAGCCCTATTCGGAAAACAAGATCGCCTTCGATGTGGCCTTGCAGCGTGGCGAGGTGCCGATGCGTGCCTTCATGCTCAAGCAGACCCGGCAGGCCGACCTGATGCTGTTCTCGCGCCTGGCCAAGGTCGACCCCGCGGTCAAGATGGCCGACGTGCCGTTCAAGGTCCTGGTGCCGGCCTTCGTCACGAGCGAACTCAAGAGCGCGTTCCAGATCGGCTTTCTGATCTTCATCCCCTTCCTGATCATCGACATGATCGTGGCCAGCGTGCTGATGAGTCTGGGCATGATGATGCTCTCGCCGGTGCTCATCGCGCTGCCCTTCAAGCTGATGCTGTTCGTGCTGGCGGACGGCTGGAACCTGCTGCTCGGCTCGCTCGCCGCCAGCTTCACGACCTGACCCCCCGGAGTCCCGATGGACGCGACCCAAGTCTTCACCGTCGGCCAGCAAGGCCTCTACTTGCTGCTGATGGTTTCCGCCCCGATGCTCATCACGGTGCTGGTGATCGGCCTGGTCGTCAGCATCTTTCAGGCAGCGACCCAGATTCACGAGGCGACGCTCTCGTTCGTTCCCAAGGTGATCGGCGCCGTCGCCGTGCTGGCGATCGCGGGGCCCTGGATGATGACCACCCTGGTGGAATACATCCAGCGCACCTTGCAGGCGATCCCGACGTCGATCGGCTGACCGCTCGACACGTCGATGCTGACGTTCACCGACACCCAGGTCCTGGCCTGGATCACTCCCATCCTGTGGCCTTTCCTGCGCGTGCTCGCACTGTTCGGCGCCATGCCGGTGTTCGCCCAGGGCGGCGTACCCGTGCGGGTGCGCATCGCCCTGGCCTTCCTGATCGCGTTCTGCGCCCAGGCGACCTTGCCGGAGATGCCGGTCATCGCACTCGACTCGGCACCGGCCCTGCTCGCCGTCGTTCAGCAAATGCTGGTCGGCGTGTCGATGGGGTTCGCGGTGCGGATCGTGTTTGCCGGCGTCGAGTTCGCCGGCGAAATGATCGGACTGCAGATGGGCCTCAACTTCTCGGGCTTCTTCAATCCGATGACGGGCGGCGAAGCGACGCCGACGAGCCGCTTTTTCAGCACCGCGGTCAGTTGGCTCTTCATCGTGATGGGCGGGCACCTGATGCTCATTGCCGCCGTGGTCCAGAGCTTCCAGGTCTTCCCGGTCGGGCCCGAGCCGTTCGCCTTCCTGCGCGCCGTTCAGCCGCAGACCTGGGGCATGGAGATCTTTCGCCTGGGGTTGTGGATCGCATTGCCCATGACCGCCATGCTCTTGTTCGTCAACCTGGTGATGGGCATCATCTCCCGCGTGGCGCAGCAGATGAGCATCTTTTCGATCGGATTTCCGATCACGGTCTCGGTCGGGCTCATCGGCATGCTGGTGACGCTGCCCATGATGCAGGCCCCGTTCACGATGGCCCTCGAGCGCATGCTCGCGCGCTTCACTTGAGCGGCGCGACCTCGACCCGGGCAGTGCCCTTTTTTCTCGTGAGCCCGACTTTGTCGGCAGCCGCGGGCGACAGGTCGACGATGCGCCCCTTGGCGTAAGGCCCGCGGTCCGTGATCTTGACCACCGTGCTCTTGCCATTGGCCAGGTTGGTGACCCGGGCCCGGCTGCCGAGCGGCAAGGTCTTGCTCGCGGCGACAGCGTCGTGGGGGTCGAGCGGCGTGCCATCGGCCATCTTCTTTCCGGACAGGCTGCGGGCATAGAGCGAGGCGGTGCCGACGCGCTTTTCAGCGCTCGGCTCGCTCGCCGCCGACGCTGCCCCGCTGGCGGCGCATGCGCCGCTGGCCAGGACCCACCCGAACGCCATCACCGACGCCCGCATCGACATGTCGCATGCTCCTGCAGCAATGAACTGGCCAAGCGTAACGCGATTCGATCGGGGGCGCACGATGCGCACGCTCCGGTTAGCATCGCGCCTCCTTCAAGACCGTCGATGGCGGGCTCGCCGCCAGCGGCCGGGCGGCCGCGCGTTTCCATGCCCCTATTTGTCGATTTCAAGCGCGAGAGCGCTGCGCTTTGGCGCTTGTCCATTCCGATCATCCTGTCCCAGATCGCCCAGGTCCTCGTCGGCTTGCTCGATGCCGTCATGGCCGGGCACGCCGGCGCTCACGAGCTGGCGGTGGTGGGTCTCGGCGTGGCCCTGTGGATCCCCGCGTTCGTGACGCTGATGAACGTGGTGCAGGCCGTCTCGCCGGTGATCGCCCAGCACGTCGGGGCCGGTGACCACGCCGCGGTCGCGCGCGACGCGCGCGAGGGCGTGATGCTCTCGATCTGGATCGGCTTGCTGCCGCTGCTGCTGACCCCGGGCGCGCCCGCCTTGCTGCGC
>JALYHO010000088.1 GCA_030776545.1 Pseudomonadota bacterium | reverse complement strand
CGCGGGCCGACGCAGCCCACGTGGCCGCTCGGCTCGGCTTGCGCCATCACCGCGTCGAGCACGCCGAGGCGGCGCAGGGCGTGGTGGGCGTCCGGGATCAGGCCGTCGCCGCACACCTTGTCGCGGGGGAACGCGTGCTGGTCGATCAGCACGACGTCGCAGCCGGCCCGCGCGAGCGTGATGGCAGCGGCGCTGCCCGCCGGGCCGGCGCCGACGACGAGGACGTCGCACGCGTCAGGGAGGGTATCGAAGCCGAGGTTCATGACGTGGCGCCATCTTAGCGGGCCGCACGCGCGGCCACGCCGCGCAATTGCAACGCCGCCAGCACCGCGCAGGCGGTGACGAGCCCGATCAGGCCGAAGGTTTCGTGGAAGGCCCGCAGCGGGTCTTCGGCGCGCGCCTGCAGGCGCCACTCGAGCACGATCCCGACGCTGCTGATGCCTACCGCGCCGCCGAGCTGACGCATGAAATTGATGGTGCTGGCGCCTTGCGCGATGAATTGCGCCGGCAAGCCATGCATCGCGCCGACATTGAGCGAAGGCAGCACGCAGCCGAGCCCGATGCGCCCGACGAGGGCGCAGGCCATGATCCACCACAACGAGCCGCTCGGCCCGACCGTGATCATCAACAAGAAGGACGCCGCCAGCAGCACCAGCCCGAACGCGACCAGGCGCCCGTAAGGCAAACGGTCGGTCAGACGCCCGGCCAGGGGAATGGTCAGTGCCAGAGCGAAGCCCGCGGGCAGCAAGGCCGCTCCGGCCTGGCTCGGCGGCAGGCGCAGCGCGATCTGCATGAACACCGGCACGAGGTAGGTCGAGCCGAAGAGCCCCATGCCATAGATGAACGCGACGATCCCGCCGAACGCGAAGTTGCGATGGCCGAACAGGCGCAGTTCCATGAGCGGTCGCGCGCCGCGGCGTTGATGGAAGACGAACCCCACCAGCGCGGTCGCGCTGCACCCGAGCAGCGCCCAGCCGGTGGCCGCCGCCGCACCGCGAAGTTCGACCATACCGTTGAGCAGCGTCAGCACGGCGGCCGAGATCAGGACCAGGCCCACCCCGTCGAGCGGGGGTCCGGCGCGGTCCGGCGCGGCCCCACCGGGCGCCGAGACCGGCAGGTAGCGGCGGGCCATCGGCAGGGCGGCGAGGCAGAACGGAACGACCACGAAGAAGATCGACCGCCAGCCGAACCATTCCACCAGCACCCCGCCGACGCTCGGTCCGATGGCAGGCGCGAGCACGACGCCGAAGCCGAAGATCCCCATGGCCTTGCCGCGCTCGTGCTCGGCGAACGCATTCATCACGACGATCGCCGGGATCGGTTGCAGCACGCCCGCGGCCAGCCCTTCGGCGACGCGCATCGCCAACACCAGCTCGAACCACGGGCTGCAGCCGCCGACCACGCCGCCGACCAGCAGCAGCGCGACCACGCCGAGATACGTGTGGCGATAGCCGAAGCGCTGGAGCAGCCAGGGGGTGGCGAGCATCGACAGCGTCATCGCCGCCATGAACCCGGCCGAGAGCCACTGGGCGCGCCCCTGCCCGAGGCCGAAGGCCCGGCTGATGTCGGGCACGGCGACATTGACGATGGTCGAGGCCATGATCGAGGCCATCGTGCCGATCATCACCGTCAGCAGCACCCACCACCGGTAGCGCGGGCCGAAGCGCGCCGCCAGACCCGAGCGCGAGTGGGGATGGACGGGCGGCTCGGACGACGCGGCGGACGGCGTCATCGAAGGCCGCCCGGGGCCCCTTCGAAGGCGGGGCAGGCGTGGCCGGCGGGATCGGGCATGGCTCGGCCGGTTCGCGCAGGTCAGGCCGCGGCAGCCGCCTTGACCCGCAGCCGCCAGGCATGCAGCAGCGGCTCGGTATACCCGCTGGGCTGCTCGACGCCTTTGAAGACGAGGTCGTGGGCCGCCTGGAAGGCGGCCGACTCCTGGTGGTGTCCGGCCATCGGACGATAGAGTGGGTCGGCGGCGTTTTGTCGGTCGACCACCTTGGCCATGCGCTTGAGGGTCGCGTTGACTTCGCGCTTGCTCACCACGCCGTGGAGCAGCCAGTTGGCCATGTGCTGGCTGCTGATGCGCAAGGTGGCGCGATCTTCCATCAGGCCGACGTTGTGGATGTCCGGCACCTTGGAGCAGCCGACGCCCTGATCGACCCAGCGAACCACGTAGCCGAGGATGCCCTGGGCGTTGTTGTCGAGCTCCTGCTGCCGCTCGGCGTCGCTCCACTTGGCCTTCTTGACCACGGGGACGGTGAGCAGGCCATCGAGCAGCACCGGCGCCGCCGCGGCCATGTCGGTTTTTTCGAGCGCTTTCTGGACCGCGAACACGTCGACCTGGTGATAGTGAAGGGCGTGCAGGGTGGCCGCGGTCGGGCTCGGCACCCACGCGGTGTTGGCGCCGGCGAGCGGATGGGCGATTTTTTGCTGCAGCATCGCCGCCATCAGGTCGGGCATGGCCCACATGCCTTTGCCGATCTGGGCCCGGCCGCGCAATCCGCAGTCGAGGCCGACCAGCACGTTGTTGCGCTCG
This sequence comes from Pseudomonadota bacterium, assembly GCA_030776545.1. GTDB lineage: Bacteria > Pseudomonadota > Gammaproteobacteria > Burkholderiales > Burkholderiaceae_C > LMDS01. The sequence goes on along the minus strand of JALYHO010000088.1, from coordinate 2,292 downwards.
TAAGCGGCGATCCAGGCGCTGCCTTTCATGTCGCCCTTGCGCAGCATCGGACCGGCCTGCATGGCGGTGTGCATCTCGTCGCCGGTGCGGTCGAGAAAGCCGGTGTTGATGAAAGCGACTCGGTCGGCCGCGGCCGCGATGCAGGCTTTGAGGTTGACGCTGGTGCGGCGCTCCTCGTCCATGATGCCGAGCTTGACCGTGGCCCGGGGCAGACCGAGCAGGTCCTCGACGCGGCCGAACAGCTCGCTCGCGAAGGCGACCTCGGCGGGCCCGTGCATCTTGGGCTTGACGATGTAGACCGAACCCTGGCGCGAGTTGAGCAGGCCGTTCGCGCCGTGGCGCTGCAGGTCGTGCAGGGCGATCGCCGTGGTGACCACGGCGTCCAGGATGCCTTCGGGAATCTCGTGGCCGGCCGCACCGAACAGGATCGCGGGGTGGGTCATCAAGTGACCCACGTTGCGCAGGAACAGCAACGAGCGCCCGTGCAGACGCAGCTCGCCGCCTCGGGGGTCGGTATAGAGGCGATCGGGGTTCAAGCCGCGGGTGAAGGTGGTGCCGCCCTTGCTGACTTCCTGCGTCAGGGTGCCCTTGAGCATGCCGAGCCAGTTGCCGTAGGCGAGCACCTTGTCGGCGGCGTCGACGACGGCGACCGAATCTTCCAGGTCGAGGATGGTCGAGAGCGCGGCTTCGAGCACCAGGTCGGAGACGCCGGCTGGATCGTCACCGCCGATGCGGGTGCTGCGATCGATGCGCAAGTCCAGGTGCAGCCCGTGGTGGCACAGCAGCACGCCGGACGGGTCCGCGGCCGGCCCTTGGTGGCCGGCGAACTGGGCCGGCTTTTGCAGGCCGGTCACGCTGCCATCGGCCAGGGTCACGCGCAGCGCGCCGGACTCGACGCGATAGCCGGTGGCGTCGAGGTGCGACCCTTTCTTCAGCGGCGCGGTGCGGTCGAGCACGTGGCGCGCGTACGCGATCACCTTGGCGCCGCGGGCCGGGTTGTAGGCGCCGCCCGTCGCCGGGTCGGTCTTGCCGGCGCCGCCTTCGTCGGCGATCGCATCGGTCCCGTAGAGGGCGTCGTAGAGCGACCCCCAGCGCGCATTCGCGGCATTGAGCGCATAGCGGGCATTGGTGATCGGCACCACCAGCTGAGGCCCGGCCTGCAGGGCGAGTTCGGAGTCGACCTGGCGCGTCGTTGCCTTGACGACCGGAGGCACCGGAACGAGGTAGCCGATCTTTTCGAGGAAAGCGCGGTACTTGACCGGGTTCTTGACCGGACCGGGGTGTTTCGCGTGCCACCGGTCGAGCTCCGCCTGGAGCCTGGCGCGCTCGGCCAGCAGCGCGGCATTCTTGGGCGCCAGGTCGGAGACGATCGCGTCGAAGCCCCGCCAGAATTCGGCGGGCTCGACGCCGGTGCCGGGCAGCACCTGCGCCTCGATGAAGCGATGCAGCTCGGTGGCAACCTGGAGGCCGTGGACGGTGATGCGGTCGGTCATGGTCGTTCAGTGGGATGGATCGGGTGGAAAAAAGCCGAGAACGTCCCGCAGGCTGCTGCCGGTACGCGTCGGCGAGGTGTCGAGCTGCTCGAGTGGCAGGCCGGCACGGTTGACCCAAAGCGTCGTGTAGCCGAACCAGGTCGCGCCGATGGCGTCCCAGGCATTGCTCGAGACGAAGAGTATCTCCCGGGCCGGGAGGTCGAAGGCCCGGGTTCCCAACGCGTAGGCGGCCGGATCGGTCTTGAACTTGCGCAGCGCATGCACGCTCAGGACGTGCGCCAGCAACCCGGCGTAGCCCGCGCTCCGGACCGCGGCGTCGAGCATGTCGGGGTCGCCGTTGCTGAGGATGCCGGCGGGGACGCCGCGCCGCCCGAGCTCGGCCAGGACCTCGCGGTTCTCCGGGAAACTCTCGAGGTGGCGGTACTGGTTCATCAGCCTGTCCTCGCCGACCGGGTCGAGCGCCAACCCCAGTCGCGCAGCGGCATAGCGCAGACCGGCCCGGGTCAGCTCCCAGAAGGGGCGGTAGCGGCCGCTCATGGATGTCAGCCGGGTGTAGTCGATTTGTTTGTCGCGCCAGAGCAGTGCCAGCCGCTCACCGTGTCCTGGAAACAACTGCTCGGCCAGCGCCGCGACGCTGTAGACATCGAAAAGCGTGCCGTAGGCGTCGAAAAGGACGGCGCGTGGGGGCGCGGCCGAATGGGAATCGTCCATCCGTGGAATTTATTCGATCCGGGGGCCGGCGTTCAAAGCGGGCAGCCGGGGAATCGACCCCAGGCCCCGACCCACACGAGGCGCCCGG
>JALYHO010000087.1 GCA_030776545.1 Pseudomonadota bacterium | reverse complement strand
GCGTCAGACCTTGTGCTGGTCGCTGTACGGCAGCATCGCGAGGAAACGCGCCCGCTTGATGCAGTTCGTCAGCTGGCGCTGGAAGAACGCACGCGTGCCGGTCAAACGGGCCGGCGTGATCTTGCCGTTCTCGCCGATGAAGTCGCGCAGCGTGTCTATGTCCTTGTAGTCGATCTGCTTGACACCGGTGACGGTGAAGCGGCAGAAACGCTTGCGGCGGAACAGCAGCGACTGGGTGTTGCGCTTGGGTTTGCGGTCCTTCGAGAACCGGCCTTTACCACGGGGCGGGGGCATAGTGAAACCTCTTGGTTGCGAGTCCGTCGGCAATGCGTGCCTCGGGACGGATCATGAACAGTGAACCCGCTGTCAATCGAGTTCGGTGACGTGGAAGACGACGCCGCGGCCGTTGCGCTGCGACCCGAGAAAGCCGGCGAACCCGTGGCTGCTGCCGATCTCGAGCTGCGCGAGCCGCCGTGTCACCTCGCCGATCGCCCGGCCCCGGATCTCCATCGAGACCTTGCGGGGCTGGCCGTCCTGCGTGACCTCCGACTCGTGCTTCAGACTCACGTCGAGGGCCGGCAGGCCGGCGGGGGTGTAGCGGAGTGCGCCTCGCTCGACGAGTTGGGAGGTGAGAACCAACCGGTTCAACCTGCGCCCCGCCGACCGCGTGACGACCGCGCCGAGCGGCTCGTCAGGCCTGGGCTTCCTGAGGCGCCTGCGGCGGACGCGGTGCGCGGTCGCCGCCACGGTCACCACGGTCACCTCGATCGCCCCGGTCCCCGCGCTCGGACGATGCCGACGACTTGCGCGAATCTTCGCGTTCGACCATCTTCATCATGACGGACGGGCCGGTGACGGCTTCGTCCTGCAGCACGGTCAGGTGCCGGATCACGGCATCGTTGAATCGAAAACCGGTTTCGAGTTCGGTCAAGACTTCCTTGCTGCACTCGATGTTGAGGCAGAGGTAATGGGTCTTGGCGAGCTTCTGGATCATGTAGGCCATCTGGCGACGACCCCAGTCCTCGACCCGGTGCACCTTGCCGCCGCCGGCAGTGACGACACCCTTGTATCGTTCCAGCATGGCCGGAACCTGTTCGCTCTGATCGGGATGGATCAGCAAGACGATTTCATAATGACGCATTCGTACTCCTTGTGGATCCCGCCCGGCGTTCTAGATCGGTGTCCCGACCCGGTGCAAGCCAGGCGGCGGTTGAGCCACCCCGAAGCGTCAAAACCCGGGTGTGGCAAGGTGAGCCCATGATTGTAGCCTGACCGGCCCGTCGACACCAGACGCCCGGATTTGCAGCCGACCACGCGGAAGAGGGGCAAAACGTCAATTTGTAACACCGGCGGCGATCTTCCCGTCCTGTCGGCATTTGAAATCAGCCACCATAGCAGCGCCCGCCCTGGGCGCCGCTGCCTGGATCCCCGTCATGCCCCCATCCGGTTCATCGCCCTCCTCCACCGCCGCCCCACCCGACGCCTGGCAGGCCACGCGGGCCCAGACCGCCCTGGCGACCCAGATCATGCAGGACGAGGGCGACACCCTCGCCGCGGCCCATCCCGGCATCGGCCGCCAGACCGGCCCCGACGTGCGCGAATTGTTCGTCTCGTGCGCGCCCGAATTGGCCATGCAGCAGCAATTCGAGCATCTGCAGCCGGAGTTCATCGCGGTGCACGATCTCGCCACCTCGTCTTCGCGCAAATTGCTGCTGGGAATCGCCGCGGCGAGCAGTCGCGCGGTGCAAAAGCTGGTGATACGACGCCAAGGCTACGGCAACCCGTTGGCGACACTCGAATTCGTCGAACTGCCGAGCGCCGACGGTCACGCCTTGCGCATGTACTCGACCGAGGTCGACGCCGACACCGCCGCTCGCCAGGGGTTGGCGCGCGTGCTCCTGGCCCATTGCCGGCTCGGTGTGATGATGGTGGGCGACCTGCCCGGGCATGCCATCGCCACCGCGTTGAAACCATTTCGCGAGCTCATGCTCGGCAGCACCTGGCCCAACCGTCAACTGCTGCTGCTCCCCTTGGCCGCCAACAGCACGCTGGTCGCGCAAGGCGTCGAGATGGCGCGCGGCACCCGGGTCAACGTGCGAACCACCCCGCAGGTCACCCGCCCGGCCGACGCGTGGGGCTACATCAGCGGCACCTGGGCGCGCCTGGTCGACTCGACCCCGACCGACGGCCGACGCGTTCCTCCCCTGGCGGGGTCCACCCCCGAACCCGGCGCCGGGGGGGCGCCCCCGGCCGATCGGCGCGGCCCCGACCGGCTCAGCATGCGGGCGATGCCCGCGGTGCCCCCTCCCGGCTCGCGTCCGGCACCCCAGCGCAGCGGACTCGAGCGCTATCTCCACCAGCTGAGCGAACTGCCGGGCGTCGCAAGCTGCTGCTTGTTCGATGTCGGCAGCGGCATGGAGGTGGCGCACGCCGGCGCCAGTCCCGCCGCCCACGAGCTGGCCCGACAGGGCAAGTTCCTGCTGGGCGCGATGGCGACGAGCAGCCGAGCGCTCGGCATGGGGCATGCCTTGCCCGACGCGGCCATCACGCTCGGCTCGCACCACCTGCTGTTGCGAGCCGTCCCGGGGCACCCGGGGCTCGCGCTGCACGCCGTGCTCGACCGGACCCAGGCCAACCTGACGCTGTTGCGGCTGCAGGTGCAGCGTCTCGACGCGCTGTTGGTTCCCGACCCGCCGTCGGCCGCCTGACCTGCCCCTCGGTGCCCCGCCCCGGGCTCCGGTCGTCAGTGAACGACGCGTTCGAACGCGAAGGTGCCGTCCGTGAAATCCACCGGAATGACATCCTTCGGCCCGAACCTGCCTTCGAGGATCAGCTTGGCCACGGGGTTCTCGATTCGGCGCTGGATCTCCCGCTTGAGCGGCCGGGCCCCGAACACCGGGTCGAAACCGGCCTTGGCGAGCTCGGCGAGCGCCGGCGCCGACACCTCGAGCTTCATTTCCATCTTGTCGAGGCGCGCTTCCAGCACCTTGAGCTGGATCCTGGCGATCGCCTCGATGTTCTTCGCGTCGAGGGCGTGGAACACGACCGCTTCGTCGATCCGATTGAGGAACTCGGGCCGGAAATGCTGCTTGACCTCGACCCAGACGGCGTCGCGGATCTCTTCGCTCTGATGGCCGGCGAGCTGCATGATCTGGTGCGACCCGAGGTTGCTGGTCATGACGATGACGGTGTTCTTGAAGTCGACCGTGCGCCCCTGCCCATCGGTGAGGCGACCGTCGTCGAGGACTTGCAGCAGGACGTTGAAAACGTCAGGGTGCGCCTTTTCGACCTCGTCGAGCAGGAGCACGCTGTAGGGTTTGCGCCGCACGGCCTCGGTCAGGTAGCCGCCTTCGTCATAGCCGACGTAGCCCGGGGGGGCGCCGATCAGGCGTGCCACCGAGTGCTTTTCCATGAATTCGCTCATGTCGAGGCGGATCAGGTGGTCCTCGCTGTCGAACAGGAAGCCGGCCAGCGCCTTGCACAGCTCGGTCTTGCCCACGCCGGTGGGACCCAGGAAGAGGAACGAGCCGGTGGGACGGTTCGGGTCCGACAGACCGGAGCGGGAGCGCCGGATGGCGTCTGCGACGGCCGTGATGGCTTCATCCTGGCCGACCACGCGTTCGTGCAGTTTGCCTTCCATCTGCAACAGCTTCTCGCGGTCTCCCTGCATCAACTTGCTGATCGGAATGCCGGTGGCCCGCGCAACGACCTCGGCGATCTCCTCGGCGCCGACCGTGGTCCGCAGCAGCTGCGGCTTGCTCCCTTTCCGGGCATCTTTCTCGAGTTCCTTGGCCTGGGCTTCCCGCAGCGTCTTCTCGAGTCCCGGAAGCTTGCCGTACTGCAACTCGGCCACCTTGTTGAAGTCGCCCTTGCGCTTGAATTCCTCGATCTGGAACTTGACCCGGTCGATCTCTTCCATGAGGTGCGCCGAGCCCTGGGCCGCGGCCTTCTCGGCCTTCCAGATTTCTTCCAGGTCGGCCGCCTCGCGCTGCACCCGCGTGATTTCTTCCTCGATCAGGACGCGGCGCCGCTGCGACGCTTCGTCCTTCTCGCGCTTGACCGCTTCGCGTTCGATTTGCAGCTGGATGAGGCGGCGGTCGAGCCGGTCCATGACCTCGGGCTTGGAGTCCATCTCGATCTTGACCTTGGCCGCGGCCTCGTCGATCAGGTCGATCGCCTTGTCGGGCAGGAACCGGTCGGTGATGTAGCGGTGGCTGAGTTCGGCCGCGGCGACGATGGCGGGGTCGGTGATCTGCACGCTGTGGTGCACTTCGTACTTCTGCTGCAGCCCGCGCAAGATCGCGATGGTCGATTCGACCGTGGGTTCGCCGACCAGGATCTTCTGGAAGCGCCGTTCGAGCGCGGCGTCCTTCTCGATGTACTTGCGGTATTCGTCCAGGGTCGTCGCGCCGATGCAGTGGAGCTCGCCGCGCGCGAGCGCGGGCTTGAGCATGTTGCCCGCGTCGATCGCACCCTCGGCCTTCCCGGCGCCGACCATGGTGTGGATTTCATCGATGAAGACGATGGTCTGGCCTTCGTCTTGCGCCACTTCCTTGAGCACCCCCTTGAGACGCTCTTCGAACTCGCCCCTGAATTTGGCACCCGCCAGCAGCAAGGCCATGTCGAGCACCAGGACTCGTTTGCTCTTGAGCGATTCGGGCACCTCGCCGGCGACGATGCGTTGGGCCAGGCCCTCGACGATCGCGGTCTTGCCGACACCCGGCTCTCCGATCAGGACGGGGTTGTTCTTGGTGCGCCGCTGCAGCACCTGGATGGCGCGTCGGATCTCGTCGTCGCGGCCGATCACCGGGTCGAGCTTGCCTTGGCGAGCGCGCTCGGTGAGGTCGAGGGTGTACTTCTTGAGCGCTTCGCGCTGGCCTTCGGAATCGGCACTGTCGACTTTCTGGCCTCCGCGCACGGCCTCGATGGCGCTTTCGAGCGCCTTGCGGGTCAGGCCGTGGCCGCGGACCACGCCACCCAGGTCGGTCTTGGAATCGGCCAGGGCGAGCAGGAACATCTCGCTGGCGATGAATTGATCGCCGCGTTTGCCGGCCTCCTTCTCGGCGGCCTGCAGGAGCGCCAGAAGGTCTCGACCGGGTTGCACGACCTGGCCGCTGCCCTCGACCTTCGGGAGTCCCTTGAGGGCGGTGTCGACCGCGGTCTTGAGCGCCGGCGCGTTGACGCCCGCCCGGTCGAGCAGCGCCTTGGGGCCGTCGGCCTGGGTCGTCATGGCCGCGAGCAGGTGCGCCGGCTCGATGTAAGGGTTGTCGTGGGCGACGGCGAGGCTCTGGGCATCCGCCAGCGCTTCCTGGAACTTCGTCGTCAGCTTGTCGATACGCATGGAAATATTCCTCCGATTGCGACCTGACGTGAGGCGTTCGGACGGATTTTCAAGGCGGACCGACGAGCCCCTCCCGGGGTGGAACCCTTCGATCAGTCCAGCAGCATCGCCATCGCGCCGTAGCCGATCGCCGCACAGGCCAGCGACCCGAACACATGAACGGCGGCGTGGACCAAAGCCGTCGGGACCTGCCCGCGCTGCAGCAGCACCAGCGACTCGCCGGAAAACGATGAGAACGTCGTCAACCCCCCCAGGAAGCCCGTGACCAGCAACAGCCGCAGGATCTCGTTGGGGGAGCGCTCGAACCACGCGAGCGCCATCCCGATCATGAAACCTCCGGCGGTGTTGACGAGCAAGGTGCCCAAAGGAAAGCCGGCCCACTGCGCGTTCAGCCAGAGCCCGGCCAGCCAGCGCGCCAGGGCCCCGAAGACCGCCCCGAGCGCGACCGCGCCTGCCTGCCACCAGGCCAGGGCCCCGCTCACTCGAGTCCCGCCCCGGAGGAAGGGATGGCGCGGGGCAGTTCCCAGCGCGCGACCGCCGCATCGTCGCTGGTGCGCGCGTCGACCCAGCGCGGCCCTTGCGAGGTTTGTTCCTTCTTCCAGAAAGGCGCCCGGGTCTTGAGGTAGTCCATCAGGAACTCGCAGGCTGCGAAGGCCTCGCCTCGGTGGGCGCTCGCGACGGCGACCATCACGATCTGGTCGCCCGGCAGCAAGCGGCCGACGCGATGGACCACCCGCGCCGCGCGCACCTGGAAGCGAGCCGCCGCCTCGTCGATCATGGCCTCGATGGTGCGTTCGGTCATCCCGGGGTAGTGTTCGAGTTCCATCCCCTGGACGCCGGCGCCGTCGTTGCGGTCGCGCACGAGACCGACGAAGGACGCCACGGCCCCGACGCCCGAATCGCTGGCACGCAACGCCGCGATTTCTGCAGTCAGGTCGAAATCGTTTTCCTGGACGGTGACGCGGGGCCCCGCCATTTCAGCCTCCGGTGACGGGTGGGAAAAAGGCCAGTTCCGCCCCGTCGTCGACGATGGCGTGCTCCTCGCACAGCACCTGATCGAGCGCGCTGCGCACCGCCCGGCCCCTGGCGAGCGCCGCGGCGTGGGCGGGGTCGCGCGCGATCAGGGCGTCGCGCACCGTGGCGACGTCGCTGCCAGCGGCGACCTCGATGGTCTCGGCGGCGCCGAGCGCCTCCCGGATCGAGGCGAAATAGCGCACGCGTACTTTCAAGAGGACAACTCCGCGAACGACAGGTAGTCGACCCAGTCGCCGTGGCGTATCGCTTGCCCCGGGGGGTTGTCGACGAGGCCGTCGCCCCAGACGGTCGAGGTCAGCACGCCCGACCCCTGGTTCGGGAACAGGTCGAGGCCACCATCGGCGTTGTGACGCACGCGCAGGAATTCGCGCCGAGCGTCCGGCTGCGGCCAATCGAAATCGGCACGTTGACGGACGCGTCGCGGGCCCAGTGCGGTGGCGCCCTGCAAGCTCAGTAGCAGCGGTCGCACGAGCATCAGGAAGGTCACGAAGCTCGAGACCGGGTTCCCGGGCAAGCCGATGACCAGGGCCGCGCTGCCGTCGGGGCGGTCGATCGCACCGAAGGCGAGCGGCTTGCCCGGTTTGATCGCGATCTGCCACAGCTCGATGCGGCCTTCGGCCGCGACGGCGGGCCGCAGATGGTCTTCCTCGCCGACCGACACGCCCCCGGACGTCACGATCAGGTCGTGGTCCAGGGCGGCGTCGCGCAGCGCGGCGCGGGTGGCGTCGAGACGGTCGGCAATGACGCCCCGGTCGACGCAGTCGCAGCCGAGGGCCTGGATCGCTGCGCACAGCGTGTAGCGGTTGGCGTTGTAGATCGCGCCGGGCTTGAGCACTTCGCCCGGCATCGCGAGTTCGTCTCCGGTCGAGAACAGGGCGACGCGTGGCCGGCGCGCCACCTCCAGGTGTGCGGCACCGACGGTCGCCGCCAACCCGAGCGCCTGAGGGGTCAAACGCGCGCCGGCGGCGAGCACGACGGCGCCGCGGCGCACATCCTCGCCGCGCCGCCGTATCC
>JALYHO010000086.1 GCA_030776545.1 Pseudomonadota bacterium | reverse complement strand
GAACGGATGCGGGGGGTCGAGGCTTAAACTCGTCCGCACGTATTCAATCCGCATCCAGGAGTTCCCATGTCATCCCTCCACTACGCTGCTGCCGACGACAAGCCGGCCAAGGCCGACGCCAAGGTCGACAAGCTGGAAGAGCAGCTGGCGTTCAAGTCGCGCTTCGTGCTTGTCTTCGGCGAGATCACCGACACGCTGGCCCATGCCACGTGCCGACGCCTGCTGGCCTTGTCGGAAGAGTCCGAGGCGCCGATCACGATGCTGATTTCGTCGCCGGGCGGCCACGTGGAATCGGGCGACGCGATCTTCGACGTGATCCGGTTCGTGCGCGCTCCGGTCACCACCGTGGGCAGCGGCTGGGTCGCGAGCGCCGGGGCGCACATTTTCCTGGCGCCTCCGAAGGAGCGGCGCCTTTGCCTGCCCAACACGCGCTTCATGATCCACCAACCGGCCGGGGGAGCGGGCGGCCAGGCGACCGACATCGCGATCCAGGCCAAAGAGATCCTGAGGGCTCGGGAGCGGCTGGCGCGCGTGGTCTCCAACGCCACCGGCCAACCCTACGAAAAGGTCGCCGCCGACATGGAGCGCGACTACTGGATGAGCGCCGACGAGGCGATCGCCTACGGCATCGTGGCGCGCACCGTCGAGCGACAAAAAGACCTGGCGTGAAGCGCCGCGGGCCTCGCCGCCGTCCGCAGTGAGGGGCGACGAGCCGCCGCCTGGCACGCGCAGGCGTCGAGAGAAGCGACCCGAATTCGGGTCTTTTCAGCGGTTTCCGGGGTCGCTCCGGGATCGATGATGCGGGCAACGACTGGAGCCCCCATCATGATGCGTTCCCTCTTCATCGCCAAAACCGGCATGCAGGCCCAGCAGACCCAGCTGGATGCGATCTCGAACAACCTGGCGAATGCCTCGACCAACGGCTACAAGACCGCCCACGCCGTGTTCGAGGACCTGATGTACCAGAACCTGCGCCAGGCCGGTGCCAACGCCACCGACCAGACCAATCTGCCGGTCGGGCTGCAACTCGGCCTGGGCACGCGTGCGGTCGCGACCTCGCGCAATTTCAGCCAGGGCAACCTGCAGCAAAGCGGCAACACGCTCGACGTCGCGATCAGCGGCCACGGGTTCTTCCAACTGCAGATGCCCGACGGCACGACCGGCTACACCCGCGACGGCTCGTTCCAGCTCAGCTCGAGCGGTCAGCTCGTGACCAACAACGGCAACGTGGTCCAGCCCGGCATCACGATTCCCCCCAACGCGACCAGCACCACGATCGCGGCGGACGGCACCGTCAGCGTCATGCTGCCGACCCAGCCGACCGCGCAGGTGGTCGGCAAGCTCCAGACGGCGAATTTCATCAACCCGGCCGGCCTGGATCCACTCGGCGGCAACGTCTACGCCGAGACCAGCGCGTCGGGAACACCCAACGTGGGGACACCGGGACAAAACGGCCTGGGGATGGTGCAGCAGGGCTTCGTCGAAACGTCCAACGTCAATGTCGTCGAGGAGCTGGTCGGGATGATACAGACCCAGCGCACCTATGAACTCAACTCCAAGGCGATCAAGACCACCGACGACATGCTCGCGAGCCTGAACCAACTCTGACCCGACGCCGTCGACTCGCCGCCATGACCCGTCTCATTCCGCTCTGCAGCGCCGTCACGGCGGCATTCGTCTTCCTGCTCGCTGGCTGCGAAAGCTCCAGCGAGCTGCTCAACAAGCGCCCGCCGGTCGACGTCGTCCAGCCGACCTGGAAACGCCCCGAGCCGGTCGAGGTCGCGCCCGTCAACAACGGGGCGATCTTCCAGGCCACCCAATATCGCCCCCTGTTCGAAGACCACCGCGCGCGGCTGGTCGGCGACACGATCACCGTGCAGATCGTCGAAACCATCACGGCCAGCCAGAGCAGCACCAGCTCGGTCGCCAAGACCGGCGCGCTCGGCGGCGGCGTGACCGCGTTGCCCGGGATCGCCGGGAATTCGTTCCTGGCCGGACGCGCCAGCATCGGCCTGAATTCGAGCAACACCTTCGACGGCAAAGGCAGCACCAACAACAACAACGCCTTTTCCGGAACGATCACCGCGACGGTGATCGAGGTCTTGCCCAACGGCCACCTCATCATCTCCGGCGAAAAGCAGATCGGCGTGAACCACAACGTGGACGTGCTGCGCTTTTCCGGCCAGGTCGACCCACGCATGATTCAAAGCGGCAACACCGTGGCCTCGGCGCAGATCGCCAACGTGCGGATCGAGCAGCGCGGCAAGGGCCAGCAGGCCGATGCGCAGGGAATTGGCTGGCTCGGACGCTTCTTTTTGAACGTTATGCCGAGCTGAGTCTGCCCAGAATGGGCGCATCGAGGATGCCCCCAATGCACGACACCGAAAAACTCCTGCGCAAGCTGATCGCCTTGTCCGCCCTGCTGGCCACCGCCGCGCTCTGGTGGCCTGGCCCGGCACAGGCGATGCGGCTCAAGGAGGTGGCGAGCGTGCAAGGCGTGCGCACCAACCAGCTGGTCGGCTATGGGTTGGTCGTGGGCCTGGACGGCACCGGCGACCAGACCACGTCCACTCCGTTCACGGTCCAGAGCCTGACCGCGCTGCTGCAGCAGATGGGCGTGACGGTGCCGACCGGGACCACGCCGATGCAACTGAAAAACGTCGCAGCGGTCATGGTCACCGCTCAGCTGCCGGCATTCGCGCAGCCGGGCCAGCAGCTCGACGTCACGGTTTCTTCCATGGGCAGCGCCAAATCGCTGCGCGGTGGCACCCTGATCGCGACGCCGCTCAAGGGCGCGGACGGCCAGATCTACGCACTCGCCCAGGGCAATCTGGTGATCGGCGGTGCCGGCGCTTCGGCCGCGGGGTCCAAGGTCCAGGTCAATACCCTCAATGCCGGGCGCATCCCCGAAGGCGCGACCGTCGAGCGGGCCGTGCCCACGCCGCTGAACCAGGGCGACTTCCTCCAGCTCGACCTGAATTCGAACGACTACAACACGGCGCGCGAAGTCGAGCGCGCCGTCAACGCCAAGATGGGGGCGGGGATCGCCCAGGCCCTCGATGGACGCGTCGTCCGGGTGCGCATGCCGGCGAATTCCGAGGCCCGGGTGGGTTTCATGGCCGACATCGAAAACCTGCCCCTGGACCTGGCGGCGCCGGCCGCCAAAGTCGTCATCAACGCCCGCACCGGCTCGGTGGTGGTGAACCAGACCGTCACGCTCAATCCCTGCGCGGTGGCGCACGGCAGCCTGTCGGTGACGATCAATTCGAGCCCGGTGATCAGCCAGCCCACGGCGCTGTCGAGCGGGGGGACCACGGTCTCGCGCGACAAGGCCGACATCACGATCCGCCAGGAACCCGGCAGCCTGATCCAGTTGCCGGCGGGCACCAGGCTCGCCGACGTGGTCAAGGCGCTCAATTCGCTCGGCGCGACGCCGCAGGACTTGCTCGCGATCCTGCAGGCGATGAAAACCGCCGGTGCCCTCAACGCAGAGATCGAGGTGATCTGAGTGGCGATCTCCGGCACCTCCATGACCCACGGCGACGTCGGCGCGCTCGATCCGTCGGCGCGCGCCCTCGGAGCCGCGGCAGCCAAGGACCCGAAGACGGCCATCCGGATGGCCGCCAAGCAGTTCGAGGCGATGTTCATGCAGCAGCTCATGAAGGGCATGCGCGACTCCTCGCTCAACACCGGCATGCTCGACAACGCGACCACGCAGATGAGCACCGAAATGCTCGACACCCAATTCGCGAACAAGATGAGTGGCGCCCCCGGCGGGCTCGCGGACGTGATCGCGCGCCAGCTCGAGCGCCAGATGAGCAGCAGCGTCTCCCCCCGCGCCGCCGTGCCCCCGGCGGCCGCCGCGGGGAGCGCGGCGGTGACCCCGACGCAGGCCGATTTCCTGCGTGTGCACGAGACGTCGGCCGCCGGCGCCGAAGCCCAGACCGGCATCCCCGCGGCGTTCATGGTGGCGCAGGCAGCACACGAATCGGGCTGGGGCAGGCACGAAATTCGCAATGCCGACGGCAGCAACTCGCACAACCTGTTCGGCATCAAGGCGGGGGCGAACTGGAAGGGCAAGACCGCCACGGCAGTGACGACCGAAGTGGTCGACGGCGCGCCCCGCAAGGTCGTGGCCAGGTTTCGCGCCTATTCGAGCTACGACGAATCGTTCCGGGACTACGCCAACCTGATGAAGGACAACCCCCGCTACGCCAAGGTCGTCGCCGCCGGGAGCAGTCCGCAGGCGTTCGCCCAGGGCCTGCAGCGGGCCGGTTACGCGACCGACCCGGCGTATGCGGCCAAGCTCACGCGCGTCATCAACACCACGCTGCGGCTGCAGCGCGCCTCGGCGCAGGCGCCGGACAGCATCGCATGAAGGAGACCCGGATGTGGCATCGGCACGCTCGCGGCACTGAAGGAGAGCGGGCATGAGCGGCGCTCTGATGTCGATCGGCCAGACCGCGATGACGGCAAGCTATGCCGCCTTGCAGACCGCCAGCAACAACATCGCGAACGCCAACACGGCCGGCTATTCGCGCCAGACGGCGATGCTGGCCGACGCGCCTTCGCAGTTCACCGGTTCGGGCTTTTTCGGCAAAGGCGTGAATGTCACCACGATCGCGCGCGCCTACAACGGCTTCCTGACGGGACAGGCCGTCACGACCGCATCGACCGCCGCGGCCGACAGTGCGCGTCTGGGCCAGCTGACCCAGTTGCAAGGTGTGTTCCCGATCGGCGCTGGCGGCCTCGGCGCGGCAGCCGGAAGCTTCATCAATTCCTTCGTCGATCTGGCCAACAATCCGTCGGACTCCTCGGCGCGACAAGTCGTGTTGAGTCAGGCACAGCAGCTCGCGACCCATTTCGCCGCCGCCGGCAACCAGTTGAGCGCGATACAAAGTGGTCTGACCCAGACGGTCAAGACCTCGGTCGATAGCCTGAACCAGATGGCGGCTCAGGTGGCGGGCCTGAACCGGCAGATTTCGGCGCTCCGAGGCAATGGCCAGGCTCCCAATCAGCTCCTCGACCAGCGCGACCAGTTGGTCAGCAAGATCGCCGGTCTCGTCAACGTCAGCACCATCCCCGCGGACGACGGCAGCATCGGCCTGTTCATCGGCGGGGGTCAGAACCTCGTGCTCGGTGCCAACGCGAACACGGTCAAGGCGGTCCCCGACGCGTTCGATCCGAGCAAGGTGGCGTTGGCTTTGAGCACCGGTGGCAGCACGACCTCGATACCGGCCAACAGCCTGTCCGGAGGTTCGCTCTCGGGCTTGCTCAACTTCCAGAACAACGACCTCACCACGGCCAACCAACTGGTCGGCCAGCTCGCGACCTCCATCAGCAGTGCCGCCAACCAGCAGCAGGCCCTCGGCCTCGATCTGCGGCAGCCGGCTGGCGCCGGAGCGCCGCTTTTTTCGGTCGGAACCCCGGCCGTCCTGGCCGCCGGCAGCAACACCGGGACCGCCTCGCTGAGTCTCTCGGTGAACAACGGTGCCCAGGTCCAGGCGAGCGACTACACGGTGAAGTTCGACGGCACCAACTACGCGGTCGTTCGCAGCAGCGACAACGCGGCCGTGGCAGGCAGCCCCTACACGGCGGCCCAGCTCTCGGCGGGGGTGCAATTCGACGGCGTGTCCTTGCAACGCACGGGCGGCGCGCCCGCGGCCGGCGATCGGTTCCTCCTGCAACCGGTGTCGCAGGCGGCGCAGCACATGACGACCGTGCTGGCCGACCCGAGCGGGATCGCAGCGGCGTCGCCCTTCGTCGGCAGCGTCGGGGTCAACAACAGCGGAACCGCGTCGATCGCGTCGCTCAACGCCACCAGCCCGAGCTACAACGGCGCGCTCAGCGCGAACATCACGTTCACCGACAACGCCGGCAACTACACCTGGAGCCTGAGCAACGGTGGCGTCGTCAGCAGCAGTGGCACCGGACTCTGGACGGCAGGCACGCCCATCGGCCTGAACGGCTTCCAAATGAGCCTGGCGGGCGTGCCGAGAGCCAACGACACCCTGGCCGTCGTCCCGACCACATCGGTCCGGTCCAACAATGGCAATGCGACGGCGTTTTCCGACCTGGGGACTGCCGGCCTCGTCGCGTCCGGCAATGGCGGCCCCGCGCAAACCATCACCGACGGCTATGCCAGCGCGCTCGCCAACATCGGTGTTCGGGTGCAGGGTGGCACGACCACCTCGACCGCGTCGACCGCGGCGGCAAGCCAGGCCGAGACGGCGCGCTCCAACAGTGCCGGCGTGAACCTCGACGAAGAGGCCGCCCGGCTGATCCAGTATCAGCAGAGCTACCAGGCAGCCGCCAAGATCCTGCAGGTCGCCAAACAGATCTTCGACACGCTGCTGCAGACGGCGGCGGGTTGATTCCCGACGCCCGATCCGATCCGAGGACTCCATCCATCATGCGCATCGCCACCGTCAACAACTACGACAACACGATCGAGTCGCTGATGCAGCGCCAGTCCACCCTGACGCAAACCCAGCAGCAGATGTCGACCGGCAAGCGGGTCAATGTCGCCAGCGACGATCCCGCAGCCGCGGCGATCTCGGAACGGGCCCAGGCCGAGCAGGCGCGCATCACCGCCACCCAGAAAGCGGTCGCTGCCAGCAACAACGCGATGACCTTGACCGAGAGCGCGCTCGGCAGTGCCGGCTCGCTGCTGCAAACGGTGCGCGACACGCTGGTCCAGGCCGGCAACGGCAGTCTGCAGGACGCCGACCGTTCGGCCTTGTCCCAAACCCTGGTCGGCTTGCGCCAGCAGCTGCTGACGCTCTCCAACAGCACGGATGGCTCGGGCAACTACCTCTTCGGTGGCCAGAGCGCCACCCAGGCCCCGTTCAGCGATACGGTCGGCGGGGTGCAGTACCAGGGCACGCCGGGGGTCTCGCAAGCCGCCGGCAACGAGGGCTTGCCTTTGAGCGTCGACGGCAGTTCCGCCTGGATGACGGCCCGCACCGGCAACGGTGTCTTCACTGCCGGCGCCAGCGTGAGCAACGGCACGGCCTGGATCGATTCAGGCAAGGTCACCAACCCGGCCCAGCTGACCGGAGCGACCTACAGCATCAACTTCAGCGTCGGCGGTGGCAGCACCACCTACTCGATCCTGAAGAACGGGGCCCCGACTCCCCAGACCAACGTCGCCTTCAGCACCGGCCAGGCGGTGCAGATCGACGGCATGTCGGCCACCATCTCGGGCAGTCCGGCCAGCGGCGACAGCTTCACTTTGGCACCGTCCACCCCGACCCTCAGCGTGTTCGGGGCGATCGACAAGGCCATCGCGGACCTGAAAACGCCCAATTTGAGCGGCGCCCAGCGCGCCCAGGCGAATTCGGAAAATCTGGCCAACATCGATTCGTCGATGAACCTGCTGTCGGCCGCGCGCAGCGCCGCCGGCGCGACCATGAACCGGATCAGCGCGGTGACCGACCGGCTGTCGGCTCTGACCGTGGCCAGCAAGACCGGGCAGTCGAACGCCGAGGACCTGGACATGACGCAGGCGATCTCCGATTTCAACAATCAACAGACCGGCTACAGTGCGGCCCTCAAGGCTTATTCTCTGGTTCAGCATCTGTCGTTGTTCAACTACTTGTCGAGCTGATGATGAAACGCGCTTCCCATGCAGGCTGATGCAACCGGTGTCCTCGGGCAAGTCGCGCTCGGCTACTCGGCCTTCATCGACCGCAAGCGGGCCGTCAGCGCCACCCGGCTGACCGTCTTTCCGCTGCGTCCGGACGCAGTGCCCGACGTCGGCCAGTTGCTCCACGAGATCGGCAACGTCTGGCCGGCGACCGGGGCGCGGGTTTCGCTCAACGTGGTGAGCGAGAGTCTGTTGCAGGCGCTGCTCCAGGCACGTCCCTCATCCAACCTGATGGTCGAGGTGCCGTCCTTCATGGCGTGCGACCCCACCAACAGCGACGCGCTGGTCGCGCTGCACGGCACCGGCAGCACCTTGCTGCTCAAAGGCCGGCCGCTGCAGGAATTGCCGCGCCAGGTCTTGCCCTGCTTCAAATACTCGATCATCGACCTCGCCGACGACCGCCGCACCGGCGAAGCGAACGTTCCCGCGGGCATCACGCGCAGCATCCTGCACGTGCAGTCGGGGGTGCGCAACGTGGCGGACATGGAAGCGTCGTTCTCGCGCGGTGCCGAGGCGGTGCTGGGCTGGCCGATCGACGACGCGGTGAACACCGCGACCGCGAGCCGCGCAGGCAGCGCGGCGGCGCCGGGCATGCAGACCATCGTCGAGCTGATACGCCAGGTCGAAAAGGAAGAGTCGATCGAACGCCTGGAAGCGACCCTCAAACGCGACCCGGCGCTCGCGTTCAAGCTGCTGCGCTACATCAATTCGCCCGCATTCGGCCTGCGCGTCGAGATCAGCTCGTTTCGCCACGCCATCATGATGCTCGGCTTCAAACGGCTCAAGCGCTGGCTGGCCCTCTTGCTCGCCACCGCGAGCAAGGACGTCAACCTCAAGCCGGTGATGTTCGCCGCGGTGCGGCGCGGCTTGCTCATGGAAGAGCTCGTCCGCCACAGCGGTGACGAGGAGATGCGCAATGAAATGTTCATCTGCGGCGTGTTCTCGCTGCTCGACCGGATGTTCCAGCAACCTTTCGCGCAGCTTCTCGAGACCATTCCGGTCCCGGAGCGGGTCCGCCTGGCACTCGGGTCCAACGAAGGCCCCTACCAGCCCTACATCGACCTCGTTCGCGCGATCGAAGCCGAGGCCCTGTTCGACTTCCGCGAGGCGGCCGACACCCTGATGATGAGCGTGACCGAGATCAACCGGGCCGAGCTGCGGGCGCTGATGAACGCCAGCGAACTGGACTGACGTGGCGCGGGATCCCTGGTCCGGGGCGGCGGGCTGGCGGGAGTTTTTCGACCTGTTGTCCGACGCGGTGGTGGTCCTGGACAACCAGGCCCGCGTCGTGCTCGCCAACACCGCGGCGCTGCGCTTGCTGCCGTGCGAAGCCGGGGCGCCGATCGAGCAACTGCAGTCCGCGCTCGGCGCGGCCGCGGTGGCCTGGCTCAAGCGCGCCGTGACGGCCGGTGC
>JALYHO010000085.1 GCA_030776545.1 Pseudomonadota bacterium | reverse complement strand
GTCTCGCACAGGACGAAGGCCGGCCCGTCATGGGCATGCGCCGCCAGTTGCAGACGCCGCAACCGTTCGGCGCGCAGCCGGGGTGGCAGCCAGGCGAGCACCGCACCGACGTGGCCGCTCTTGAGCGCTTGCTCGAGCGCCCAGAGGCTGTCGGTGCCGGCGACCCCGCGGGTGCGGGTCTGGATGACCAGGAGCTCCTCGACCTCGAAACCGAGCTGCCCGAGCGCACTCGCCGACAACCCGACCGGCGGATCGAACAGCATCACCAGGCGGCCGGCCTGCTGCACGCGCACGAGGCTCGGGGCGACCAGGCGGACTTCGCCGATCCCGGGCCGGGCCAGCAGCAGTTCGGTCAGGGCCCGGCGCGGCCAGCCTCCGCCTGGCAATTGCGCATCCAGGGCAGCGAAACCGGTGGCGACAGCGGCCTCGGCATGGCGGGCGAGCTGGTGGCCCAGCCACAGGGTGGGATGCAAGGCCTCCGGACGCAACCGCGCAGGCACCGGGGCACCACAGGACACCGGCACCCGGTCGCCTTGCATCGGCGGGGCAAAAAGAGAGGGGGCGTCCATGAGATACTGTACGTTCATACAGTCTTTGGTGCAAGCCGAACCACCCTGCCCGCTGGCATCCCCCATCCCCGTTCGCCTCGAGCCAGTCGAAGGGCCGGTGACTGGGCACGGGCGACTTCGCCAAACTCAGCCCGAACGGTAGGTCGGGGTGAGGCACGAGGCGCTCATCAGCGCGAACCGGGTTCTGCAGGCCCCCATCCCGTTCGCCCTGAGCCCGTCGAAGGGCCCGTCACTGCGACGCGAGGCCTCAGACGAATTCCTGCCGAACCGGCGCCGACATCAACCGGCTGATGATCCAGCCCAGAAGCCCGCAGGCACCCAGGGTCATCAGCATGGCCATCACCCGGGCGGCAGCCACGAAGCCGCCGAACACCCCCAGCGCTTGCTGCGGGATCGAGACCGTGCGCAAGGTGCTGTTCACGACCGCCTGGAGCACCTCTTGCTGGAGCCACAGGCCCAGCAGATTGGCCACGATGGCGACCACCAGCAAGGCGATGAAACTGCGCCGCGCCCACTCCAGCCGCATCAGCAGGCCGATTGCAGAAGCCAGCGTGAAGAGCGCCATCACGAGCGCCACGCCGACCACCCAGGGCAAGTAGCCGATCAGCAGGCCGGTGACCAGCGGCATGTGGTCGGTCGCGACCCGCAGTTCGGGCATCAGCGAGGCGACCGAGGCGTTCTGGACCAACGCCGACAAACTGGTCAATGCTGCCAGCACGATGAACAGCCACGCGGTCGCGGTGACGAACAGCGAGCGGGCTCCGACATTGAAGGTTTGCGGCATGACAAGTCCTTGGCCAAAGGCAGGCAAGCCCCCGGCAGCTCAGCGCAGCTCGCGACGACGGGCTCAACGCATGCCATGATTTTCGGCCCAGGTCCGTGACAAAACATCCCTTGTGCGAGGGGCGCCCCCACGTTCAACGGGCGACTGTGTGTTGTATGCCACGCTCGAGCCGCTTTCGCGTCGGCCCCGCGCCACGGCAACGGCTCGCGACCCTGGGATGCGCCCGATCCAAAGGCGGCCGCGCCTGCATCAGAATGCGCTGACTCGCCCCCCCACTCTGGAGACGCCATGAACGGTCAGATGATGCAGCAGCCCCTCCTCATCTCGTCGCTGCTCGTTCATGCCGAGCGCCATCATGGCCAACAGGAGGTCGTGTCGCGCCGCACGGAAGGCGATATCCATCGCACCACCTACCGCGATCTGGCGGCCCGGGCCCGCCGCATGGCCAACGTGCTCGCCGCGCTCGGCGTCCGGCCCGGAGATCGGATCGCGACCCTGGCCTGGAACGGCTACCGCCACATGGAGCTCTACTATGCGGTCAGCGGCTCCGGCGCGGTGCTGCACACGCTCAACCCGCGCCTGCACGCCGACCACGTCGTCTATATCGCCGACCACGCCGAGGATCAGGTGCTGTTCTTCGACCTGACCTTCCTGCCGCTGGTCGAGGCGATCGCCGGGCGTGTCAAGACCATCAAGACCTTCGTCGCGATGACCGACCGCGCCCACATGCCCGCCGCCGGCACGGTCCCCGGCCTGCTCTGCTACGAGGACCTGGTGGCGGCCGAGCGCGACACCTTCGATTGGCCGGTCTTCGACGAGAACCGGGCCTCCTCGCTCTGCTACACGAGCGGCACCACGGGCAACCCCAAGGGGGTGCTCTACAGCCACCGCTCGACGGTGCTGCACACCTTCGCCATCGCCCTGCCCGACGCGCTCAACGTATCGGCTCGCGACACCGTGCTGCCAGTGGTGCCGATGTTCCACGTCAACGCCTGGGGCCTGCCGTATGCGGCGTGCATGGTCGGCGCCAAGCTGGTCTTCCCCGGTTCGGGCCTCGACGGCAAATCGCTCTACGATCTGTTCGAATCCGAGCGGGTGACGCTCTCGGCCGGCGTGCCCACCGTGTGGCAGGCACTGCTGGCCTACGTGGAAGCCCACGGCCTGAAGTTCTCGACCATGCGCCGCACCGTGATCGGCGGCTCGGCCTGCCCGCCCGCGATGATGCGGACCTTCGAGGAAGACTATGACGTGCGCGTGCTGCACGCCTGGGGAATGACCGAGATGAGCCCGGTCGGCACCACGGCGGTCGTCAAGGCCAAGCACCTCGAACTCGACAGCGACGCCCGGCGTGCGGTCCAGAGCACCCAGGGCCGCGTGGTCTATGGCGTCGACATGAAGATCGTCGACGAACACGGCGCCGAACTGCCGTGGGACGGCCAGCGCTCAGGCCAGCTGCTGGTGCGGGGGCCCTGGATCATCGAGCAATACTTCAAGAGCGAGGGCGGTGACCCGCTGGTGGCCGACGCGCAAGGTCACGGCTGGTTTCCCACCGGCGACGTCGCCACGATCGACGCCGACGGCTTCATGCACATCACCGACCGCAGCAAGGACGTGATCAAATCCGGCGGCGAATGGATCGGCTCGATCGACCTCGAGAACATCGCCATGGCCCATCCCCAGGTCGCCATGGCCGCCTGCATCGCCGCCCGCCACGCCAAGTGGGACGAGCGGCCGCTCCTCATCGTGGTCAAGAAGCCCAACGCCACCCTCACCCGCGACGAGATGCTCGCTTTTTTCGAGGGCCGGATCGCCAAGTGGTGGACACCGGACGATGTCGTCTTCGTCGATGCGATCCCGCTCGGCGCCACCGGCAAGATGCTCAAGAACCGGCTGCGCGAACAATACGGCGACCGGCTCCTGGCGCCGCGCCAGGACGCGTCGAATTGACCTGACGTCCTGGCATTGCGAAGCCATTCGCCCGGGCTTTCAGGCCGCGACCGCCTCCGGCGCCGACGTGCGCATCAGGTGATCGAAGGCACCCAGGGCGGCCTTGGCCCCGTCGCCCGTGGCGATGATGATCTGCTTGAACGGCACCGTGGTCACATCGCCGGCGGCGAACACCCCCGGCAGCGACGTCTGGCCCCGGTTGTCGACCACGATTTCGCCATGGCGCGACAGCTCCAGGGTGCCCTTGAGCCACTCGGAATTCGGGACCAGGCCGATCTGGACGAACACGCCCTCCAGCGCCACGGTCCTGGACTCGCCGCTCGCCCGGTCGGTATAGCGCAGCCCGTCGACCTTGCCTTGCGAACCGGTGATTTCCGTGGTCTGCGCCTGCGTGTGAATGGCGACGTTGGACAGGCTTTGCAGCTTCTTGATCAACACCGCGTCGGCCCGCAACTGGTCACCGAACTCGAGCAAGGTGACATGCCCGACGATGCCCGCCAGGTCGATCGCCGCCTCTACCCCCGAATTGCCGCCGCCGATCACCGCCACGCGCTTGCCCTTGAATAGCGGACCATCGCAGTGCGGGCAGTAAGCCACCCCCTTGTTGCGGTATTCCTTCTCACCCGGCACATTCACCTCGCGCCAGCGCGCCCCGGTGGAAAGGATCACGGTCTTGCTCCGCAGCGTCGCGCCATTGGCCAAGGCCACGCCGATCAGCCCGCCCGGTTCGCTCGCCGGAACCAATCGTTCGGCGCGCTGCAGGTTCAAGATGTCGACGTCGTAGCGCTTGGCATGCTGCTCCAGCGCGGCCGCGAACTTCGGGCCGTCGGTTTCCAGCACCGAGATGAAGTTCTCGATGCTCATCGTGTCCATGGTCTGGCCGCCGAAGCGCTCGGCCAGGATGCCCGTGCGGATGCCTTTGCGTGCCGCATAGACCGCCGCCGCCGCGCCGGCCGGCCCACCGCCGACGATCAACACATCGTAGGCGTCCTTCGCGTTGAGCCGAACCGCGTCGCGCGCTGCCGCGCCGGTGTCGAGTTTGGAGACGATCTCATCGACGTCCATCCGCCCCTGGCCGAAATGCGCACCGTTCAGGAACACCATCGGCACCGCCAGCACCTGCCGCTCGGTCACTTCCTTCTGGTAGAGGCCACCATCGATCACCACGCTGTGCACGCGCGGATTCAGCACCGCCATGAGGTTCAGCGCCTGGACCACGTCGGGGCAGTTGTGGCAGGTCAGCGACATGTAGGTCTCGAAGCGAAAATCGCCTTCGAGATTCTGGATCTGCTCGACCAGTGCCTGCTCGATCTTGGGCGGGTGGCCGCCGACCTGCAGGAGCGCCAGCACCAGCGAGGTGAACTCGTGGCCCATGGGGATCGCCGCAAAGCGGATGCGCGGCGCCTCGCCGACGCGATTGAGCGTGAACGACGGCTTGCGCGCGTCGTTGCCGTCGGTCTTCAACGTGATCTTGTCCGACAGCGAGACGATGTCCTCCAGGAGGCCATGCATCTCCTGCGACGACGCGCCGTCGTCCAGCGACGCCGTGATCTCGAAAGGCAGCTTCACGCGCTCGAGATAGGCCTTGAGCTGTGCTTTCAGGTTTGCGTCCAACATCGTGAAGCTCCTTCGTGTTCAACATGTCGGCATGCGCCGACCATCATTCAGATCTTGCCGACCAGGTCCAGCGAGGGGGTCAGCGTGGCAGCGCCTTCGGTCCACTTCGCGGGGCACACTTCGCCGGGGTGGGCTGCCACGTACTGGGCGGCCTTGACCTTGCGCAGCAACTCCGAAGCGTCGCGACCGATGCCGTTGTCGTGCACTTCCATGACCTTGATGAAGCCCTCGGGGTTGATCACGAAGGTGCCGCGCAGGGCCATTCCCTCTTCCTCGATCAGCACCTCGAAGTTGCGTGCCAGGACCTGGGTCGGGTCGCCGATCAGGGCGTAGTTGACCTTCTTGATCGCTTCCGAAGTGTCGTGCCAGGCCTTGTGGGCGAAGTGGCTGTCGGTCGAAATGCCGTAGCACTCCACGCCCAGCTTCTTGAACTCCGCCGCATGGTCGGCGAGGTCTTCGAGTTCGGTCGGGCAGACGAAGGTGAAGTCCGCCGGATAGAACATGAACACGGACCACTTGCCCTTGAGCGTGTCCTGCGTCACGTCAACGAATTTGCCGTTCAGGTAGGCGGTCGCGGAGAACGGCTTGACTTGGGTGTTGATCAGAGACATGGGTAAGTCCTCGAAGTAGTGATGCGGAAAAGATCGACGGAATGGATGCTACGCTATCGAACCAAGGCTTTTGATTGATTTTAGCTAAGCGGTCCATAGCGCCGCAGGCAACGATGAAGCGTTCCTCCGCGGCGACCCGGAAATCTAAACCGGGGGACGCGAGTTTGCTAGACTTCGGGTTCGCGTGGGGGGGTAGCTCAGCTGGGAGAGCGTCGCGTTCGCAATGCGAAGGTCGGGAGTTCGATCCTCCTCCTCTCCACCACCGTGCATAAGGGGCCGCCAGTGAGCGGCCCCTGACCTTTAGTGGTGGCAAAACCGTTCGGGGAATGCATGGGGAATGAGTCACCGCGTCAAGACAAACGGCGTCTACTGAACTCCCTAGCCCAGCCCAAGCCCGTGCGGCCGCCGAAGCCGCTGGGCGCGCCGCACGTCATTGAGCGCGTTTCGAACGGCATTCGTATCCTCGGCACCGATCCGGCAAAGGCGAAACACCCGGCCGTCAACCCATGGGTGCCTGAGGAATTCGCGGGGCCGATCGGCAAGGTCGTCCTGACACTGAACTGGCTTGAACAAGATCTTGTCGCCTTGCTCCGCTCAATCGAGGCCCACAACGGGACGAACTTGTCGAAATGCCTATGGCGCTCGGAAAGCGCGTGGCCAGATTCAAGGTCGCCTTGGGCGGCGCCCCTTTCAGCCACGCGGCGTCGCTGGCAGCGTACTTTCTATCGCTGATGAAGAGGATCGAGACCGATGAATGGAAGCGAAACTTTTAGCGCACGGGAAGATGCGATCAGAGCTGACCATAAGTCACCGTGACGCGGCAGGCGACCGGTCGCTTGCGCGACCCTGATAGTGACGGCACGTCGGGGCAAGCGCTTTCACACTGAAGGGTTCACGGTTGACCAAGTCGACGACGTGTATCACGAGATCGCTCACACCTGGGGACTTCTTCGGTCCGCGGTTCAAAGCGAAGTCTGCCCAGCGCCTATCGAGCCGGCCGAATGGTCTCGCTGGCGGGATATCGCTTTGCGGGCGCCGCCGAAAATTATTGCGTAAGGGAGGATGAATTTGGACCGCAGCGTCCGGCGACCCGACCCAAGCTGTACATCCATACAGTATCCTCATGACATGGACGGCCAGCCACCCACCGAATGCACGTGCGGCTCGAGCAACTTCGAACGCGTCGTCGT
The DNA here is from genome assembly GCA_030776545.1 of Pseudomonadota bacterium. Lineage (GTDB taxonomy): Bacteria > Pseudomonadota > Gammaproteobacteria > Burkholderiales > Burkholderiaceae_C > LMDS01. The sequence continues at coordinate 43,414 of JALYHO010000085.1, read as the reverse complement.
CCGCCGGCCGAACGGTCAGACGTACCGGACCGATTTCATCGCGTGCGCCGAGTGCCGCGTGATGTACTTCGACCCCGAGCCGCGCGATCCGCCCTCTGCGGCACGAACCAGCCTGACCCCCGACGTGGACCCTCGCGCGTTTCCGTGAGCCGCGATTTACACTCGCGCAGGGAGGTGATCATGAGCGAGGAACTACCCGCAACCTTTTTTCTCGCGACTTCCATCCAGGCGGCATTGGAGGAATGCCGTGGGCCGATTGCGGAAAGTTTGAACAGCCTGTCCGCGGCCGAACGCGAGGTCGAGGTGACAACGAACGTTGCGCCCGCGGCGGCCGTCTCGGCGCTGTCGGTCCTTCCGTCGACCGGCGATCCCGGGGTATGCCTTCGTCCGCTTGGCGTGGGCGTCGTGCCGGCGAGCGCGAAGGGGAATGTTCGACTCGCCATGGTTTTCGAGTCAGGTGTGACGCTGCCTTTCGAGCTGACACGAGAGGCCGCCGCGCTTCTGGCGAAAGCGCTGATCGAATCGTTGTAAGGTTGTCCGGGTCATTGTCTGGAGATCCGCGTCGCCGAGGGCTCGAAAGGACGGCGGGAGCGCGAGTGCTCGCAACTCGAGCACTGCGGCGAGTCGGGCCTCGCATTGAAGGCACGGCTGCCTCGTCCGTCCGCAGTATCGATCCAGAGTTCGTCGGCGCTGAAGTACTGGTCGGATTCACGGATCGCTGCCTCAAGCCCGATCGCCGTCAATACGGCCCTGTAGAAACGCCGACTCCGGTCGAGGTCGGCGACTCGCAAGTGCACGTGATCGATCAATCGACCGGAATGGTCAAGAGCCATGCGTCCTCGAAATGCGACTTCGAACTGACCCGGGCCATCTGTGCGGCATCCCGGTCTCGTTCCCTCACGACCGACTCGACAACACGTTGAACGACGGCCCGTGAGCTCGTGCAGGGTGGCGGCTCGCTATGCGCGCATGCGTCTTTGCACCCAGGCATCGATCTGCTCTCCCCCGCCGATCAGCTCGCCGTTGACGAACAACTGAGGAACGGTCCGAGCCTGGGCTATCGCGCCCAGGGCGCGCGATCGGATGTGATGTGGCAGGTCGACCTCGGCGTAGGCCACACCAGCCTCCTTCAGCTGCCTCTTGGCATGGGCGCAGAACGAACAGCCTTCCCGCGTCAGCAGCGCGACCTGATCGGGCGTTTTCGCATCCGGGTTGACGTACCGCAGCAGCGTGTCGGCGTCCGACACCGTGAAGGGATCACCGGGTTCGTCCGGTTCGATGAACATCTTCTCGACGGTGCCGTCCCGCACCAGCATGGAGTAGCGCCACGAACGCTTGCCGAAGTTGAGGTCACTCTTGTCGACGAGCATGCCCATTTGCTCGGTGAACGCGCCATTGCCGTCAGGCAGCACGAATACGTTGTCCGCTTCCTGGTTCTTCGCCCACTCTTCCATCACAAAGGGGTCGTTGACCGAAATGCATATCACCTGGTCCACCCGGTTCTCGGCGAAAGTGGGTGCCAATTCGTTGAAACGCGGCAAGTGACTGCTGGAGCAGGTGGGGGTGAAAGCGCCGGGCAGAGAGAAGACGGCGACGGTGCGGCCGTTGAACAGCGCGTCGGTGTCGGTTTCCTTCCATTCGCCGTTGTTTCGGTAGCGAAAGGTGACTTTCGGAACGGGTTGGCCTTCGCGCGAAGTGGGTTGGGTCATGTGTTCAGGTGTTGGCTAGTGGTCCGAGAGGCCTGTTCATCGACGCCGTCGGCTGACAGGCCATGGGGCCGGGGGGTTTCGGTCGTCCATCCGGTTGCGGCACGCAGGCGGTGCGTCCTGGTATGCGCAGCGTCACGCTGGCGCTCAGCCAGGCCGGCACTGGCGCCTTGATGCAACAGGTGCTCGGTCACGGCTTGCGGGTCGCTCCCTACCGCTTGAACGGCCTCCTGCAATTGCTCGGCCGTGACGCCAAAGTGGTCGAGCCAGCGTTGAACCTGCTCGGCATCGTCAAGATGAATGGAACTGGCGGGCGGCTGATTCATGGTGGGTGGGGATAGAAGGAGTACGGCAGAGGCGCCAAGTCGCATCTTCCGCGTGGCAAACCGCGTTCCCGTATACCCGACTCAGCGTTTTGCATTTGCATTGCACAGGGCCCCGTCGGTGGAATTGGCAACTGACCGACATCGGCCCCATAGGTACGGACGTACCGGGTCCGGCGTCAGCCACCCGGGGGCGGTGACCTCCATCAAATAGCGGCCCGCGGACCCGGTCTCACCGCTGCATCTGCATCGCCCGATCCATCGGAACCATGTTGTGATTCAGATTCGACATGATCCAGAGCGATCCGAACACGAGCAACATCACGATCAGGAGCCCGAAGGCGAGCGCCATCAGGTTGTTGACGTTGTCGGGGCCCGACGTCATGTGGAGGAAAAAGACGAGGTGCACGCCGATCTGGGCAACCGCGAGTACCGACAGCGCGATCGGAATGCTGGGCCTCCAGAAGAGCGTCGTCTGGGCGATGTAGAACGACAGCGCGGTGAGGCCGCTCGCAAGCGCGAGGCCGACCGCATAGGAGCCCACGCGCTTCCAGATGCCGCCCTCGGCGTCCCGCTGATCGCCCGGGGCCACGTGGCTGCGCTCGTTGGCGTTGCCGGGAACCCGGTTGCTCACGATGCTTCCTCGGCTGGCCATGACTCGTCGAACGGCGCGCCGTTCGGATTGCAAGCGGCGATGTTCATGTCGGCGCGACTCCCACGAGGTAGACAAGGCTGAAAAGCGCCACCCAGACGATGTCCAGGGTGTGCCAGAAGAGGCTGAAACAGAGAATGCGACGCTGGATGTCTTCGCGAAATCCCTTGGCCACGACCTGCGCCATCATGGTCAGCAGCCAGAGCAGCCCCACGGTCACGTGCAGCCCGTGACAACCGACGAGGGTGAAGAACGACGACAGAAAGCTGCTGCGGGTCGGCCCGGCGCCCTGTTCGACGAGCTGGCTGAATTCGCGCAGTTCCAGCCCGAGAAAGGCGGCGCCGAGCAGGAAAGTGACCAGCATCGACACGTTGAACAGCACCCTGTGGCGACACTGCGCGCCGATGCTGGCCAGGCCGCAGGAGAAGCTCGACGCGAGCAGGCACGCGGTCTCGATGGCGACGTTCTTGCTGTCGAAGATGTCGCGGCCGGCCGGACCGCCGGCGGTTGCGTCGGTCTGAACCGCGTAGGTCGCGAAGAAGGCCGAGAACATGATGATGTCGCTGATCAGGAAGATCCAGAAGCCGTAGCCGACGACGATGCGCTTGGCCGGGTCGTGGCCGACCTGCTCCGTCAGCGCCGCGCCGTGGCGGTCGTCGCTCGGCGTGCCGGCGGACGGCAATGCGGGGCTGCCAGCGCGGGCCATCAGGCGGCCTCCGGGGCCGACAAGCGGCCGCTGCGGGCGTGTCGATTGGCGCGGTCTTCGCGCGCCACGCGTTCGGCAGGGATCGTTTCTTCTTCCTCGTCACGCCAGGCGAAGACCACGAAAGTCGCAAAGGCGCCGACGAGGCCGAGCCCGACCAGCCACCAGATGTTCCAGATCAACGCGAAGCCCGTGACGGTCGCGAAAAAGGCGCAGATGAACCCGGTCGGGCTGTTGCGCGGCATCCGGACGTCGACGTAGTCCGGCTCCGCGCCGCCCTGCACCTGTGCGGCGGCCTGCTCCTTGATCTTCCAGTACGCCTCCTCGCCCTCGACGTTGGGCAGCACGGCGAAATTGAACAGGGGCGGCGGCGACGCGGTCGCCCATTCGAGCGAGCGGCCGTTCCAGGGGTCGCCGGTCGTGTCGCGGAGTGTCTCGCGCCGGCGGATGCTGACCACGAGCTGCAGCACCTGCATCACGATGCCGGCCAGGATGAGCGCAGCGCCGAACGACGCGAGATGGAGCCAGGGATGCCACTGCGGCACGTCGTAGTGGTGCATGCGCCGCGTCATCCCCATGAGACCGAGGACGTAGAGCGGCATGAAGGCCAGGTAGAAGCCGCAGATCCACAACCAGAACGCGGCGCGGCCGAGTCCTTCGTGGAGACGGAATCCGAAGGCTTTGGGAAACCAGTACGTGTAGCCGGCAAAGGCACCGAAAAGCACGCCCGGGATGATGACGTTGTGGAAATGGGCGACGAGGAAGAGGCTGTTGTGCAGCACGAAATCGGCTGGCGGCACGGCGAGCAGCACACCGGTCATGCCGCCGATGACGAAGGTGGTCATGAAGCCGATCGACCAGAGCATCGGCACCGAAAACCGGACCGTCCCGCCGTACATCGTGAAAATCCAGCTGAAGATCTTCACGCCGGTGGGCACCGCGATGATCATCGTCGCGATACCGAAGACCGCGTTGACATCGGCGCCAGCGCCCATCGTGAAGAAGTGGTGCAACCAGACCATGAAGGCGAGCAGACAGATCGCCATGGTCGCGCTGACCATCGAGCGGTAACCGAAGAGCGGCTTGCCGGAGAAGGTGGAGACCACCTCGGAAAAGATCCCGAAGGCGGGCAGGATCAGGATGTAGACCTCCGGGTGGCCCCAGGCCCAGATGAGGTTCATGAACATCATCATGTTGCCGCCGGCTTCGTTGGTGAAGAAATGAAAGCCCGCGTAGCGGTCGAGCAGGAGCATCGCGAAGGTCGCGGTCAGGATGGGGAAGGCGGCGACGATCAGCAGATTGGACGCCAGAGTCGTCCAGCAGAACATCGGCATGCGCAGGTATTGCATTCCGGGGGCCCGCACTTTGAGCACCGTCGTCACGAGGTTGACCCCCGAGAGCAGGGTCCCCACGCCCGAAATCTGCAGCGCCCAGAGGTAGTAGTCGACCCCGACCCCCGGCGAGTAGACCGCCTCCGAGAGCGGCGGGTAAGGCAGCCAGCCGGTGCGTGAGAACTCGCCGACGACCAGCGATATGTTGACCAGCAGCGCACCGGTCGCGGTGAGCCAGAAGCCGACCGAATTCAACGTGGGAAATGCGACATCGCGGGTGCCGAGCTGCAGCGGCACGACGAAGTTCATCAAGCCGATCATGAACGGCATGGCGACGAAAAAGATCATCATCGTGCCGTGGGCCGAGAAGATCTGGTTGTAATGGTCCGGCGGCAGGAAGCCGGGCGAATTGAATGCCATGGACTGCTGCGCGCGCATCAGCAGCGCATCGGAAAAGCCGCGCAGCAGCATCACCATCGCCAGCAGGACGTACATCACGCCGATGCGTTTGTGGTCGACGCTCGTGATCCACTCGTGCCAGAGGTAGGGGAGATGGCCTTTGCGCCAGACCCACGCGAACACCCCCGCCAACACCAGTCCGATCACTGCCGCCGACGCGAGCGGCAACGGCTCGTCGAAGGGAATGGCCGACCAGCTGAGCCGGCCGAAAATCGCGCTGTTCTGCATGCTCGTGGGTCTCGTGCGAGTGCGTTCCTACTGCGGGCGTCGGGCGGTGACGGGATTGGCCGCGCCGGGATTTTTCAAGCCGGGCCCCGGCCCCGGGGGCAGCGACTGGTCGACGACGCGATCGAAGAGGCCTGGTTCGACGCTGCCGAACCCCATCCGCCGGTCCTCGACGCTCTGCCTGGCAAGCGCCATGTAGCGCGCCGAGTCGAGCGTGCCTCCGGCGCGGCGGGTGGTGTCGAGCCACGCATCGAACTCGCCCGCGGCAAGCGCGCGGACTTCGAAATGCATGTCCGAGAACCCTTCGCCGCTGAGCATCGTCGAGAGCCCCATGACGCTGCCGGCCTGGTCGGCGCGCAGGTTGAGCTCGGTGGCCATGCCATTCATCGCGTAGATCATGCTGCCCAGCCGGGGGACGAAAAAGGTGTTCATGACGCTCGCCGAGGTGATGGAAAAGCGCACCGGCACGCCGGTCGGCACGACCAGTTCGTTGACCGTCGCGACCCGCTGGTCGGGATAGATGAAAAGCCACTTCCAGTCCAGCGCCACGACCTGCACGTGCAAGGTCGGCCCGTCGGTCGCGATCGGCTTGCGCGGATCGAGTGCGTGCGAGCCGATCCAGGTGACGCCGCCGAGCAGGAGGATGGTCATGAGCGGAATGGCCCAGACGACCAGCTCGATCTGCCCCGAGAACGCCCACTCGGGCCGGCGCCGGGCTCGCCCGTTCGAGGCCCGGAACCACCAGGCGACGGCAAGCGTGGCGACGATGGTCGGCACGATGATCGCGAGCATGATCGCGAGCGAGTCGAGCAGAATCGTCTTTTCAGAGGCGCCGATCGGGCCGACCGGCGACATCAACGCCGTCTGGCAGCCGCCCAGGACCGACGCGATGACCCCTGCGCAGCTTCTGGCAAGCAGCGCGGAGTGCTTGTGAAATGGTGGGCTGGGCATGGTGGGGGATCGGCTTTGGGGCACGGGCATTTCTCGTTCCCGGCGGCACACCAAGGGGCATGAACGGAGCGCGCCGCTGGGCAAGACTAGCAGCTGACCGCCTCGGCAGCGTCAAGAATCCACGACGCCGTGGGGCTCGGCCAGGGCGTCACTCGGCCTGCGCCATGTGCCGGCGTCGTGGGCGCGGCCATCGGCATCGCGGCCCTTCGCGATCCGCGTGCCAGCAAATCGGATCAGCCAATCCACGATGCGCTCTGCGGCATCCTCCCGGCACGATGGCGTCCCGGTGCCGAGGAAGCTGTGCGTTTCGCCGGGATAGAGGACGAGTTCGGCCGGTGTGTCGCTCGCGCGATAAAGGCTGACGAAAAGCTCTTCCGACTGGCATTTCGGACAGCGTTCGTCGTCCTTTCCTTGCAAAAAGAGGGTGGGCGTGGTCGATTTTTCGATGTGCTGGAGGGGCGAGAGCTCGCGCGCGAGGGCCCGGTCGAAGCGCGGCTTCGAATCGATATAGAAAGGGTCGGCGTAGAAGCCGCCATCGGAGGTGCCGTAGTGCGTCTCGATGTTGCCGACCGGCGCCATGACCACCGCCGCCCGGAACCTGTCGGTGTGGCCCGTCGCCCAGCTGCTCAGATAGCCGCCATACGATTTGCCCGAAATGGCGACGCGTTCGTCACAAACGCCTTCGGCCTGCAGTTGACGAACGGCGGCCAGGTGCTGCGGCAAGTCGTATTCCCCCCAGTGCCCCGCCAGCCGCTGGCAGAACTCGCGCCCATAGGTCGCCGAGCCGACGGCGTTGAGCGCCAGCACGTTCCAGCCACGCGAGCAAAGGACCTGCCAGAACACGTTGCTGTCGTAGTCGAGCAGCGCGTAGGCGGCCGGGCCGCCGTGCATGTCATTCAGCAGCGGCTTCGGGTCGCTGGACCCGTCGTCGGCGCGGATCAGCCACCCCTCGATCGTCTCGCTGCCACCACGGCCCGTGGGCACCTCGAAGGCGTGCACCTCGACCCGGATGGGGGTCCGCTCCGCCCACCACGGGTTCAGGTCGCTGAGCCTGGCTTCGCCCATGCCGGTGCGGTCGCTCGCCCACAGCTCGCTCGGCTGGGCCGGGTGCAATACGCTGTAGACGAGCCGCTCCCCGGTCGTGCCGAATGCACCCAGCTGCCTGTCGCCGCCCACGAGGACCTTGCACCCACCACCCGCCAAATCAAGCGAGACCACCTGATGGCGTCCGTGCCAGGCACGGACCAAGGTCATCGCGGTGCCGTCGGCAGCCCAGTGGATGGATTCGGGGTCGGCGACATCGATCTCGTCCCCGCCGATCTGGTCGATGCGACCGGTGCTGCAGTCCACCGTCCAGAGGCGCGACTGGGCATCGCCTTCCTCGAGGGCGCCCGTGAAGGCAATCCGCTGGTCGTTGGGCGACCAGCTCGGCTGCATCACCATCGCGTGGTCATGGGTGAGGCGACGGTGGGTACCGGTGGCAAGGTCGCAGACCCACAGATCGAAGCGGTGGGCGGCGCGACCCTCGCCCGCACGCGTATAGGCCACGCGTTGGCCATCGCGCGAGACATCGAAGCCGAAGACGTCGAAGGCGCCATCGGTCAAACGCTCTGCCCGGCCCGTGACCCGGTCCAGCCGAAAAAGATGGACCTCGCGCTGCAGCAGGTACCCGCTGCCGTCTTCCTTGTAAGGCAGGCGCCAGACGACCTCTGGCGAGCCGTTCTTGCGCGCGGGCGGGGGCGCGCTGGAGCGCCTGCCGCGCAGATCCGGGTCCACCGTGACGGCGGCGCTGACGATGAAACCCCCACCGTCCGGCATCCAGCGAAAGTCCATGACTCCGGCCGCGAAGTTGCCGACTTGCGTCGGCTCGCCGCCTTCGGCCGGCGCGACATGGAGTTGCGTCCCGCCGCTGCGCGAGGACAAAAAGGCGAGCCGATCGCCGCTCGGCGACCAGCGCGGCGAGGAATCGCTGCCGTCGGTGTAGGACAGGGGGGACCCGCCGCTGCCGTCACCTTCGAACTGCCACAGCTCGGTCCGCGGAGCGTCGCCCTCGCGGTCGATCGACGACACGACGCAAACGGGGCGATCAAGACCCGGAACGCAGTGCAGGCTGGTCACGCGCTTGTGAAGGTAGAGGTCTTGGACGGTGAACGGCGCGGTCATGACGAATGCGGCAAGTGGATCTGCTCGCATCGGGCATTCCGCGTGCCTGGCGCAGTACCGGTCGAATATCACTGCGTTGGCTGCGCCAGGGGCCGGCGCGGGACGGACCGTTCGTTGATGCCCGGTCAAGGCGGCGTCGCCGCGGGCTCATCCACAGCACGGCTTCCGAGCGCGCCGGGCCATTTCAAAGGCCGGAAGGGCCAGATCTTCGAGGATGGTGCAATTCAGGGCAGCGCCACCGGCGCAGGTCGCGTCGCAGCTGCCCACGAACCGCGCCAGGCTCGCCTCGAGCGCCCGCAGCTCGGCGAGCTTTGATCGCACCTGACCCAGGTGCTTCGCGGCGATGTCGCGAACCTCGACGCAAGGCCTTTGGGGCTGGTCGACCAGGTCGACCAGCTCGCGCACCTGTTCGATCGAAAACCCGAAGTCGCGACAGCGACGGATGAAGGTGAGCCGCCGGGAGGCCGCGTCTCCATAGACCCTGCGCCCGCCTTCGGTGCGGGGAACGATCGGCAGGAGGCCGATCGCTTCGTAGTAGCGGATCGTGGGCACCGTGCAGCCGGTCTGCGCGGCAAGCACCCCGATCGAGCGAGACAGCGGCGTGTTCATGAACGCCAGCTTAGCCGCAGGACGGGCCGCCGGCTGGGGTCCCCGCAGGATCTGCAAGAAAACAGCCCTGCACGTCAAGGCCAGGCCGGGTTCGCGCGCGGCGGCGGAGAGTCATCGGACGGTTCGCGCCGAGCCTCCAGTGAGCACGCGGTTGCACAGCCACAAGCGCCCCGGCGCACCGCCCGGCGCCGCCTCCACCACAGCGCGCCGATCAGGGCCGCCGCCACGGCGAGCATCAAGGCACCAGGAAGAAACTCGTCCGCACATGCCCAGAGCGCAGATCCCAGCGCGGCCACGCCACCCGCAACGCCGAGGAGCGGGATGGCGCAACAAGCAGCGCAGGCCGCGCCGAGGCCGAGAGCCAACTGCAAAGATTTCATGACATCCTCCGGGGAGTGAACAGAGGCCGCAGCGTAGAACCTCAAGCCACTGGAGGAGCAAGCGGAATCTGCAGGCATCGAGTGCCGACAATGCGGGGATGGAAATCATCAAGACGTTCGGGCTGTTCGTCGCCACGGCGCTCGCCGAGATCGTCGGCTGCTACCTGCCCTGGCTCTGGTTGAAGCAAGGCAAGTCCGCATGGCTGCTCGTCCCCGCGGCGCTTGCCCTCGCGCTGTTCGCGGGGTTGCTCACGCTCCATCCGACGGCTGCAGGACGCGTGTACGCCGCCTACGGCGGCGTCTACATCGGCGTATCGGTGCTGTGGCTCTGGCTCGTCGACAAGGTCGAGCCCTCGGCGAGCGACTGGGTCGGCGTCGCGGTCTGCCTCGCCGGGATGGTGATCATCATGTTCGGGTCGGGCGCAACGAGCTGACGCGGGAGGCTGGTGTCCTGACCCGTCGCCCCAGTACGCACCTGGCCCTCTCGCCAGACCCGCCTTCACCCGGACATCGCGCGATGGAAACCGCGCCGCCCCGGGGTGGTGATGATGCCGGTCGACATCGGCACGAGGCGGACTATCATCAGCCCGGGTTCACGTCGGGGTTTGCCGGGCCCTCGAACGGGCGATCCTGCCAGACGTCGGCGTGACACCGAGCAGAACCGGCCGAACCGGTCCAAGGACATGGCCGGCGCCCCTCGTCTCGGGCGCTTGCCGACCCAGAGGAGACGTGAATGAGCGCACCCGCCAGTCAGTCGTCACGGGGCATCGCCCCCACCGACGGCATGTCCCATGTGGTCGGCCTGGCCGACCCGCCACTTTCCACCGCGACCATCGATGGCCTGCTGGCCGCAACCGCCGCGCGCTGGCCGGATCTGCCCGCCGTCGTCTTTCGCGAACAGGATGTGCGCTGGACCTGGTCTCGGTTCAGGGCCGAGGTCGACCGCCTCGCCAGCGGGCTGTCGGCGCTGGGCCTGCAGCGCGGTGAGCGGCTCGGCATCTGGTCGCCCAACCGCGTGGAGTGGCTGGTCACGCAGTTCGCGACCGCCCGCCTCGGTGTCGTCCTGGTCAACATCAACCCGGCCTATCGCCTCACCGAACTCGACTACGCGCTCAACGCCTCGGGCTGCCGCGCGCTCGTCCTGGCCGAACGGCTGCGCGGCTCGATGTATCTGGACATGTTGCAGACGCTGGCCCCCGAGCTGAGCCACTGCGAGCCCGGCGCGCTGGCGTCGAGTCGACTGCCGTCGCTGCAGATGGTGATCCGGATGGGGACCGGGCGCAGTCCCGGAATGTTCAACTACGACGAGGTGGTGGTCCGCGGTGACGCAGCGCTCGACAGGGCGGGGCTGGATGCGATCGGGGCGACGCTCGATGGCGCGGATGCCATCAACATCCAGTTCACCAGCGGCACCACCGGCAACCCCAAGGGGGCCACGCTCACGCATCGCAATGTCGTCAACAACGCCCGCTTCGTCGCGCAGGCGATGCGCTTGACCGAGCGTGATTCGCTGTGCATTCCGGTGCCGCTCTACCACTGCTTCGGCATGGTGCTCTCGGTGCTGGCATGTGTGGCGAGCGGCGCCCAGATGGTATTTCCTGGTGAGGTGTTCGACGCCGGTGCGGCGCTCGAGGCGGTGGCGGCCGAACGCTGCACGGCGCTGCACGGGGTGCCGACGATGTTCATCGCCGAGCTCGACCATGCCGATTTCGCGCGGTTCGATCTCTCGTCGCTGCGTACCGGCATCATGGCCGGGGCGCCCTGCCCGATCGAAACGATGAAGCGCGTCGTGTCGCAAATGCACATGGGCGAGGTGACGATCGCGTACGGCATGACCGAGACCAGCCCGGTCTCGTTCCAGAGCTCGACGACGGATCCGCTGGAGCGGCGAGTGTCCACCGTCGGGCGCATCCAGCCGCACCTGGAGGCCAAGGTGGTCGGCGTCGATGGGGCGACGCTTGCGGTCGGCCTGCCGGGCGAATTGTGGGTCCGCGGCTACTCGGTCATGCGCGGCTACTGGGGCGACGACGGCCGGACCCGCGAGGCCATCGTCGACGGCTGGATGCGCACCGGCGACCTCGCCACGATCGACACCGAGGGCTATTGCAACATCGTCGGGCGGGTCAAGGACATGCTGATTCGCGGCGGCGAGAACGTGTACCCGCGCGAGGTCGAGGAGTTCTTGTTCCGGCATCCCAAAGTGCAGTCCGTGCAAGTCTTCGGCGTCCCTGATCCGAAATACGGCGAAGAGGTGTGCGCCTGGATCGTGCTCAAGCCCGGCGAACAGGCGACGGACGAGGACATACGGGCGTTCTGCCGCGACCAGATCGCCCACTACAAGATTCCGCGCTACGTTCGCTTCGTGTCCGAAATGCCGATGACGATCACGGGCAAGGTGCAGAAGTTCGTGATGCGCGACCGGATGATCGAAGAACTTCAGGGGCGAACGGGGTGACCGCTGGCGGGCGCCTCGCGGGCCCTCACAACGCATCGCGCAACCGCAGCGCATCCGACAGGGCGGCCCCGGATGCGGTGTTGTCGAAGATGCACCAGCGGTCGGCGGCGTCGGACCAATGGCCCAGCGCCGTCGCGCGGGCCCGCAGCCACTCGTCGCTGTAGGAAGAGTAGTAGGGACGGGGTGACCCGTGCCAGCGGTGATAGACGACCGCGCCGGCACCGTCGCCCGCCGGACCCAGCCAGCCTCCGGGGACTGCCGCCGGCGCCAACCGCGCCGGGTCGGCGGCCACGCGTCCGACCCGCAGCTTGACGAGCAGGCGATCGGCCGCGGGCTCGAACCACGTCGCATGCCGGGGCTCGCAGACGACGGCGCCGTCGAACAGCCCGGCGAGCAGGTCGAAGAAGGTGCGCACCGGCCTGGCCTCGAAGACCAGCGACGGCGGCAGTTGAACCAGCAGCACGCCGAGCCGGTCACCCAGCGCCGACACGTCGGTCAGGAAGCGCGTCAGCAGGGCACGCGTGGCACGCAAGCGCTGATCGTGCGTGATGGCGCGCGGCATCTTCACCGCGAAGCGGAAGCCGGCGGGACTCTGCGCGGCCCAGCGCTGGTAGACCTCCGGCCGGTGGGGACGATAGAACGAGGTGTTGATCTCGGCGCAGTTCATCACGCGGGCGTACCGGGCCAGGTGACTGCCGTCACCCGCGAAGTGCTCGGCTGTCGCCCGCGGGATGCTCCATCCCGCGGTCCCGATTCGCAGCTCGCCCGGCGCCGGGCTCATGCAAATCGCCGGCTGACGAAGCGCGACCCGCGCAGCCCGAAGCGCCAGGGCAGGTCCAGGGCCTTCGAAATGCCGATCCGCGGGCCGACGCTCACCTCCGGCGCGACAAGCGCGGGCCGCACGTCGAACGGCGGGCGGTCGAGAGGGAGCCCGTCGTGGGCCCGGGTGATTCCCAGCGCCTGTCCGAGACGGCCCGGACCCGAGCACAGGAGCCGCTCGTCTTCCACTCCGCGGCGCGCTCGCATCACGTCCAGGCCGTCGGTGGGCTCCAGCGCGCGGATCAACACGCCGGCGCCGTGGCCCGCCTCACGGCAAACCACGTTGAAGCACCAGTGGAGGCCGTGCGACCTGTACACATAGGCATGCCCGGGCGGGCCGAACATGGTCGCGTTGCGGGCAGTCGGGCCGCGGTGGCTGTGCGAGGCCGGATCATCCGCATCGTAGGCCTCGGTTTCGACGATGCGACCGCCGACACCGTCGACCAGGAGCAACGCGCCGACGAGTGCACGGGCGACGTCGATCGGCGAGCGTTCGAAACCGATGGGGTGGACGTGATGCATGTCTGCGGCGCTGGCGAGGCCGTCGCGGGTGAGCGACTCGATGCCCTCAAGGATCTACCAGGAGGCTCGCATGGTGCGCCAGGTGGTCGGCCATGAAGGTCGAGACGAAATAGTAGCCATGGTCATAGCCGTCGTGTCGGCGCAAGGTCAGCGCTTGCCCCGCGGCGCGGCAGGCCGCCTCGAACAGCTCCGGGCGAAGTTGCTCGGCGAGGTAGGGGTCGGCCAGACCCTGGTCGATCAACAGCGGCGGTGACCGCGCCCCGGACTTGACGAGTTCGGTGGCGTCGTGGCGCGCCCACGCCTGCGGATCGGCGCCGAGGTAGCCGCGCAAGGCCTTGATCCCCCAGGGACACTGCGTGGGCGAGCCGATCGGCGCGAGAGCCGAGACGCTCTGGTAGAGGCCCGGGTGGGAAAGCGCCAGCGTGAGCGCACCGTGGCCCCCCATCGAATGGCCGAAGATGCCGACCCGGTCTTGCCGCGCCTCGAAATTGTCGAACACGAGGCGCCGAAGTTCGCGCGTCACGTAGGTTTCCATCTGCCAGTTGGCGTGCCACGGGGACTCGGTGGCATCGAGGTAGAAACCGGCGCCAGTGCCGAAGTCCCACGCCGCGTCGGCACCACTGACGCCGGTTGCGCGCGGACTGGTATCGGGCGAGACCAGGATCAGGCCGTGCTGCGCGGCGTGGCGTTGGGCGCCGGCCTTGATGGCGAACGTCTCCTCGGTGCAGGTCAGGCCGGCGAGATAGAACAGCACCGGCATCGGCCCGCGACCGCCGGCGTCGGGTCGGAAGACCCCGAACCGCATCGGCGTACCGGTGGCTTCGGAGTCGTGCTGGTAGAAGCCCTGGACACCCCCGAAGCAGCGGTGTTCTCCCAGGCGGACGAGCGGTCGCTGGCCGTGCATGGCGCGCCCCCGGTCAGTACAGGACGACCGAGCGGATCGATTCGCCGCTCTTCATGAGCTCGAAGCCCCGGTTGATGTCCTCGAGTTTCAGCCGATGCGTGATCAGGTCGTCGATGTTGATCTTGCCGTCCATGTACCAGTCGACGATCCGGGGCACGTCGGTTCGGCCCCGCGCGCCTCCGAACGCCGAGCCTTCCCATTTTCGGCCCGTCACGAGTTGGAAGGGTCGCGTGCTGATCTCCGCGCCCGCCTCGGCCACCCCGATGATGATGCTGCGGCCCCACCCCTTGTGCGTGCACTCGAGGGCCTGCCGCATCAGCTGGGTGTTGCCCACGCACTCGAAGCTGTAGTCGGCGCCGCCGTCCGTGAGTTGGGTCACCGCGTCGACCACGTTCGGGGTCGTCTTCGCGTTGATGAAATGCGTCATGCCGAAGCGGCGGGCCATGGCTTCGCGGTCCGGATTGAGATCGATGCCGATGATCTTGTCGGCGCCCACCATCTTGGCCCCCTGGACCACGTTCAGGCCGATCCCGCCCAGTCCGAACACCGCCACGTTGGCCCCCGCTTCGACCTTGGCCGTGAACAACACGGCGCCGACCCCCGTGGTGACGCCGCAGCCGATATAGCAGATCTTGTCGAACGGCGCGTCGCTGCGCACCTTGGCGACCGCGATCTCGGGCACGACGATGTAGTTGCTGAAGGTGGAAGTTCCCATGTAGTGCAGGATCGGCTTGCCGGCGATCGAGAAACGCGACGTCGAGTCGGGCATCAGGCCTCGCCCCTGCGTCGTGCGGATCCGCTGGCACAGGTTGGTCTTGCGCGAAAGACAGAACTTGCACTGCCGGCATTCGGGGGTATAGAGCGGAATCACATGGTCGTCCTGGCGCAAGGTGCTCACACCGGGGCCGACGTCGACCACCACGCCCGCACCTTCGTGCCCCAGGATGGCCGGGAACAGGCCTTCGGGGTCGGCGCCCGAGAGGGTGTAGAAATCGGTGTGGCAGATGCCCGTGGCCTTGACTTCGATCAAGACCTCGCCCGCGCGCGGGCCTTCCAGGTCGACGGTTTCTATGGTCAACGGCTGGGCGGCGCGCCAAGCGACGGCGGCTTGCGTTTTCATGGTGGGCTTTCGGGTACCGGGGTGGCGCCATTCTGTCCCAAGGCGCACCGCTCGTCATGGCGGCGGCCGGTGGCCCGACGTGGAGGTCTCGACGCGTGCCGGCACTGCTCCGCGCAAGGCGTTGCAGACGACGACCGCTTCGGCCTGCTCGAGATCGGCACGGGTCAAACTGCGCTCCTGCACATTCCATGTCGGGTCGTCGAGGAGGACGCCGCGCATCACGCCCGGCAAAGCGCCATCGGCCACGGGTGGGGTCCACCATCGACCTTCCCGTCGCAGCACGACATTGCTGCGACCGCCTTCGACGAGCCGCCCGCGACGATCGAAGAACAAGGTATCGAACGCGTCGGCGCTTTCGGCCGCGCGGACCCCCGCGTCATGGCATGCGCGCCAGGTGGTCTTGTGCGCCGTCAGTGGGTCAGTGCCGTCGCGGTCCAGTTGGCCGATCAGCACGCGGACCGGACCGGGCGGCAGGGGCGCGAGCGGCGCATGCGTCACGCGGACGCGTCCGTCGTGCGCCAACGACAGGCGCAAGCGGCTCACCACTCGAACCTCTTGCACGGCGCGGGCCATCGCGGCCAACCAGGTGTCGCGATCGCCGGCAAAGCCCAGGACCTGCGCGCTGCGCGCGAGGCGCGACAGGTGACGGTCGACATGGCGCACGCCCTGCCCCGGAAGGCACAACATCGTCTCGAGCAGCGCGAAGCCGGGATCCATCCCGGTGAGAAAGCGCGCCTTGAGACGACATTCGTCGAATTCGTCGTCGGCGCGGCTGTCGCTCACGATGCCGGCGCCGACACCGAGACACGCGGGCCGCAGGCCCTCCACCGCCTCCCCCAGGGTGAGGGTCCGGATCGCCACCGAGAGGCAGAAGTCGCCGACCCGGGCCGCGGCGGCGGGTGCGTCGACCCAGCCGATCGCCCCGCAGTAGAGGCCGCGCGGCGAGTGTTCCAGGCCGGCGATCAGTTCCATCGTGCGAACTTTGGGCGCGCCTGTGATGGAGCCGCACGGGAACACCGCTCGCAGCAGCTGCGGCATGCCGACCGCAGGCCGCAAGCGGGCCTGCACGGTCGACGTCATCTGGTGGACGGTGGCATAGGCCTCGACGCGAAACAGTTCGGGCACGTGCACCGACCCGACCTGGGCCACGCGCCCCAGGTCGTTGCGCAGCAGGTCCACGATCATCAGGTTCTCGGCCCGATTCTTGGCATCGGTGGCCAGCCCGCGCGCGGCCGCCTCGTCGTCCGCGGCCGTGGCGGCGCGCGCGGCAGTGCCTTTCATCGGGCGCGCCGTCAGGCGGCCGCCACGATGGCGGAGGAACAACTCGGGCGAGAGCGACAGCACGTGGCTGATGGCCGAACCCCTCGGCAGGCCGATGAAAGCGCCGTAGGCGACGTCCTGGCGCGCGCGCAATTGCCGATACAAGGCCCATGGCGAACCGAACGCCGCACCGTTCATGCGGTAGGTGTGGTTGACCTGGTAGGTCTCGCCCGCGCCGATCGAGGCCTGGATCGCGTCGATGGCGCGGCTGAACCCGGCCCGATCGACTTCCGGGCGGAAGTTCATCAGGCCGGCGGGTGGGACCACGCCCGAGGGGTCGAAGCGGCCCAGCCAGGCATCCACCTCGGTCGCGCCGAGCCTCGCGCGCGAGCCGAACATCATGACTCGCAAGGCCGCGGCGTCATCTCGCGGGTCACGGACACCGAGCAGCTTGGCGCCCCACTCGTAGTCGGCCAGCAGCACGGCATGCAGGCCGGCCCGTTGGTCGGCCTCGACCCGCGCCCACATGGCGTCGAGTCGGGTCGGGTCGGTGCAGCGGTGTTCGCGCTCGAAGTCCTCGTAGAGCCGACTGCGCGGTCGCTCTGGGGTCGCTGTCCGGTCGTCCAGTAACGCAAAAATCTCAGGGACCATCGAGGCGTGAATCCCCCGCGAGAGGGGTCGTCAGCGAATCTGCGTGTAGTTGACGGGCATCCACTCGTAGCCCTTGCCCGCCATGCGCAAGCGACCCATGCCCGGGAAGCTGATGTGCGCCGCGGCGATCAAATAGCCCTGGCGGGCCGCGTCGCTGAAGACGGCGGCCCGTGATTTCGCGGCCGACTTCGGGTCGCTGTCGAATGCGACGGTCACCGCCGGCATGCCGAACTGAATGGCGCCGACGTGGATCAGGTCACCGACGACCACCAGCTTTTGGCCCTTGCTCTCGATCGCGTACGACGTGTGCCCGGCGGTGTGACCGTAGCTCGGAAATCCCGACACGCCGCCGGCGATCTCGACCCGCCCGTCGAACGGCTGGTATTTGCCGGCGCTCACGTAAGGATTGACCGACGCCATCGCGCCCTTGAAGAAATCCTTCGAGTCGGCGGGTGCGTGTTCGAGATTGTCGTTGCTGAGCCAGAAATCGGAATCGCGCTTGTCGGCGTGGATGACGGCGTGAGGGAAGACGGTCGTGCCATTGGCGACCAAACCGCCCACATGGTCCGGATGCATGTGCGTGATGCAGATGTCGTCCACGTCTTCGGGCTTGTAGCCCGAGGCCTTGAGGTTGGCGACCAGTTGGCCCAGGGTGGGGCCGAACAAGGCGCCGGCACCGGTGTCGATCAGGATCAACTTGTCGCCGGTGTTGACGAGGTAGGCATTGACCGAGGTTTCCAATGGCACCGCCAAGTGGGCCGCAGCCAGCAAGCGCTGGGTCTTGGCAGCCGGTTCGTTCAGGAGCTTGTCGACCGGAAGGTCGACGGTGCCGTCACTCAATGCGGTGACCTCGAAGTCGCCGAGCATCATGCGGAAATAGCCCGGGGCCGACGTCTTGACTTGAGGCGCCGCGGCCGAAGCCGGGGACGTGCCGACTGCACAGAGCGCCAGCGCCGAACTGACCATCGTCGCTCGGGTGAGCGCGGTGATGCGGAGGTTCTTCATGCGTATCCTCGTGGGGTTGGGTCGGCCGATCGAAACATGCCGATCGGCCTGCGCGACCGTCGCGGTGCGACGGCAGCGGGGCATTCTGCGTCAAACGCGAGAAATTTGCCGGACGCCGCCCCTCCCCATCACGGGCTCCGTTCGAGGGACCATCGAACGCCTCGGCTCGCCCCGCGGTTGCTGCCCGGACGTCAGACCAAAAAGTCCTGCACGCTTTTGCCTTGCTCCAGCGCTTCGCGAATCCAGCGTGGCTTCGAACCCCGGCCGGTCCAGGTGTTGTCGCCATCGCGGTACTTCACGGCGACCACCCGCTTTTTTGCCGTTGGCCGGCGCAGGGCTTGCCCCGCGCGCGAAGGCTTGGCCTTGGCCGATGCCCCGTCGACGGCGAAGTCCGACAGGGACTTGCCCGCTGCGATGGCCTCGCGCAACCATTTCGGTCGGGGGCCGCGGCCCACCCACTCGTTGCCGCTGCCATCGGCGTACTGCGCCTGGGTGCTCAGCTTGGATTTGGACTTGGATTTGGACTTGGAGACGGACTGGGGCGCCGGGCGAGTCTTGCTGGCGACCCGCTGGGTCCGGGTCGAGGCGCGGGAATCGAATAGATCGGCGGCCGTCAGCCCATAAGCCTCGATCGCGCCCTTGATCCGGTCGATGACGCCCTGCACTTCGGCTTGCTGAAGACGCGCCGCGACCTGTTGCAGCTTTTCGATTTGCTGCTGAACTTGGGTGAGAGTCTTTGCCATTCCCAATTGCTCGATATTTAAGTGATCGGATGGCAGTGTAATCCGCGCATTAGACGCAACACGATGCCCGTCGATTCGGATTTGTTAAGGAAAGCTGCCGCGCGGCCGGACGTCCGGCCTCATTCCCGTTCTCTGACGCAGCAGTTCGGCAGGATCCCATGGTCCAGGGTGCCGCGCGTATCGGCTCGTCGACGGACCCCTCGATGCCCGCCACTCAGGGTTCACCCGAACCTGCAAGGCGACAGTAGCCGAGCGATTCGATCGGAAGGGTCCGTTGCTATAGTCGGACCGCGCCCCCTCCTGAAAGCCCCCCCAATGCATGCGTCACGCCGAGTCTTCTTGATGGCCCTTGGAACCAGCGGCGTTGCCGCGCTGACAGGCACTGCCCTGGCCCAAGGCATGGTGGATGAAAAAAGCCCCCAGGCGCAAGCCTTGGGCTATGTGTCGGACGCCACCAAGGCCGACGCCAAGAAATACCCCAAGTACGCCGCCGGCGAAAAATGCGCGACGTGCGCGCTCTATCAAGGCAAACCCGGCGACCCCGCGGGCAATTGCCCGCTGTTCGCAGGCAAGCAGGTCGCCGCAGGCGCCTGGTGCAGCGCCTGGGTAAAAAAGGCCTGAGCCATCGGGTGCGCAACCGTTGCGCTTCGAGGTCGAGCGGCCCGGTCAGAACTGATAGCCCGCGGTCAATCCGATGGTTCGGGGTCGCAGGTAGTAGGCCTCGTTCACCCCCTGGATCGACGGTTGCTGGATCACGTCGTGGTTGTTGGTCAGGTTCTTGACATACAAGGTGACTTCCCAGCGATCGAGCGTCGTTCCGGCGCTCGCGTCGGCCGTGAAATAGGCGGGGCGGATGTAGTCGGTCGAGGTGGTCACGAACGTGCCGTGGCTGGACCCCGTCCATTGGCCACTGCCGCGCACGAAAGGCGAGCCGAACGCGCCGGTCGCGAAGCGGTACTCGGCGCCCAGCCGGGCGCCGTACTTGGGAACGCCCTGAACCTTGTCTCCGGCCCGGACGTTCGCATGGCCGTTGGCGTCCACCCCGAGCGACGGCACGTCTTCGGCGAACACGGCGCGCGTGTAGTTGGCCCCGGCCGACAAGGTCAACCCTTCGGTCGCGCGCAAGCGGGCTTCCATTTCGACGCCGTCGACCTTGGCGTGGCCGGCGTTGGCTTCGAAATCGAAGCCCGAGGTCGGCAGTACCACGTCTTGCTGAATGTCGCGCCAATCGATGTGGAAGGCAGCCAGATTGAGTGACAGCCGGTTGTCGAGCAGGCGCGACTTGCTGCCGAGTTCGTAGCTCCAGAGGCTGTCCGAGGCGAAGGTGGCCGGCGGCGTCGCGGGCAGGCCGAGCGTGGCCAGGTCGGCCGACACCAACGGAGTGATCGGTACCGGGCGGTTCGCGCCGCCGAGCCGGAAGCCCTTGGCGACATTGGCATAGACCGAAGTCGAGGGAGAGAGGTCCCAGCTCAGCGCGAATCGGGGCGTCACCGCGTGGCCGGTGCTGTCGATGGCGGCCGTGCTGGGACCGCCGGCATAGTAGAAGTCGCCTTCGCGGGTGAAGTGCTGGGATGCGCGCAGCACCCGCACCCCGGCCGTCGCTCGGAGGTCCTTGCTGAAGTTGTAGGTCAGCTCGCCGAACACGGCGTATTGCTTGTCGGTGTAGTGGCGCGCACTGTAGTAGGAACTGTCGCCGGTGAAGGCGCCGGGAAAGGTGAAGCCGAGCTGCGCCGGGTCGTTGATGTTGGCGCCGGCGGCCGTGAAGGCCGCGTTGATCCCGAACACGGGTTCGTTGTCGATCACCTCGGTCTTGGTGCGTGACGCGTAGACACCGCCGATCCAGGTCAGGGGCCCGCGCGAAACGTCATAGTCTTTGGAAGCGACGCGCAGTTCGAGCGAGGCCTGGTCGATCTTGTTGCCCAACTGCACCGCGGACGGCAGGCCGGCGACGACGTTCTGGAGCGCCGGGTCGGCGACCTGCGACGCGATGTAAGGCACGTTGATCGACGTGCCGTCCTGGGTCCGGTCGAAGCGGCGGCTGTAGCCGCTCAGTACCCCGGTGAAGTCGCCGAGCCCCAGGTCGCCGTTGACCGTCAGGCTCGGTACGGCGAGGTTGTCGGTGCCGGGCTCGCGCACCGGCTTGCTGGTCTGGAAGCGCGCCAGCGGCGGCGTCGCAGCGCCGGCCGGCACTTGATAACTGCCCACTTCCAGGTAGGCGGCGTCGATGTCGTTGCTGACGTAATGTTGATAGAAAAGCGCGGGCGTGGCGCTCCACCCCGGCGCGAATTCCGTCTTCAGCGCCAGTTTCAGGACATCCCAGTGGGTGCTGTTGATGCCGGAGTCGGTCACGGCGAAGGTGGTGGGCGACACCTGTTCGATAAACCCGCTGTCGTGGCCGGTTTGAACCCCCAGCCGGACGGCAGTGTTGCCGGGGATCAGGGGCACGTTCAGGACCGCCTGCGCCACATAGTTGGTGCCGCCATGCGACGTGCTGGAGAGCTCGGAGTACACGCTGCCTGAAAACGCGGTCGGGTCGGGCTGGTTGCTGATGAACTTGATCGTGCCGCCGAGCGAACTGGCGCCGTAGAGGGTGCCTTGCGGACCGCGCAGCACCTCGACCCGATCCAGGTCGAAAAAGCGCGGTTCGGCCGTGCCCTGGCTGTACAGGTTGCGGGTCGTGAGGGAGACGTCGTCCAGGTAGATGGACACCGTGGCCGAACCGGCCTGCGAACTCACGCCGCGAATCTCGAGCGTGCTCAGCCCGGCACCCGCCTGCGAAGAGAACGACAGGTTGGGAACGCTGCGGGTCAGGTCGGTGATGTCCTGGATGTGGTTTTCCTGGATCGCATCGCCGGACACGACCGAGACGCTCAGGGGAACCTTGCGCACGTCCTCCCTGCGTTTTTGTGCCGTGATCACGACCGACTCGAGCGCCGTGGATCGCGCAGCGGACGCCGCCTCCGCCGGCGGCGCCGGCGTTTGCGCTCGGGCGTCGAGCGCGGTCGAGGCGGCCCATGCCAGCGTGGACAGGACGGCGAGTTTGATGGGCAGTGGTGACACGGGCGCTCCTTGGGTTGTTGTGGGGATGTCGGTTGTTCTTGGTCTCTTGCGCGGCTTGCGAATGGCCTCGGCCGGATGGGTCCCGTCGAAGCCGGTGCAACCGCCTGCAGGTTGCGTGCCCGATGCCGGCGGGGCACCTCCAGCCGCGCCCCTCCCGTGGGTTCGACACTGGCTTGCGTCAGCGTCCGCGCAGGTGCGCGGGGGCTTCCAGCCGCTTGGCCAGGGTCGACAACAGCAAGGTGATCACGAGATAGATGGCCGAGATCAGCAGGTAGGGCTCCCAGTAACGCGAATAGGCGCCCGCCACCGTGCGGGCCGCCAGGGCCAGCTCGCCGAGCCCGATGGCCGAGACCAGCGAGGAATCCTTGACCAGGGTCACGGCTTCGTTCACCAGCGCCGGGACCATCCGGCGCAAGGCCTGCGGCAAGATCACATGGCGCATCGCCTGGCGATAGGTCAGGCCGACGCTGTAGGCGGCCTGGGTCTGGCCGCCATGGATGCTCTGGATGCCGGCGCGCAGGATCTCGGAGATGTAGGCCCCGGCGTTGAGCGTCAGCGCGAGCGCCCCGGAGAAGAAGGCGCCGTGCTCCTGGCGGAACGTCCGGGCGGCCTCACCGCTCAGCAGCAGGCCGCCATCGGGGTGGATCAAGGTCGGCATCAAGGCGAAATGCACCAGGAGGATCTGGACGAACAACGGCGTGCCCCGAAAGAAGCCGACATAGGCTTTCGTGACGGTCCGCAGGGCGATCAGCGGCGCTGCGGCAAGCGCCGACGCAGGCCGCGGGGCGTCGGCCGAACTGCTGACGAGTCCGAGCACGATGCCGAGCGCGAGGCCGCAGCTGATCGCCACGCCGGTCAGTTCGAGCGTTGTCCACAACCCGGCCACGAACAGTGGCCAATAGCCGGAGAGGATGTCCCAGCGCAGGTTCAGCAGCCCCACCGCCGCCCCTACTTGACGGCGTCGCCGAAGTACCGGGCGCGAATCTTCTCGTAAGTGCCGTCGGCCTTGATGGCCGCCAGGCCCTGGTCGATCTTGGCGAGGAGCTGGGCGTTGCCCTTTTTCACCGGGATCCCGTAGTGCTCGGGCTGAAACGCAGGGTCGTCGACGGTCTTGAATTGCTTGCCGCTGTTGTTGAGCACGTAGTTGACGACCACGCCGTTGTCGGCGACCACCGCGTCGACACCGCCCGCCTCGAGTTCCTTCAGCGCCAGCGGCGTCGACTCGAATCGTTTGATGTTGGCGCTGTTCTTGCCCTGCAGTTGCGACACCAGGTCGTCGCCGGTCGTGCCGGTCTGGACGCCGATCTTCATGGCCTTGAGATCGTCGAAATGAGCGACCTTGGAGTCGTTCTTCACCGCGATGAGTTGCTTGGCGTCGAAATAAGGCGCCGAAAAATCCATCGTCTGCTGGCGCTCTTTGGTGATCGTGATCGATGACACGAGCAGGTCGCGGTCACCCTGCGCCAACGCATTGAAGATGCCTTCCCACGGCGTGTTGACGAATTTCACCGCGAAGCCGCCCTTGGCCGCGACCGCCGTGACGACGTCGACATCGAAGCCGACGATCTCGCCCTTCTCGTTCTGGAACTCGAAGGGCGCATAGGCGGCATCGGTACCGACCAGGTAGACCTTGCCGGCGGCCGCCGGCGCCTCGCCCGCAGCGGGGGCAGGTTCCTGCTTGCCGCAGCCGGCCAGCGACAACAAGAAGACAGCCAGGGCAGCAGCCCTGACGAGCGGTTTCGACAAGACATTGGGCATGAGGAGCTCGCGCAAAGCGACTGTCAGATGAAAGCGGCCGCAGTATAGAACCTGGGAGGAGCCGGCCGCTTCACCTTTCGCAAGGAGCGTGCCGGGGGCCGGCGCCCGGGACGCCCGAACGCACTGCCGCCGCAGCGGCGACCGACCCCTTCAGGTGAAGCGGTGCCCGGCTTCGGCCAGCCGCGCCAGCAACGGCGCGGGCTGCCACGAGGCGTCCGCGCCGGGCTCGGCGGCGTAGCGCCGCAGGCTCTCGAGCACGCGTGGCAGGCCGACTTCATCGGCATGGTGCATGGGGCCGCCACGCCGGCGCGGAAACCCATAGCCGTAGAGATAGACCAGGTCGATGTCGGACGCGCGCGCGGCGATGCCCGCGTCGAGGATCCGCGCCCCTTCGTTGACCAGGGCGAAGATGCAGCGCTCGACGATTTCGGCATCGCTGATCTCGCGCGGGACGATGCCGGCCTCGGCGCGATAACGCTCGATCAGCGCCTCGGTGACGGGGTCCGGGATCGGGTCGCGACTGCCCGCGTCGTAGCGGTACCAGCCGGCACCGGTCTTTTGACCGAGCCGACCGGCTTCGCAGAGCTTGTCGGCCACCACCGGCTGGGGGGCGACGCCGGCTTCGGCCGCCTTTCGCTTGCGCGTGGCCCAGCCGATGTCGAGCCCGGCGAGGTCACCCATGCGGAACGGTCCCATCGCCATGCCGAAGTTTTGCAACGCGGTGTCGATTTGCTGGGGCGTCGCGCCCGCGTTGATCAAGCCGTTGGCGGCGCTGCCGTAGCGAGCCAGCATGCGGTTGCCGATGAAGCCATCGCAGACGCCTGCGACCACCGCCACTTTCTGGATGCGCGTGGCCAGCGCCATCGCGGTCGCCAGAACGTCGGGCGCGGTCTGCGCGCCGCGCACGATCTCGAGCAGCCGCATCACATTGGCGGGACTGAAGAAGTGCAGCCCCACCACGTCTGGCGGTCGCCGCGTGAAGCCGGCGATGGTGTCGAGGTTGAGGTAGGAGGTGTTGGAAGCGAGGATCGCGCCCGGCTTGCAGGTCGCGTCGAGGCGTTCGAACACGCCTTGCTTGACGCCCATGTCCTCGAACACGGCCTCGATGACCAAGTCGACGTCGCCGACCGCATCGTAGGCCAGGGTCGGAGCGAGCAGGGCCATCCTTTGCTCGACCTGGGCCGGCGTGAGCTTGCCCTTTTTCATCGAGTTCTCGTAGTTGCGGCGGATCGTCGCCACCCCTCTGTCGAGCGCCTCCTGGCGAGTTTCGAGCAGCACCACCGGCAGCCCGGCGTTGAGAAAATTCATGGCGATCCCGCCACCCATCGTGCCGGCGCCGATGACGCCGACCCGGTCGATGGCGCGTGGCGCCGTGTCGGCCGCCACGCCGACGAGACGCGAGGCCTCGCGTTCGGCCATGGCCACATGCTGCAGGGCCCGGGCTTCGGACGCGGCCGTCAGTTCCATGACCGCCCCGCACGCCCCGGGCGCGCCACGCGGGTCGCGCGCCTCAGGTTCATGGCGTCCCTCGTTCGGGCGCCAGGCTTTGCAAACATCCGGATCATGGCTTGTCTCCTGGGCGTCGTCGCGCGCCTCCCGGCACCTTATCAGAAGCGGCGTCTCGGGTGGGCCGGGGAGGACGCCCCGGCCGAAGGTCCGCTGCGCCTCAGGCGGCGCGCGCCAGTTCCAGAGTGGGGTAGTCGGTGTAGCCCTTGGCACCCGGCGTGTAGAAGGTCGACATGTCCGGGGGGTTCAATTCGGCGCGGGTCCGCAGGCGCTGCACCAGGTCCGGGTTGGCCAGTGCCGGCCGGCCGAAGGCGATCAGGTCGGCACGCTTGTCGTGCAGCGCCTGCTCGGCGCTCGCGGCAGTGAAACCGCCGGCGAGCATGAACGGGCCGGCGAAGTGCTCGCGCAGGCTGGCCTTGATCTCGGCCGGAACGGGCGGCATGCCCATGGCGGAATGGTCGAGCACATGCAGGTACATCAGCCCGGCGGCCGACAGCGCCTGCACCAGCGCCACATACTGCGCGTCCTGCTCCGGGTAGTGGCCGGTGCTGTTGAAACCGCCATAGGGCGACAACCGCATGCCCACCCGCTCGGCACCGATGGCCTCGGTGGTCGCCTTCACCACCTCGAGCGCGAAACGGTTGCGCGCCGCCGGCGACCCGCCATATCCGTCGTTGCGCTGATTGACGTTGGCGTTGAGGAACTGCTCCATGAGGTAGCCATTGGCCGCGTGCAGTTCGATCCCGTCGAAGCCCGCCTCGATCGCGAGCCGAGCCGCCACGGCATATTCTTCGACGGCGTGCGCGATGTCGGCCTCGCTCATGGCACGCGGCGGGGTGTGCGGCTGCATGCCCTGGGTATCGGTGTACATCTCGCCCGGCAGGACGCGCTCGTCCGGACCGATCACCTCGGCGCCCGCCGGCAGGTTGTCGCGATGACCGACGCGGCCGGTGTGCATCAACTGCACGACGATCTTGCCACCCCGGGAATGGACCGCGTCGGTGGTGAGCTTCCAGCCGGCCACATGGGCGGCGTTGAAAAGCCCCGGAATGCGCGGGTAACCGAGGCCGTTCGGCGACGGCGAGGTCCCCTCGGTGATGATCAGCCCCACGCCCGCTCGCTGGCCGTAGTACTCGGCCATCAGCGCATTGGGCGTGTGCGCCACCACCGCCCGGCTGCGGGTCAAGGGCGCCATCACGATGCGGTTCTTGAGGTCGAGTGAACGCAGTTGACAGGGGTCGAAAAGCATGCGGGATTCCTTGCGTGGTACGTTGAATGTCTCATGTTATTGCGGTGCAACATGAACCCACGAAAGACAAGTCTTTGCCGTTGCGCTATTGCGGCGCGCTGCCCGCCGTTTCAGCGCTCTCGCTCGCTGCGCGCGCGGGCGTCATCGGGTTGGCTTTGATCAGGCCCCGCCTGCGGCTTTCCGTCGCGATCTGCACCGCGATCACCCGGGCCGCCGCCAGCACCGGGACCGACAGGAACACCCCCACCACCCCGCCGATTTCCTCGCCTGCGAGCAACCCGAAGAGAACCAGCAGCGGCGGCACCTCGACGCCGTCGCTCATCAGGTAGGGATTGAGCACGTAGTCCTGGAACAGGCGATAGACCGCGATCATCCCGAGCAGCACCAGCAAATGGTCGTAGCCCGAAAGCCCCGAGACGATCAGGCAGACTGCCGCAGCGGTCAATGGACCGATCACCGGGATGAACTCCAGCACCCCCGCCAGCGCGGCCAGCAAGAGGGCGTAGGGAACGCCGGCGATCGAAAACGCGATCGAGTAGACGACCAGCGTGGCGGCCGAGAGGATCAGCAGCGAGCGAATGTAGCGCCCGAGCAGCGTGTCCAATCCATCGACGATTCCGTTCCACATCGGCCCGTGGCGGCCCTGCGCTGCCCAGACGAGGAATTCGGAACGCATGGCTCTGGCGTCCTTGATGAACAAGAACGCGAGGATCGGAATCAGGATCACGAACACCGAATTGCCCGCCACGCCGAGCGCGGCCTCGCCGATCTGCTTGGCCAGCGGCAACGCCGCCGATGCACCGGACGCGAACTGTTCCTGAACGAAGCTACCGACCCGGGTCCGAAACGGGGTGAGCCATTCGGGCAAAGGGAGTCGGCTCAGGATCTGCGGGTCGCGCATCAAGCCCGGCAGCTTGTTGGCCAGGGTCGTGGCCTGCTCGGCGATCGGTGGACCGATCAGGAACGCGCCGATCACGGCGACTCCCAGGATCAACGTGAAGACCGTCGCCGTCGCCGCTGCGTAGGAGAAGCGGCGCGGCGTATACCGGGCCAGGCGCTGCACCGCCGGGTACACCATGTACGAGAAGAAGACCGCCAGCAAGAAGATGAAAAGCGTCTTGCGGATCGCGAAGACGATCAGCAGGCAAAGCGCCACCAAGGCGACACTCCAGGCGTATTTGGCGGCGCGTCGATCGAATCCGAGCATGGAGGCCTCTCGTCAGAAAACCCCATTGTGCGTCGTGCGCACGGCCGTCAGAGCGGTCAGGGCCTCCATGCAACACTGCCGTTTCGGTATGGCGAGAGGCGTCACCCTACCAGGCTTCAGTGCCGGGATCCCCCTTGAACGGGCCCGCCAGTTCGGGGGTGATCCAGCCCCCATAGAAAGCGCCCGGCTGCGGTCGGACCGGGACACCGTCGATGCTGCAATCGAGCGCGTGGGCGTAGAACGCGACGCAGTTGGCGAGCGCCTCGGCCCCGGGAAGAGGTTGCGGATAACTCCACGCCACACCCGGCAGGCGCTCGCGCAAATGGGCCAAGGTCCAATAGCGGGCCGGCCCCTTCCATTCGCAAAACGAACTCCCCGCGGCCGGTTGCAAGAGGTGGCGGGCGACGTCGTCCCAGGGCAGGTAGACGCTCGGCGGGTGTGCGGTCTCGAGCACCAGCCAGGCGCGGCGCGTGCGAGCGACCTCGTCGTCCCGCCAGCGCACGACCACCTCGCGCCGGTCCTGCACCAGGACGGGAGGCCGCGGAAAGTCCCACACGGACACCTGGCCGGGTCCGGGCTCCTCGGCGAACGGCGGCCGCGCATGGCCCCGCCACTGCCAGCTCTGGCGCGCCTCGACGACCCAGTCCGGGACTGAATTCATGAGGGGCAGGATAGCGGCACCAGCGGTCCACTGCACGACCTCGTGACGCCACCGTTTGACAAGCCGCCGGCCCGACCGCATACTGTATAAAACAACAGTCCACGACCTCGCCATGACGACCTTTCACCGCCAGACCTACCGCCCCCGCCCTGCGCTGCGTCTCCCATCCTGGCTGCGCAGTCTCTGGTGCTGGCTCTGAGAAGGCGTGAATAGATGGGCCGGTCAGGCCGCAACGGGCGCGAAGCGCATGGCGAAGCCGTTCATGCAGTAGCGCAAACCGGTCGGCTTCGGGCCGTCGTCGAACACATGGCCCAGGTGGCCGCCGCAACGTCGGCAATGCACTTCGGTTCGGGTCATGCCCAACGATCCATCGCTGCGCTCGTTCACCGCTCCCTGGAGCGGCTGGTAAAAGCTGGGCCAGCCCGTGCCGCTGTCGAATTTCGTTTTCGAAGAGAACAGGTCGAGCTTGCAGCCCGCGCACGAAAACGTCCCGGCACGGTGCTCGTCGTTCAACGGGCTGCTGTACGGGCGCTCCGTGCCTTCCTGTCGCAAGATCGCGTACTCGTTCGGATTCAACATCGCGCGCCACTCGGCGTCGGTGTGGGTCACTTCGAATTTCTCGGGCGTGCCTGCGGCGATGGCACGGCCCGAGGTGCCCATGAGCGACATGGCCGCCCAACTCGCGGCCGTCAGGCCACTTCCCACCAGAAAAGTGCGCTTGGAGAGGTTCATGGTCGGTTGATTCCCTGCATTCGTTGCACCGTTCGGACGACTTCGGTGCGTCAGGACGACAGTCGGCGCCGCCGCAAAACTCTTACACCGAGTCTCGCGTTCGATTCGAGAATGTAGTCGTTCCTCCGGCGACCTGCAGGTCGGCCCCTTTCCGGGATCCGGCCCCCCGGGGGCCCCGACCCTTCAACGCCAGCCGCGGTGCCAGCCGTACTCGGCGTGGTGCCAGCCCCAGCCGTAGCGCGGGTGGTATTCCCAGACCCACCCCACGCCCGGGCTCGCGTAGGTCGGCTGGACATAGATCGGCGTCACCGGCGCCACGTAGGCGGGACGCGCCGGCGCGACGATGCAACCGCTCAGACTCGCCGCCAGCAAGCCGGCAGCACCGAGTGCAAGAAATTTGCTCATGTCTGCGCTCCTGTTCATTGGCGCACCGCGGCGTCGTGCTTGAGCCTGTAGATGCGACCGCTCTGACGCTTCTCGGCATGCTGGATGCCCGCCTGCTCGGCCTTGCCGACGTGACCGTCCGCGCCGGCGCGAGCTTCGCGACCATCGACCCGGGCCTGGCCACGGTCCAGACGTGCGACCTCACGGTTGGTGAGGGAGCCGTTCTGCACACCGGCCTCGATGCGCTGGTCCTGATTGACGTTGCGCGCCACATCGGCCTGCATGCGCTGCGAGGACGCCGAATTCGGCTGGCCGGTGACGCCGTTGTGACGGTCGGCCTCGATATGTCGGCTGACCCGGTTTTGCGCCGCGTTCAACTGGGCGCGCTCGGCGGGCGAAAGGTGGCCGTCTTTCAGGTCCTTGGCTTGCAGCCGATCGACCTGGCGTTGCTGCCGTTCCAGGCTGGCGGCTTCTTTTGTGCTGAGGGATCCGTCCTTGAGGCCGTTTTCGATCCGCGTTTGCTGATTCACATCGCGTTGCTGGGTGGTGGCGGTGTCGGTCTGCGCGAACGCGCCGGCGCAGGCCAGGGAAAGCGCGGCGGCCAACAAGGTGCGATTCATCATGGTCGTTCTCCGGGTTGTTTCGAAATCGGCGGCGTTCGGGGTGGCACGCTGTCGATGAATCCAAAACGGCGGTTTCTGACTCGGCGTTGACCCCCGTTGGTTAAGACCATGTAAAGGGCGTGGCGGGGCGGGTCTACAGCGCCAGCAGTTCGCCCACGGTCAGGGTTTCGAAACCGGCACGTTCCCAGAGCCCGCGGGCAGCCGGCGAGGGCTCGAGCACCAGTTGCGCCAACAAGGGCTGCGCGGGAGTCCGCGCGGGATCGCAGAGGAGCACGAAACGCGGGTCGTCGATCTCGTCGAGCCGCCCGACCCAGTCGAATGCGACCAGCATGTCGAGGATGGGTTCGATCTGCAGCGGGTCGATGCGCATCGACGCGGCGAGGCTCCCGAGACCCAGACCCCGTTCTCCCCGCGACAGCGCCGCGCCGAGTTCGCGCAGGACGACAAGGGCGAGCTGCAGCCGCGCACCAGGGCCGTCGGGCCAGCGCTGGACACGCAGTTTCAGGCTCGGGGCATAGGCTGCGATCACGGCACCGAGCAACACCACGACCCAGGCGACGTAGATCCAGATCAAGAAAATGGGGACCGCAGCCAGCGCGCCATAGATCACCGTATAGGTGGGGACGGTCTGCAAATACCAGCTCAGGCATTTCTTGGCGAGTTCGAAGCCGGCAGCGCTGAACACCCCGCCCGCGATGGCATGGCGCCAGCGAACGTGCGTATTCGGAACATAGTGGAAAAGTCCCGCCAGTGCAGCGGCCAGCAGCACGAACTCGAGCACCGAGAGCACCAGCGCGACACCGCCCGGCATGACCGCGACCACCCCACTCGACGCCGAGACCGCGTACGACGTGATGCTCAGGCTCACGCCCAGCACCAGAGGCCCCAGGGTCGCGGCCGACCAGTAGACCAGGACGCGCTGGGCGATCGGGCGCGGCTTGCGCACCCGCCAGATCGCGTTGAGCGTTCGGTCGATCGTGAGCATCAGCGCCAGCGCGGCGAAGAACAGCAAGGCCAACCCGATGCTGCCGACCCCTTTGGCCTTGGCTGCGAATTGCGTGAGTTGATTCAGCACCTCGTGGGCGATGCCGGGCGGCACCAGGCTCTGCAGGAAGTACCTTTGCAGCGCGTCCTGGAATCGCGCGAACATCGGGAAGGCTGAAAAGACCGCCAGCATCACGGTGAGCAGCGGCACCAGCGAGATCAGGGTCGTGAAGGTCAGGCTGCCCGCGGTCAATCCGAGGCGATCTTCCCGAAAGCGGATGCGCAAGGTGCGCAGGGTCTCGAGCCAGGGCCAGGCTTGCAGGGTCTGGACCAGGCCGGGCAGTTGCTCGTGCAGCGCCGACCGCGTCGCGGTCTTCAGGTTCATTGCTGGCATCATAGCCAGCGATGTCTGCACCCCCGCCCGCCCCTCTCGCTGCGCCGATCGCCTGGACCCGCGCGGCGGCCGTCGGCAGCGTCCTTGCCTTGATCGCGCTCGGACTGGCCTGGGAACTGTGGCTGGCACCCACCGGCCAGCGCACCCTCGCCCTCAAGGTGGTGCCGCTGCTGCTGCCGCTGCCGGGGCTGCTGCGTCGACGCATGTACACCTACCGATGGCTCAGCCTGATGGTGTGGCTCTATGTCACCGAGGGGGTGGTCCGCGCGGCCAGCGACCGCGGCCGAGGGGCCACGCTGGCGTGGGTCGAGATCGCGCTTTGCCTGGTGCTCTTCGTCGCCTGCGGCGCACACGTGCGCTGGCGCCTTCGTCATGGCGCGCTGTCCACGGCCGAGGGCCCCCGATGAGCCCGCCCGGACTGCTCGACGCGCTGCGCGCCGTCGTCGGTGCCGACCAGGTCCGCACCGACGGCGACCTCAGCGCCTGGGAACTCGACTGGCGCAAGCGATTCCGGGGCCGTGCACTCGCCGTGGTACGGCCTGCGAGCACGGCACAGGTCGCCGCGGTCGTCCGGGCGTGCGCGGCGCGCGGCGTCGCGATCGTGCCGCAGGGAGGAAACACGGGACTGGTCGGCGGGTCGGTCCCCGACGCCAGCGGCACCCAGATCCTGCTGAGCCTGACACGGATGAATCGCATCCGCGCGCTCGATGCCGCCAACCTCACGCTGACGGTCGACGCCGGCTGCGTGCTTCAGGCCGCGCAGGACGCTGCCGCCGCCCAGGGGCTGCTCTATCCGCTCAGTCTCGCCGCCCAGGGCAGCTGTACGGTGGGTGGCAACCTCGGCACCAACGCCGGAGGCACCCAGGTGCTGCGTTATGGCAATGCGCGCGAACTCTGCCTCGGCCTGGAGGTGGTCACCGCCGGCGGCGAGGTCTGGGACGGCCTGAGTGGCCTGCGCAAGGACAACACCGGCTACGACCTGCGCGACCTGTTCATCGGCAGCGAAGGCACGCTCGGCGTCATCACCGCTGCCACGCTCAAGCTCTATCCACGCCCCGCTGCCATCCTCACGGCGCTCGCCGCGGTGCCTTCCCTGGACAGCGCCGTGCAGTTGCTGCAGTCGGCTCGGCAGCGCCTGGGCGACGGACTCACGGGCTTCGAGGTCATGGGTCGCCAGGCACTCGCCTTGGTGCGGCAGCGCATGCCGCAGCTCGCCCAGCCCCTGCCCCTCGGCGACTGGACGGTGCTGCTGGAGCAATCCGACAGCGAGAGCGAAGCCCATGCCCAGGCGCTTTTCGTCGGTGTGCTCGAAAGCGCCCTGCAGCAAGGGGTGATCACCGATGCCGCGGTCGCCGCAAGCATCGATCAGTCAAAGGCGATGTGGCAACTGCGCGAAGCGATTCCGCTGGCTCAAGCGCTCGAAGGGCAGAACATCAAGCACGACGTCTCGCTCCCGGTCTCGCGCATCGCCGCCTTCGTCGCCGCCGCCGACGCGGCGCTGCACCACGCCTACCCCGGCATACGCCTGGTCAATTACGGCCACCTGGGCGACGGCAACCTGCACTACAACGTCCAGGCACCGGCGCAGGCCGATGGTGCCGAATTCCTGGCCAGCCACGAGCATCCCGTCAACACGCTCGTGTTCGACCTGGTTCGCGACCATGGGGGGTCGTTTTCGGCGGAACATGGGATCGGAGCCCTCAAGCGTGGCGAACTCGCGCAGCGCAAATCACCCGTCGCCTTGGGGATCATGCGGGCCATCAAACAAGCGCTCGATCCGCACAACGTGATGAATCCGGGTCGCGTGTTGTGACGCCCGGGCGCCCTGCCGGGCGTCATCGAAGCTCCCTCCGGGGGGCCTGCGCTCCGACAGCGTCTGCTACTGCAGCGACCCCGTCACGCTCTCGGGGAGCGCCAGCGGCATCACGTCGATGCCCTCGTCGCGCAGGGCCTGCGCGTCCTGCTGCGTGGCGCGACCGCGGATGCCGCGTTCTTCGGCTTCGCCATAGTGGATGCGGCGCGCTTCTTCGGTGAAGCGGTCGCCGACATCCTCGGTCTTGGCGATGACGTCGCGCATCGCCCGCAGCCATTTGCCCTGCGCCCGGGCTTGGGCCAACTCGGCAGGTCCCGGTGCCACGGCGGTTTCGCCGCGCGTCGTGAGGGTATTGAGGCGCGGCGCGCTGGGCAGGCGGTTCACGTCTTTGTCGTCGCAAAAAGGGCAACCGATCGCGCCGCTCTGCTGCTGCGTCAGAAAATCGGCGTCGGAGGCGAACCAGCCTTCGAAGCGATGATCGTGCGCGCAGCGCAGATTCAGAACCTTCATGGCGCGGTCTCGAAGGGGAGGGTCATGGTGCAGGCTGCCAGGTCAGGGGCCAATGCCCCGCCTGCCAATTCTGCAGCCAAAGCAGCCCGACGAGGGTCTTGGCGTCGGTGAGTTCGCCGGCCTGGGCCAATTCGACGAGCTGACGCACCGACATCCCGCTCACCTCGAGAAATTCGCCCTCGTCGAGCGCCGCCTCGCCTGCCTGCAGCCCGCGTGCGAACCAGACTTCGATGCCTTCGGTGGAATAGGCGATGGCGTTGTGCATGATCCCGGCCCGGGCCCACTCCGCGGCGCGGTAGCCCGTTTCCTCCCGCAGCTCCCGGATACCGCAGGCCCAGGGCTGCTCGCCGGCGTCGAGTTTTCCGGCCGGAAACTCGAGCATGGCGCGCGCCAGCGGGTAGCGCCATTGGCGCTCGACCACGACGCGGCCATCGTCGAGCAGCGGCACGACCATGACCGCCCCGGGATGCACGATGTACTCCCGGGCGGCACTGCCGCCGTCCGGCAAGCGCACCCGGTCGCGCCGCACGTCGAGAAAATGGCCGCGGTAGACCTGCTGCGAGTCTTGCGTGTGCTCGCGCAGTCGCTCGTCGCCGGGGCCTGGCGCGCTCATCGGCCCCGGCGCAGGTAACGCCAGACGAACCCCGGGAAGGCGAACGTCAGGAATGCAAAACCGAGCGCCACGTAGAACTCCCATCCTTGCGGCTGGACCTGCCCGGCACGCGCCTCGAGCGCGACACCGACACCCAGGGTCGCACCCCACCCCGCGAACAGCTCGACCATTCGCCAGCCGAGGGCCTTGGGCGAGCGCACCGGGCCCACCACGAAAAGGCGTTCGTTGACGAACGGCAGATTCGCGGCCGTGAGCGCGATCAGGAGCACCAGCCAGACGGCGGCGGAAGTGGCCATGTCGGCACGCTCAGGTGGCCAGGGCCTTGACGATGGCCTGGGCGCACACGGCCATCAGACCGCCCGGCAAGATTCCGAAGGCGAGCACCGCGATGCCGTTGAGTGAAAGGACGGTGCGGACTTCCAGGCTGCCGTGGATCGGCCGCGCATCCGCGGCCGGGTCGAAATACATCACCTTGATCACGCGCAGGTAATAGTAGGCGCCGATGAGCGAGAGCACCACCGCGACGACGGCGAAATACACGTACCCGGTCACGTTGGTCGACACCAGCGACTGCAGGACCGAGAGCTTGGCGTAGAACCCCACGGTCGGTGGCAAGCCGGCGAGCGAGAGCATGAAAATCGTCATCACGAGCGCGAACCACGGGCTGCGCTTGGCCAGTCCCTTCATGTCGTCGATCTCCTCGGCCTCGAACCCGTTGCGGGCAAGGAGCATGATCATGCCGAAGGTGCCAAGCGTCGTCAGCACGTAGGTCACGATGTAGAACATCGACGAGGTGTAGGAATTGCCCGCGGACAAGGTGTTGTTGTAGACCACGCCGGGGCACAGACCCAGCAGCATGAAGCCCATGTTGGCGATGCTGGAGTAGGCCAGCATGCGCTTGAGGTTGGTCTGTGCGATGGCCACCACGTTGCCCAGCAGCATCGACCCGGCCGAGATCAGCACCATCATTTGTTGCCAGTCGACCGTGAGGCCCGACATGCCCTCGACCAGCAGCCGGATGGTGATCGCGAAGGCGGCCAGCTTGGGCGCCCCGCCGATCAGCAGCGTCACCGCGGTGGGCGCCCCCTGGTAGACGTCGGGCACCCACATGTGGAACGGCACCGCGCCGAGTTTGAAGGCCAGGCCCGCGACGATGAACACCACCCCGAGGATCATCACCTGGCGGTTGATCGCGCCGCTGCCGATGGCGCGGTAGACCTCGCCGATCTCGAGCGAACCGGTGGCTCCATACATCATGGAGAGGCCGTACAGCAGGAATCCGCTGGCCAGCGCGCCCAGAACGAAATACTTCATCGCCGCCTCGGTGGCGTCGGCGTGATCGTGGCGCATGGCCGTCAGGGCATAGAGGCTGAGCGTCATCAGCTCCAGCCCCAGGTAGATCACCAGGAAGTTGTTGGCCGAGAGCATCACCTCGATGCCCAGCAGCGAGAACAGCGTGAGCGAGAACAGCTCCCCTTTGAGCATGTCGCGTTCGGCGGCATAAGGCCGCGCGTAGACCAAGGACACCATGGTGGCGATCGTCGCGAACAAGCCCAGCAGTTCGCCCATCGGATCGGCCACGACCATGCGCTGCATCGCATAGACGGTGTTGCCCGCATCGAAAGCGAGCAGGTGCATCACCGCGACCACGGCCAGTGTCGCCTGGGTGAGCAGGTAGGTCGGCAAGCGCTCCGCGTGGACGACCCACAAATCGACGAGTGCGACGACGCACGCCATCAGCAGCAGGAACATCTCCGGTCGCACGGCCGACCAATTCATAGGGTTCATGGCGCTTCGCCCGGTCCGGGGGTGGGAATCTTGCTGAGCGCGGTCTGCTTCAGCAGTTGGTCGACGGAGACATGCATCACGTCGGTGAAGGGCTTCGGATAGAGGCCCATGAAGAGCACCGCGGCCGCCAGCACCGCCAGCATCCCGAATTCCCGGGCGTTGATGTCCTTGAGGGCGCGGACGTGGTCGTTGGTGACCGGCCCGAAGTAGACCCGCTTGACCATCCAGAGCGTGTAGGCGGCGCCCGAAATCAGCGCCGTCGCGGCGACGAAGCCGAGCCAGAAATTGGTCTGCACCGCCCCGAGGATCACCATCCACTCGCCCACGAAACCGGCCGTGCCGGGCAGTCCGCAGTTGGCCATCGCGAACAGCACCGCGAAGGCCGCGAACTTGGGCATCGTGTTGGTGACCCCGCCGTACGCGGCGATCTCGCGCGAATGGACCCGGTCGTAGAGCACGCCGATGCACAGGAACATCGCCCCGGACACGAACCCGTGCGAGACCATCTGGACGATGCCGCCCGAGGCACCGAGCTCGTTGAAGATAAAGAATCCGAAGGTCACGAAACCCATGTGCGCGATGGACGAGTACGCCACCAGCTTTTTCATGTCCTGCTGCACGAGGGCCACCAGGCCGATATAGACCACCGCGATCAGCGACAGCGCGATCATGAAGTTGGACCAGTGGTGGGAGGCATCCGGCGTGATGGGCAGTGAAAACCTCAAGAAGCCGTAGCACCCCAACTTCAGCATGATCGCGGCCAGCACCACCGAGCCGCCGGTCGGCGCCTCGACGTGGGCGTCGGGCAGCCAGGTGTGGACCGGCCACATCGGCACCTTGACCGCGAACGCGAGCAAGAAGGCGAAGAAGAGATAGCTCTGCGCCGACATGCCGAGCGGGAGCTTCTGCCAGGTGAGGATGTCGAAGCTGCCACCGGAGGAGTAGTACAGGTAGATCAGCGCGACCAGCATCAGCAGCGAACCGGCCAGCGTATAGAGGAAGAACTTGAACGCCGCGTAGACGCGTCGCGGCCCGCCCCAGACCCCGATGATCAGGTACATCGGAATGAGCGTGGCTTCGAAGAACACATAGAACAGCAGTCCGTCGAGGGCGACGAATACCCCCACCATCAGGCCCGACAGGATCAGGAACGCGCCCATGTACTGGTTCACGCGGTCGGTCACCACTTCCCAGGCGGCGACCACCACGATCACCGTGATGAAGGCCGTCAGGGGCACGAACCACATCGACAGGCCGTCGACCCCGACGTGGTAGTGCACGTTGAAACGCTCGATCCAGTCGCCGCGTTCGACGAACTGCATGGCCGCCGTGCCGGTGTCGAAACCCGTGATGAGCGGCAAGGTGACCAACAAGCTCACCACGGCGGCCAGCAGGGCCAGCCAACGCACCATGGGAGCGCGGCGCTCGCCCCCGAACGCGAGCAGTGCCACCCCGGTCAGGATCGGCAGCCAGATCGCGAAACTCAACAAACCCATGTTCTTGTTCTCCGGGAGGGCGGTTACTTCGGCGCCACGCCGAGCAGGTACGGCCAGAGCTGCCAGGTCATCAATCCGATCACACCGACGATCATGACCAACGCATAAAAGTAGAGGTAGCCGCTTTGCAGTCGGCGTCCGATCTGTGCCAGCGCGCCGACCTCGTGCGCGGTGCCATTGATGAGGAAGCCGTCGATCACCCCCTGGTCGCCACCTTTCCAGAGCGCCCGACCGGTTCCACGGGCCAGTCGCGCGAGCACGTGCTCGTTGAACCAGTCGAGGTAGTACTTGTTTTCGAGCAGGCGGTAGAGGAAACCGGCGCGTGCCTTGATCGCGGTCGGAATCGCCGGGTTGAGCATGTAGAACCAGTACGCCACCGCCACCCCGGCCAACGCGAGCCAGAAGGGCAAGGAGGTGAACGCATGCAGGGTCATCGGCAGCACGCCATGGAACTCCTTGGCGAGCTCTTCCATGCCGGAGTGGGCCTCGGCATGGATCGTGATGGCCCCCTGGAAGAATTCACCGTAGATCATCGGCCCGACGAGATAGCCGGCGACGACCGACGGAATCGCCAGCGCGACCAGGGGCAACCAGACCACCGCAGGCGACTCGTGCGGTTCGTGGGACGCGCCGTGGCCATGGGCGTCGTCATGGTGGTCGTGTTCGCCCGGGAACGGCTTGTGGCGGAACCGCTCCTTGCCGTGGAAAACCAGGAAATACATGCGAAATGAATAGAGCGCGGTGACGAAGACACCGGCGGCGACCGCGAAGTACGCGAACCCCGAGCCCCACAGGTGGCTCTCGTGGACCGCTTCGATGATGGTGTCCTTGGAGTAGAACCCGGCGAAGAACGGTGTTCCGATCAGCGCCAGCGACCCCACCAGCGAGGTGAGCCAGGTGATCGGCATGTACTTGCGCAGGCCCCCCATGTTGCGGATGTCCTGGTCGTGGTGCATGCCGATGATCACCGAGCCGGCACCGAGGAAGAGGAGCGCCTTGAAGAACGCGTGCGTCATCAGGTGGAACACCGCGACCGAATAGGCCGAGGCACCGAGCGCCACCGTCATGTAGCCGAGCTGCGAGAGCGTCGAGTACGCCACGACCCGCTTGATGTCGTTCTGGATGATGCCGAGAAAGCCCATGAAGAGGGCCGTGATGGCCCCGATCACCAGCACGAACGAAAGCGCGGTGTCCGACCACTCGAAGAGCGGCGACATCCGGGCCACCATGAAGATCCCGGCGGTCACCATGGTCGCGGCATGGATCAGGGCCGAGATGGGCGTGGGGCCCTCCATCGAATCGGGCAGCCAGACGTGCAAGGGAAACTGCGCGCTCTTGCCCATCGCCCCGATGAAGAGGCAGATGCAGGTCACGGTGATCAGCAGCCACTGCCCACCGAAGAGCGGCCAGTCGAACGCTTTCTTCGCGAGCTCAGGGGCGAGTGCGAAGGCCTCGCCATAGTTCAGGGTGTGGCCGTAAGCGACGATCAGGCCGATGCCCAGGATGAAGCCGAAATCGCCGACCCGGTTCACCAGGAAGGCCTTCATGTTGGCGAAGATCGCCGTGGGCCGGGTGTACCAAAAACCGATCAGGAGATAGGACACCAGTCCGACCGCTTCCCAGCCGAAGAAAAGCTGCAGGAAGTTGTTGCTCATCACGAGCATCAGCATCGAAAAGGTGAAGAGCGAGATGTAGCTGAAAAAGCGCTGGTAGCCGGGGTCGTCCGCCATGTACCCGATGGTGTAGATGTGCACCATGAGCGAGACGAAGGTCACCACGCACATCATCATCGCCGTCAAGCCGTCGACCAGGAACCCGACCTCCATCTTCAGGCCGCCGACGTTCATCCATTCGTAGACGGTCTGGTTGTAGCGGGCGCCGTCCAGGACCGCCCACAGGGTCTGAAGCGAAATCAGCAAGGCGATCGCGACGCCGAGGCAGGTGATCCAGTGCGCCCCTTTGCGACCGATCTGCCGGCCGAACAGGCCGGCGGCGACGGCGCCGACCAGGGGGGCCAGCGGGACGACCAGCAGCGCGGTCGCGGAGAGTTGTGCTGCCATGGGAAGTCAGCCCTTCAGTGCGTCGAGTTCGTCGACATTGATCGTGGCGCGATTGCGAAACAGCACGACCAGGATGGCCAGGCCGATCGCCGACTCGGCAGCGGCGACGGTGAGGATGAAAAACACGAACACCTGCCCGGCCATGCGGTTGGCCTCGAGCGGCAGGTAGTGCGAGAACGCCACGAAATTGAGGTTGACCGCGAGCAGCATCAGCTCGATCGCCATCAGCAGCACGATCAGGTTCTTGCGGTTGAGAAAAATGCCGATCACCGACAGCGCGAACAAGATCGCGCCCAGCGACAAATAGTGGCCGAGTGTCAGCGTGCTCATCGCGTGCCTCCGGAGGCAGGGGGGACCACGGGAAGGGGATCGGCGGCCTCCACTTCGGGCTGCATCTTGACCAGGCGCATCCGGTCGGCGGGGCGCACCTTCACCTGTTCCGAGGGGTTCTGATACTTGGAATCCTTGCGCTTGCGCAAGGTCAGCGCGATGGCCGCGATGATCGCCACCAGCAACAGGACGGCGGCGATCTGCAGCGGATAGAGGTAGCGGGTGTAGACCTCGATGCCCAGCAGCTTGGTGTTGCCCAGTTGCAGCGCCGCGGCGTCGGCTGCGGGGGCCTCGGTGACCCGGAAACCGGGCAAGAGCACCGCCGCCATTTCCAGCGCGATGACCACACCGACCAATGCGGCCACCGGAAAATGGGTCCAAAACCCTTCCCGCATGGCCTCCGAACCGACGTCCAGCATCATCACGACGAACAGGAACAGCACCATCACCGCGCCGACATAGACGAGCACCAGCACGATCGCCAGGAATTCGGCCTGCAGCAGCATCCAGATGCAGGCCGCATTGAAGAAGGCAAGCACCAGGAAGAGCGCTGCGTACACCGGGCTGCGCGCGGTGATCACGCGAAACGATGCGAACAGCAATATCGCTGAAAAAATATAGAAAAGCGCGGTATCGATCATGGTGGTGTGGTGCGACGGGGCCTCTCGCCCCCGCGGCCGAACCGCCGGGCCGAGGGCTCAGCGGTACTTGGCGTCCTTCTCCTTGGCCTTGGCGATTTCGGGCTCGTAGCGGTCACCCACGGCCAGCAGCATGTCCTTGGTGAAATACAGGTCGCCGCGCTTTTCGCCGTGGTACTCGAAAATGTGGGTCTCGACGATCGAATCGACCGGACAGCTTTCTTCGCAAAAGCCGCAAAAAATGCATTTGGTCAGGTCGATGTCATAACGCGTCGTGCGACGCGAGCCGTCGTCGCGCACTTCCGATTCGATCGTGATGGCCAAGGCCGGACACACCGCCTCGCACAGCTTGCACGCAATGCAGCGTTCCTCACCGTTCTCGTAGCG
This sequence comes from Pseudomonadota bacterium, assembly GCA_030776545.1. GTDB lineage: Bacteria > Pseudomonadota > Gammaproteobacteria > Burkholderiales > Burkholderiaceae_C > LMDS01. The sequence continues at coordinate 2,240 of JALYHO010000085.1, read as the reverse complement.
GCGCAGGGCGTGCAGGCCGCGAAAGCGCGGGCTGAGCGGCGTCTTCTCTTCCGGAAACTGAATGGTGATCTTGCGCGACCAGAAGTGGCGCCCGGTCAGCGCCATGCCCTTGAACAATTCGGCCAGCAAGAAACTGGAGAAAAAATTGCGGACGGGTGACGATGCGGTAGTGGTTGCCATGGGCTCGCCTCCTTAGTTCCAGATATTGAACGGGGACTGGATCCACAGCCCCACGACCAGCAGCCACACCAGCGTGACCGGGATGAAAATCTTCCAGCCGAGCCGCATGATCTGGTCATACCGAAAGCGTGGAAAGCTGGCCCGCACCCAGAGGAAGACGGTGACCACGCAGAAGGTCTTGCCGAACAGCCAGAACCAGTTCCAGAACCAGGCGCTCCTTTCGATCCACTCGGGCGTGGCCATGCCGAAGAGCCCGAACGAGATCGGCGCGAACCAGCCGCCCAGGAACATGACGACCGTCATCGCGGAGACGAGGATCATGTTGGCGTACTCGGCCAGGAAAAACATGGCGAACGCCATGCCCGAGTACTCGACCATGTGCCCGGCGACGATTTCCGATTCGCCTTCGACGACGTCGAACGGATGCCGATTGGTCTCGGCCAGTCCGGAGATGAAGAACACGATGAAGATCGGCAGCAGGGGCAGCCAGTTCCATGACAGGAACGTGAGGCCGTGGGCCGCCAACATCCCTTTGCCCTGCCCGAGCACGACGTCGCTCACGTTGAGGCTGCCCGTCACCATCAGCACCACGACCAGGCAAAAGCCGATCGCGATCTCGTAGCTCACCATCTGCGCCGAGGCGCGCAGGGCGCCCAGGAACGCGTACTTCGAATTGGAGGCCCAGCCGGCAATGATCACGCCATACACCTCGACCGAGGTGATCGCCATCAAAAGCAGGAGGCCCGCATTGAGGTTGGACAGCGCCGCGTCGGGGCCGAACGGGATCACCACCCAGGCCGCCAGCGCCGGCATGATGGTCATGATCGGGCCGAGAAAGAAGAGCGGCTTGTTGGCCGCGGTGGGAACGATGATTTCCTTGAAGATCAGCTTGACGGCATCGGCGATGGGCTGCAGCAGCCCGAGCGGCCCGACCCGGTTCGGGCCGGGGCGGATCTGGCTCCAGCCGATCGCCTTGCGTTCCCAGAGGGTCAGGTACGCGACGCAGATCATCAAGGGCAGGACCAGCAGAACGATCTTGACGACGGTCCAGATGACGGGCCAGAACGCGCCCAGGTGCGTGGAGCCGAACGCGGTGATGCTGTCCATGCTCACGCCTTCTCGACGGTCAGAACGCCGAACATCGCACCCAGGGCCGAGGTGTCGGGATGGCCCGCCGGCACGCGCACGGTGTTGGCTGCCAACGTCAGATCGAGCACGGCGGGCAGCACCGCATCAGCACCCCCCTGCGCCACCCGCACCTTGGCTCCGGGCGCGAGTTCGAGCCGCGTCCAGAGCCCCTCGGGCAGGTGCGCCACGGGCGGCCGGGCGTCGGTCGTCATCTGGAGCGCCGCGGCGCGGCGCACCAGCGAGTCGCCGGCATAGATGGGAACGTCGGCGATGCGCTCGCAGCCCTCCGGGTCGCGGGCTGCGACGGCCGGCGTGGGCAGCTCGGACGAGACCGTGTTGTCGAGGCGGGCGGCCAGAGTCGAGAGGTCGCCGAGCGCCTCTGCACGCACCTCTTCCGAGGTCTCGAAGTCGAAACCCTGCAGCGCCATCATGTTGCCGAGCACCCGCAGCACCTTCCACGCCGGGCGCGTGTCTGCGCGCGGCTTGACGACGCCGTGAAAGCTCTGGACCCGGCCTTCGGCGTTGACGAAGGTGCCGGAGGTCTCGGTGAAGGGGGAGATCGGCAGCAGGACATCGGCCACGTCGTGGGCGGCGGTCTTGAACGGCGACATCACGACCACCATTTCGGCGGCGCGCAGGGCGGCGGTGGCGGCGTTGGCATCGGCAGCGTCGAGGGCCGGATCGACGTCGAGCAGCAAGCAGGCCTTGAGCGCCGTCCCGCCGAGCATGCGACCGGCATCGAGCCCACCGTTGCGAGGCAACGCACCGACGAGTTGGGCGCCGACCGTGTTGGCGGACTCGGTCAGGTAGCCGACGCTGGCGCCGGTCTGCGCGCCGATCCAGTTCGCCAGGGCCAGCAGCGTGGTGGCTTGCGGATGCTGGGCCGCGGCGTTGCCAAGCAGCACCGCCTTGCGCTCGCCGCTGGCCAGGGA